>MKVH01000002.1:0-300000 GCA_001899175.1 Candidatus Kapaibacterium thiocyanatum | reverse complement strand
CGATGAAGTCGTTCGTGCTGTCCATCGTGGCGAGGGCACGGTTCCGATCGTCGAGCATTTCCGTGACGATGTTGATGTCCTTGCCATGCCTGGCGGCGATGTCGCGCAGATGGATGAGCGTCATCAACGTCCGGGCATCCGCTTCCTGGACGGGGCGCCGGGTGTCGGCAAGGACGATGACGCTGTCGAAGGAAGGAACGTTCGCGGCATCGAGCACGGCACGTGATGTCGTCGTACCGATGGTCGCTCCCAGCATGATGTTCTTCACGTCCCGCCGTAGATCGTCCAGCGCCGCTTCGTGATCCTCGTCGTCGATCAGATGGAGCTTCGTGCCTACCGCGACGTACTGATCCAGTTCCCGCATGATGAAGCGGCCGCGTTCGTTCCATCCGAGCACGAGGATGTTCTCGGCATGGCGCGGCGACGCATCGCGCGTCACGATGGCCGCAGCGTCGACGGCCGGTGCCGTGCCCTGACGCAGCACGACCGTATCGTCGTCCTTCGACAGTGCGATGACGGCATCACCCCTGCCGATGATGGTATCCATCGGCGGGTTGACGAGGATGCGGCCTTCGGCCGTTCGGAGCCCGAACAGTGTGGAATCCTCGTACATCGACAGTGCTTCGAGAAACGTCCTGTCCGTGAGCGCGGGTTCTTCATGGATGTAGAGTTCATCGCCACCGAAGTCGAGCAGCTCGGTGTAGACCATGGAGAGCCCCGGCTGCCGGCATGTCTGCGTGATGATCTGGGAGATGACGAGCTCGCCGGGAATCAGCCGGGCCCGCTCACCGGCGATGATGCGGGCCACCTGGATGTTGTCTTCGTCGCGCATCGTGGCCACGACCGTACCACGCGTGGTCCCAACGTCCGGTGCATTGAGCAGGGCCAGCAGGATCTTCACGACAACGGCATCGGGGTCCTGAATGTCGTCGGGCGCCACGATGATGACGGCACGTGCCTCGTCAGGACGTACAATGGCGAGGTCGGTGATATCGAGCGGAGATCCTGACCGGCAGACGATGCGCGTCACACCGGTCTCCGGAATGCGTGCCCGCAACGCATCTTCCATTTCCATCTTGTCCTTCTCGGCGAGGACGACGACACAGGCCTCATCGAGATTCTCGTTGGCGAGAATCAGTTCATGGACGATGGAATAGATCTGTTCGGACCAGCCGAGGATGAGTGTATGCCTCGTTTCGATCACGAGCGACTTCCCCTTGCGGAGCGTCTCGAGCATGTTCGTGAAACCGGTGGCCAGGATGCCGATCAACGTGGAAAGGACGATGATACCGCCGAAGCTCGCCATGAACATGAGGATGCGATACGACCAGTCCCCTTCGTTGTAGGGCACCCCCGAAGGATCGAAGGTATAGATGAAGATCGTCCACAAACTGTCGAGCGACGTAGCGTCGTCACCCGGACGCGTACCGAGCATCACCATCACGATGAAGACGCTGACGATGATGATGACCATACCTGCCGACAGCGCGAAGAGCATCGCTCCCGTACCGCGCGAGAACAGGTTATCGACGGAGTACCGTATACGTTGACGTATCGTGAACATTCACCCTCTCCTTTTCCGTTCCACCGTGACCCACCCATCGGATAACGAAAAAGCCCTTGAGATCACGTGATCCAAGGGCTTGTCGTGGAGCCAACGACCGGACTTGAACCGGTGACCTGCTCATTACGAATGAGCTGCTCTACCAGCTGAGCTACGTTGGCGCGCTCATTAAGAGTACAAAGTTACGACGCGGATGCCCTTTCGTGCAAGAACGTTTTTTCGACGAGGCCACGAATTGTCGTCACGTAGCGCTCGACGTAGGACGTCACCTGCTTGCGCCGATACTGCATGATGAATCTCGGATGATCAAGATAGTGCACGTCGTCGTAGCCGATCACGGGCTGGACGTAGCGCTGGACGAACGACTTGAGCTTGCCGCTGCCGAGGATCACACAGCCGGACTTCGCCACACCGGCTTCGATCATCGCCCGTTGTCCGTCCAGAACGAAGGGCACGATGTTCCGTTCGAGCGTGCGATCGTCGTAGAAGTTGATGTTGACGCCATCCCGCACGAAGCCCAGCGGACTGAGCGCCGAGAGGAAGACGTCGTGGTACCATCGTTGCGGACCGCCGTAGGCATCGATCACCATGCCGATGAACTCCGCCGACAGCTCGCGTCGACCTCCGATCGACGTCGCGATTCCGAGCTGATCGCTCAGCGATACGGGATCGGTGAACGAGAGTCCGGTGACGCCTGCACCGAAACGCCCGGGATTGATTCCCCAGACACCGATACGTGCGTGACCGCTCGCATAATACCTGCCGCAGAACTCACGAACGACACGACGCACTTCCGCATCGCGATACGGATCGAGGACTTCGAATCCTTCGGGAAGGTCCACGTCGAGTTTCAGCGTCGTCAGGAATCGCGCGACACGCTCGCCGAAGTCCATCTCAGAATCCGTAGACACGCGCGGCCTTGCGGCCGACATAGTCGAGGAAGTCCACTTCCGTCAGCGGACGGCTTGCGACGCGACGGATGATCTCGTCGGGCGTTTCCGTACGGCCGTTATCGTGGATATGCGTGCGGAGCCATTCGCGGATGGGAGCGAAGTCGCCGTTGACGATGCGCGTACGTGCGTCCGGCATCTGCCGTTCGAGCGCATTCCACTCCATGGCTGCGTAGAGCTTGCCGAGCGTATAGGACGGGAAGTATCCGATACCACCGAAGGACCAGTGGACGTCCTGCAGACAGCCTTCCGCATCGTTCGGAGGAACGACGCCGAGCGACGCCTGCATCTTCGTGCGCCAGAGTTCGGGAATGTCCTTCACTTCGATGGTGCCACCGATGAGGTCGCGTTCGATCTCGAAGCGGAGGATGATGTGCATGTTGTAGGTGAGTTCGTCGCTTTCCACACGGTTGAGCGACGGACGCATCTTGTTGATGGCCTTGAAGAACGACTCCGGCGTCTGGTCGGCCAGTTGATCCGGGAAGGCCGCGCGCAACCGCGGGAAGGCCCATTGCCAGAACTCCTCGCTGCGTGCGATGACGTTCTCCCAGAAGAGGGACTGCGATTCGTGGATGCCCATGCTGGCACCCTGCGCCGACGGAGTGCGCGCCAGTTCGCGGGATACGCCCTGTTCGTACATGCCGTGCCCTGCCTCATGGATAAGGCCGAAGAGGCAGGAACGCAGATCGTTCTCGCGGATACGCGTCGTGAGGCGCACATCGGAGATGGCGAACGTCGTGCAGAACGGATGTGCGGAGAGATCGATACGGCCGGTCTCGAACCGGAAGCCGAGGATGTCGATGATCTGCCTGGCCATGTCCAGTTGCTTGTTCCCGTCGTAGGTGCGGTAGAGCACATCGTCCGGGACCTTGTCCTGGAGCGGACCGATCTTCGACAGAAGATCGACCGTACCGGCGCGCAGCCTGTCGAAGACGGGCGTCAGCGACCCCACCGTAGCGGAGGGTTCGTAGGTATCGATCAGATTGTCGTAGGGATGATCGGCAGGACCGAGCAGCTCGGCTTCACGGCGCTTGAGGTCGACCGTGCGCTCGAGCATCGGCTGGAAGATCGAGAAGTCGCTGGCCTGGCGTGCACGCTTCCATGCATCCTGTGCGAGCGAGGCCACGCGGGCCTGTTCCTCGACGAGATCTGCCGGCAACCGGATCGTGCGCGTATGATCCTTGACGAAGGTCTTCACCACGCGTTGATCGCGGTCGCTCAGCGTCCCGATATAGCTGGGCACGGCGGCCACGGCCGCGCGCGCGGCATCGTTCGTCATGAAATCGTGGATCAGCGTCGACAGCGTCGCGAGTTGCTCCGAACGGGCTTCGACGGCACCGTCGGGCATGTACGTTTCCTGGTCCCATCCGAGTACCGCCACGGCCGATCCGAGATCGCTGACGGTATTCATGATTTTCTTCAGCCGGTTGTAGTCTTCCATGGTACACCCTGTTGACAAATGTTCGCTCATTGGTACACCGACCGTCAGATGATCAGCATCGCGTCACCGTAGGCGAAGAACCTGTACTCGCTCTTCATGGCACGCTTGTAGGCCTTGAAGATCGTGTCCTTGCCACCTGCATAGGCCGTTGCCAGGAGCAGCGACGGCGATGCCGGAAGGTGGAAGTTGGTGATGAAGCGGTTGGCGATCTTGAATTCGTAGGGAGGATGGATGAACTTGTCCGTCCATCCGCGGTTGGGCTTCACGATACCGCTCGTGAGAACGCTCGACTCCAGGGCGCGTACGACGCTGCAGCCGACGGCATAGACGTTCTTCTTTGACTTCAGGGCCTTGTTGATCGTGTCGGCGGCATCCTTCGAGATCTCGAAGTATTCACTGTACATGCGGTGCTTGGTGAGATCTTCCACTTCGATCGTCTCGAAGATTCCCTGACCGATGTTCAACGTGACGCGCGCGACCTTGACCCCCTTCTTCTCGGCTGCCTTGAGGAGCTTCTCGGAGAAATGCAGGCCCGACGTCGGCGGAGCGATGGAGCCTACCTTGTCCGGATTGGCGAAGACGCACTGATACGTTTCCTTGTCGAGCTCCGTGGGCTCGCGCTTGATGTATTCGGGCAGCGGCATCTGGCCGATGCGTTCGATCACCTGATGGAGGTCACCATCGTACGAGAAACGCACCGTACGACCACGCGACGTCGTGTTATCGATGATTTCGCAATAGAACCGGTTGTTGTCGAAGTAGATCTTGTTACCGATCCGTACCTTGCGTGCGGGCTCGACGAGGACGTCCCATATACGCTCCTGGGCCTTCAGCTCGCGCAGCAGCATTACCTCGATCTTCGCATTCGTCTTTTCCTTCTTGCCGAACAGCCGAGCCGGGAACACCTTCGTCTCGTTCACCACGATGACGTCGCCCTTGTCGAAGAAACTCAGAATGTCCTTGAATTCCCGGTCTTCGATTTCACCGGTCTCACGGTTGACCACCATCATCTTGGAGGCCTCACGGGGATCGGAAGGAAATTTGGCAACGGATGCCTTGGGGACCGTGAATTTAAATTCCGACAATTTCATGGGTTCTCCTTGCAGACGCTGGATTCCGCGTACTTCGCCGCGGTTCAAAGAGGGCAAAAATACGGCTCCGAACACCCCCTCTTCAATGAATTTTTTGTCATTGTTCTCGGTGAACGTTGACAGATAAGGCACTTAGAAGGTTTTTTGGTGTTGATGTGGTTTCCGACGTATCATAACGGCTTGTTTTCGTTTCGGACACGCTCCCATGTCAGATTTTCAGCTCCAGACCAAGTACGCACCGTCGGGCGATCAGCCCAAGGCCATCGCCGAACTGCTGGAAGGGCTGCGTTCCGGCCAGCAGCATCAGACGCTGCTAGGGGTGACGGGTTCCGGAAAGACCTTCACCGTCTCGAACGTCATCAGCGAGATCCAGCGGCCCACCCTCGTCATCTCGCCGAACAAGACCCTGGCCGCCCAGCTCTACGGTGAATTCAAGAGCTTCTTCCCCAACAACGCCGTCGAATTCTTCATCTCCTACTACGACTACTACCAGCCCGAGGCCTACATCCCGTCGACGGACGTGTTCATCGACAAGGACTTCTCCATCAACGACGAGATCGACCGGCTCCGCCTCCGCGCCACGAGCGCCCTGGTGGAAGGCCGGCGCGATACGATCGTCGTCGCCTCGGTCTCCTGCATCTACGGCATCGGTGCGAAGGAGGACTTCAAGGACCAGTTGCTGTTGATCAAGGAAGGCATGGAACTCAGCAGACAGAAACTGCTGTATCGATTGTCCGACATCCACTATTCGAGGAACGACTTCGAGTTCGCCCGCGGCACGTTCCGTGTACGCGGAGACGTGGTGGACATCATGCCCGCTTATGAAGACAACCGTGCCATCCGCGTGGAGTATTTCGGCGACGAGATCGAGAAGGTCTCGTGGATCGACCGCCGCGACGGCAAGGTGCTCGAACGCATCGGCTCCATGCTCCTCTATCCTGCACGCCTCTTCGTGACCTCGCAGTCGAACCTCGCCCGTGCCATCGTCGACATCAAGGACGAGCTCGTGCACCGTCTGAAGGAACTGCGCGACATGGGCAAGCTGCTCGAAGCACAACGCCTCGAACAGCGGACGCTCTTCGACATCGAGATGATGAAGGAAGTGGGATACTGTTCCGGTATCGAGAACTATTCCATGCATCTGAGCGGACGCAAGCCCGGCGACAAGCCGAACTGCCTGCTCGACTACTTCCCCGACGACTTCCTGCTCGTCATCGACGAGAGCCACGTCACGGTCCCGCAGGTACGCGCCATGTACAACGGCGACCGCGTGCGCAAGACGACGCTCGTGGAGCACGGCTTCCGCCTGCCGAGCGCACTGGAGAACCGTCCGCTCAAGTTCGAGGAGTTCGAGGCCCACGTCAACCAGGCCATCTACGTGAGCGCCACGCCGGGCACGTACGAACTCGAGAAGAGCATGGGCGTCGTCGTCGAACAGGTGATCCGTCCTACCGGCCTGCTCGATCCCCACATCGACGTACGTCCGGTGAAGAACCAGATCGACGACCTGCTGGGCGAGATCCGGGATCGCGTGACGAGAAGCGAACGTATCCTCGTGACGACGCTGACGAAGCGGATGGCCGAGGACCTCACCGACTACCTCCACAACCTGAACATCCGCGTAGCCTACATCCATTCCGACGTCGACTCGCTGGAACGTGTGGAGATCATCCGCAATCTGCGTCTCGGACAGTTCGACGTCCTCATCGGCGTCAACCTCCTGCGCGAAGGCCTCGACATGCCCGAGGTGACCCTGGTGGCCATTCTCGATGCCGACAAGGAGGGTTTCCTACGCAGCGAACGTTCACTCATGCAGACGGCAGGACGGACGGCCCGTAACGCCAACGGCCTCGTCATCTTCTACGCTGACCGCATCACCAATTCGATGAAGGCAGTGATGGACGAGACGAATCGCCGTCGTGCCCTGCAGGAAGACTACAACCGGGAACACGGCATCGATCCTAAGACAGTTTATAAATCTCTCGAAGAGATACTCGAATCCACATCGGTAGCGGACATGCAGACGAAGCGTGTGGAACGTCAGGCCGAAAAGGAACATGCCCGCCTGAAGCGTGCTGCGGAGCCCATCGCGAAGTACCTCACGCCCGAACAGCGCAAGGAAATGATCGACCAGATGTTCGTGGAGATGAAGAACGCCGCCCGCGACCTGGACTTCGAACGCGCAGCCGAACTTCGGGACGAGATCACCCGCCTGCAGGCGATATGACGGCACGATAGAGGCCGACGAGATCCTTCACCCTGCGATCCCACGAGAATTCTGCCTTCGCGAAGGCACGCCCCCGTTCTCCCATCGCCCGAGCATGCTCACCATTGACCAGCAGATCCACGCAGGCATCGGCGAAACTCCCGATGTCATCGGCGATGACGACCTGGCCGCCGTTGACGACCGGCAGCCCCTCGGCACCGACACTCGTCGTCACGAGTGCGACACCCGCGGCCATCGATTCGATGATCTTGATCCGTACACCGCTGCCGCTGAAGAGCGGAACGACGGAAACGGCCTTGCTTCGGCGAAAGACGAGCGCGTCGTCGATCTCGCCGTGGACGACGACATGCCGACCGTCATGCAGGGCCAGGATATCCGCGCCGGGATTCCGCCCAGCGACATGCAGCACGGCCTGGGGCAGCCGCTCGACGATCGATGGCATGACCCGCTCGATGAACCATATCGCACCTTCGACGTTCGGCGCCCATTCCATGCTGGAAAGGATGCAGAGCGTGAAGGGCTCCACCTCGATGGCGTCGAGGGTATCGTCCGGTGGCATCATGATTCCCGGCATGACGACGTCGACGACGGTACCGGGTGCCACCGACCGGAACCACGCGGCATCGTCGGGAGAGATCGCCGCCACCCCCGACAGGGCGCGCACGGCCTCCATTTCGAATCGCTTCGTCCTCTCCGCCAGATGGCGTCGGTATCTGCGCTCCATCACCGAAAGCCGCCGCTCACCGGCAAGGCGCTCCATGATCCTGTGCTCGACGTTGTGGGCTCGCAGGACGACGGGAGTGTCACTCCATGCGCGGCCCGCCCTGCGTATCGCCAGGCCATACCAGGCGGTGAACAGTGACTCGCACTGGATGACGTCGTAGGGACCACGCTCGTCGAGGAGGTCGAAGAGGCGGCCGAGTGCGGCATCGCTGACGAAACGCTCGAGCCAATACGATAGTGGAATCGTTCCGCCATCGGACGATACACGCCGCGGCATGAACAGATTCTTCAGCGCACCGGGTGCCGTGATCTCCGTATCGATGTCGACGGATACGACGTGGGAGCAGATATCCGCCACGACGCCCGGCGGTTGCCGGTGCCGCGACGTATTCAGCACGAAGACATCGACATCGTGACCAGCCTTCGTCAGTTCACGCACGGTTTCGAACATGACGATGGCGCCGCCATCGCGAGGCGGATACGGAATGCGTGGAAGGATGACGAGAATGCGCATGATGAAGCCGCAAATATAGCCCGTATCTTTGCCCGTATGTCCGAACCCCGTCGTGTCCTGCTCGTTTCCCACTCTTCCGTCGTGGACGTCTATCAGGACAAACTCCGTCATCTCGCACGTCAGCCCGGTATCGAGCTGACGTTGCTGTTACCGGAACGGTATCGCGAAGGCAATCGCGTCGTCGAAGCATACAAGGGTGACGGCACCTATCGAGTGATCACGCGCCCTGCGCCATTCGCGGAACGGGGACGGCAGAACGGCTTCTGGTTCCGTGGACTGCGTTCCGTCTTCCGCACCGTTCGCCCCGACATCCTCCATCTCGAGGAAGAGCCGGAAAGCCTCGTTTCCGTGCAGCTCGTACGCCACGCACTGCGCATGAAACGTCCGCCGTCCATCGTCGGCTTCACCTGGCGCAACTGGCCCATGCCCTATCCGCACTGGCCCCTATGGCATCCGAAACGCATCCTGTTCTCCCTGTTGCAGGGCATCACGATACCGCACCTCGACGCCATCATCGCGGGAACGCACGATGCCGAACCGGAATACCGGAAGCTCGGCTATGAAGGCCCCGTATCGCTCATTCCGCAGTACGGTGTCGACCCCGGGCTGTATCGTCCGCTCCCCGACCGCCGCGATGCGGTACGCGAACGTCTCGGCCTGCACGGCAATAGCCTCGTCGTGGGTTTCGTCGGACGCGTGATGCGGATGAAGGGACTCGACGTACTCGTCGACGCGCTCACGATGACGAAGGATAAAGGCATCACCGTGGCCATTCTCGGCGATGGAGACTATGCCGATGCCGTACGCGAACGTGCGAGGAACAGTGGTGTCGCCGACAACATCCGCTTCCTTGCCGGAGTACCGGCGCGGGAGGTTCCCGACATCCTGAATGCCTTCGACGTCCTCACGGTTCCCTCGCTCTCTGCACCGCACTGGCGCGAGCAGTTCGGCCGCGTCATCATCGAGGCCATGGCATGCAGGGTTCCGGTGATCGGCTCGGATTCCGGCGAGATTCCGTGGGTCATCGGTGATGCCGGTATCGTCACGCCCGAAGGTGACGCACAGGCACTGGCCAACGCCATCGTACGAATGCGCGACGACCCGGACGAGCGTCGGCGCCTCGCCATCGCAGGCGAGCGGCGCGTACACCAGCACTACACGAACGAACGTCTCGCCGAGGCCATCGCCGGCGTATACGAAACCTTGCCAACGAGGAAACGATGACGGACTACAGGCAGCACTTGTACGGACAGTACACGACGGTCCAGGGCCGCTTCGCCGACGAAGCCGCATTGCGCTCGAACGTGGCGAACCAGCAGAACGACTATCGTGCCACGATATGCGGCTACCTTCCGACGGAACGTACGGCTCACGTCATCGACCTCGGCTGCGGCTACGGCGCCTTCCTGCTGCTACTTCAGGACATGGGCTACGAGAAGTGCGAAGGAATCGACCTGAGTGAAGAACAAGTGACCACGGCCCGTGCGCTCGGTGTGCGGAACGTCCGCGCAGGCGACGTCATGGAACTGCTCGCCGAACGGAGCGACGTCCAGTGCATCACGATGATCGACGTGATCGAACATCTCAACCGCAACGAAGCCATTTCCGTACTGTCGGCGTGTCACCGGGCCCTGGCACCCGGTGGACGGCTGATCCTGCGTACGCCGAATGTCGATGCCGCCTTCGGCACCGTTCTCTCCTACGGGGACCTTACGCACGAACTGCATCTGAACAAGCTCTCGGCTAACGAACTGTTCGCGTCGTTGCCGTATACGAACGTCGGAGTTCTGCCCGTACCCCCCGTCGGGGGCAACCTCGTTGCCCGGACCATCAGAAGCATCGTCCGCCCTTTTGCGTCATTGCACAGGCGTATCCTCGGCATCGTCTACGGCATGCCACAGTCCTACTATCTCGATACGCCGAACATGATCATCGTCGCACGGAAGTAGCGGCGGCCTCCTCGATCAACTCCCAGAGCCGCTCCGCAGAACGATCCCACGAATACATCGGCGCACGGGCCAGGCCTGCCGTCCGTAACGACGCCCGGAGTCCGGCGTCGCCGTCCAGACGGCGCATGCCGTCCACCATGGCCTCCACGTCATGCGGGTCCACCATCAGCGCCGCATCGCCTGCGACTTCGGGAAGCGAGCTCACGTTCGACGTGAGCACGGGTGTTCCGCTCGCCATGGCCTCCACGACGGGCACGCCGAATCCTTCGAAGAACGGTACGAAGGTGAGTGCCGTCGCAGCCGCCATCACACGGGCGAGATCTTCGTCCTCGAGATATCCGGTGAAGATGATGTCGTCCTTGCACGGCAGCGCCTCGAACGTCTTCCCTATCGCATCGTCCCTCCATCCGCGTCGTCCGGCGATGAGCAGGCATGTGGTGCTTGCCGTTTCCGCCTTGAACCGTGCGAAGGCACGAAGGAGGTTGACGACGTTCTTGCGTGGTTGAAGGACTCCGACGAAGAGGAAGAACGGCAAGCCGCGGCAGAACCTGTCGCGCACCTGCTGGCGCCCGGATTCGTCGAGCGGATGGAAGATATCCCGCACGCCGTTGGAAACGATCGAGATACCGTCGACGGGAATATGGCAGTTCTCGGAGATGTCCCTGCGGGAGAACTCCGATATCGTGGCCAGCCGCGTGGAAGCGCGGGCACAGGCCGCGAACATCCAGCGATAGTAGGCACGCGTGATCGGTTCGATCTGCTCCGGAACGTGGATATAGCCCATGTCGTGAAAGACGTTGACGGTGGGCACGGGAGATTTCAGAGGGATGAAGCCGTTCAGGGATACCAGGACGTCGCACCGGTACTTCCTGAGCATACGGGGCAGGCTCAGGTTGTACCACATGTAATACAGGGCATGACGTCGGGCCTGGGGTCCTGCCGAAACCGGAGTGACGTTGGGCCCGTAGATGAAGCGTGGATCCCACTTCCGGTCGAACATCATCACGAACCGGTGTTCCGGGTGATTCTGCACGATTCGGCGGAACAGTTCGTGGGTATACCAGCCTATTCCCTCCATTTTTCTCGGCAACAGCAATCTGGCGTTCAGGCCGACTATCATAATCCTCCAGTATCTGCGTCAGGAACCTGCGGTGACGCAGTCGGATGCGTTGTATTTTTGACGTCGATGTCCCATCCCCGAGTACCCGAATGTCCCAAGCTTCCTTCCCGACGGTAGCATTGCTGCGCATGCTGATGCGCCGCAAATGGATCATCCTGATCGTCGCCGTCGTGTCGGCCGTAGGTGCCTATCTCTATGCACGTACGTTGCCCGAATACTTCCGTTCGACCGTCAACTGCGTTCCGCCGAAAAGCGACAATTCATTGCTGGGTGGAGCCCTGGGGGGCATTTCCTCCACACTCAAGGACTTCGGTCTGACGAAGCTCGGCGGCAAGGGAGGCGACAGCTACGAGTTCATCGTCCTGCTGTACAGCCGTACGCTGCGCGATTCGATGATCTCGCGCTTCGACCTCGCGAAGGAGTACGAACTCGAGGGCAAGCCCCGGATGTACGTCCGCGAGGAGCTGGAGAAGAACCTCGAGATCAACCTCCATGCCGAAGGCAATTACGAGATCACCTTCTGGAGCCGCGAGCCGCAGAAGGCCGTGACGATGTGCACGACGTTCGTGAGCTTCGCCAACGATCTGGCCAACCGCATCCAGCGCGAGGAAGCTACGAAGGCGACGAGCTATCTGGAAACCAGGCTTCACGCCATGGACAGTGCCATGGTCGATCTTACGGATACGCTGAGTGCCTTCTCCCGGCGGTACGGGATCTTCTCGCCGCTCGATCAGGCCAAGGCATCGGCCACGGGCCTGAGCGAGATCAAGGCCAACGTCCTCAAGCAGGAAACGCTGCTCGGCCTGCTGCGCCAGAACTACGGTCCGGACGATCCGCAGGTGCGTACGCAGTCGGCCCTGGTCCAGGAACTGAAGGATCAGTATCAGCGTGTCACCACGCAACCGGGCTTCGCCGGCAACTTTGCCATTACCGATGCCGCGGGCGTCGGTGTACGGTATATGAAGGTCTATACCGAATTCGAAGCCTATGCCAAGGTGAAGGCCTTCCTGATGCCGACGCTCGAGCAGACGCGCCTCGACATGCAGAAGAACACGCCGAGCCTCATGGTCGTCGATGCTCCCATCGTCGCGGAAAAGAAGGACCGTCCCAAGCGCTCCCTCATCGCCGCCGGTGCGGGCGTGGGCGGAGGCATCATCATGGTGCTGATCTTCCTCGCCATGTACGCATGGCGTTCGCTCCAGACGCCTGAACAATCCGCATGACGACGATGACGCTTCCACGGATCACTCCGATCGCCCTTCTCCTGGGTGCGATCGGTGGAATCCTGGCCATCATCGGTTTCGTGGTCAGCCTCGACCTCGGCCTGCCCTGGCTCATGCCCGTGCTGATGATCGGCGTCGGCATCCTGGGTGCGATGTTCAAGCGTCCGCAGGTATGGATAGGCGTCTATCTGTTCGCCATGCCCTACTTCCTGACGGATACGGGCAAGGGCCTTTCGGCCGCCGAGGTGGCCATCGGTGGCTTCTTCTCCGTATCCATCATCGTCTGGCTGGTCTGGCGTATGGCCGTGACCAGGGCCCCCGTCATCAAGACATGGGCCGACTTCCTCATCCTGCTCTTCATCGTGTTGAGCGGACTGAACGTCATTCCCGCCCTCTGCAACGGCGTCGATCCGATGTCGTGGACATCCGAATGGATCCTGTTCTTCCTCATGCTCTATTACTTCCCGATCCGGGAATACTTCGGCAAGGACGAGAAAAGCTTCCGCACCTTCCTGCTGCTCTGCGCCATCTCGGCCCTGTTCATGGCCATCTACAGCATGTTCATCTACAAGCAGCGGATGTCGGCCGGTCTCCTCTACGCCTATCAGCTCTGGTCGTCGCGCAGCGTCCTGCTCGGCCCCATCTTCCTGCTGACGATCATCCTCAGCCTCATCGGCATCTTCCATGCCCGGTTGCGGACGAAGCTGGCGCTGCTCTTCCTGCTGGCCGTGAACGGTGCGGCCCTGCTGCTGACGTTCACGCGTACGCTGTGGGTCTTCTTCGTCATCTGCATGGCCATCGCCATGTTCTTCCTGCGGGCTGGCCAGAACCTGCGGCTCATCGCCTCCGGCATCGCCGTCTGCGCGGCCGTCTTCATCGGTGCCATGGCCTACAATCCCAAGCTGGCCGATATCGCCCTGACCGTGGTCAAGAACCGCATCAGCTCGTCGACCCAGCTCACGGGGGGCGACTATTCGTTCGAAACGCGGCTGATCGAAGCCGAGGTGGCCTGGCGCGAAATCCAGCAGTATCCCCTGGGCGGTAGCGGTATTCGATCCCGCATCCTGGCCTGGGCGCCGATCGAGGGCTGGCACAACAACACCGCCTTCATGCACATCGGCTACGTGAGCCTCGTCTACAAGGTCGGCTTCCCGACCGCAATTCTCATGTTCGTCGTCCTCCTGGTCTTTTCCGTCATGGCTATACGGAATGTCTGGCTCATTCGTCGTGATAGCCGGGCAGGACCCTTTTTCGTGGTATCGGTCGGAATGTTCTGTTTTCTGCCCGCGGTCTTCGTGAACATCTTCATGACCGGCTTCTTCGACCAGCGCTACGGAAACGTTATGTTTGCCTTCATCTTTGCGTGCATCGCCATCGTGCACGATCACATCTCGCAGCAGCACCACAATGACAACCGTATCTGACGGTAGCGGGTTCGGCTCCCCCCTGCGTCAACGCATCTTCTTATGGCTGGTGTTCTCCATGGCCATCGTCTATGTGGGACGGCTGGCCTATCTGCAGATCATCCAGGGTAACGTCTATCGCGTCAAGGCCGAAACCCAGGCTATCAAGCAGGTCAAGATCGAGCCGTTCCGCGGGAACATGATCGACAGGAACGGCCACTACATCGTGCAGAACGCACCGGGCTTCTCGGTCACCGTCACCCCATACGAATTCAACGACGAATCGTGCAGGCACCTTTCGGCCGTCCTGGGTGTTCCCCAGGCCCAGATCTGGCAGGAAGTACGCAAGGCCGCCACGTTCAACAAGTTCGCCGCCGCCAAGATTCCGAGCGGACGTGACGTCGGATTCGAAGTCATCAGCGCCATCGAGGAGCAGCGTGACGACCTGCCGGGCGTGGATATCATCATCGACCCGAAGCGCCTTTATGCCTTCGACGGCAACGCGGCCCACCTCCTCGGCTATACGCGCGAAGTCAGTGAATGGCAACTGAAGAGCCTCGGCGATTCCTACGACCCCGGAGACGTGACGGGCCAGACCGGTCTCGAGAAAGCCTACGAGCCCTTCGTCCGCGGAACCAAGGGCTTCCAGTTCGTAGCCGTGAACAAGTCCGGCCAACGCGTGGCCAGCTTCAACGACGGCAAGAGCGACCAGGCCGCACTCGAAGGGTCGGACCTCTATCTCGGGCTCGACATCGAGCTGCAGGAGCTCGCCGAGAAGCTCATGGCCGGCCATACGGGCGGGGTCGTGGCCCTCGATCCCAATAACGGCGAGATCCTGGCCTACGTGAGCAAGCCGGACTTCGACCTCCGCAGTTTCACCGGCAAGACGTCCCGTACCTACTACAACCAGATCCACGACGACAAGGGCGTTCCCCTCTTCAACCGCGTCAGCATGCCGATCTATCCGCCGGGTTCGACGTGGAAACCACTCATGGCCCTCGCAGGCCTGCAGGAAGGGATCATCACGGACAAGAGCACGCTCTACTGCGCAGGCGGCTTCACCTTCGGCAACCGCACGTGCAAATGCCACGGCGGGGTCCACGGGGCCATCGACGTCAACCGCGCCATCGCCTCGTCCTGCAACGCCTTCTTCAACCAGATCGCCGTCAAGCTCGGCGTCGAGCGTTTCCATCAGTACGGTTCGATGTTCGGGTTCGGACAGAAGACCCGTGCCGACATCACGGAAGAAGCGCGCGGCATCCTGCCCTCACGTGCCTACATGAACAAGGCCTACGGCGAACGTGGATGGACGAACTACGCCCTCGTGAACTGGGGTATCGGTCAGGGAGAGGTACAGGTCACACCACTTCAGATGGTGACCTACATCGCCGCTATCGCCAACGAAGGAACGCTGTATCAGCCCCATGCCGTGCGCGCCATGTACAACAAGCAGCTCAAGCAGCGACAGAACGTTTCCTACGACTCGCAGAAGATTCCGATCGAAAATCGCCACTTCAAGACGGTCAAGAACGCCATGCGTCAGGTCGTGACCAACGGTACGGCCCGCATAGCAGACGTCCCCGGCTTCGACGTCTGCGGCAAGACCGGGACGGCCGAAACCAAGCAGGGGGACCAGGGATGGTTCGTATGTTTCGCCCCGAAGGACAATCCCCGCATCGCCCTCGTCGTGACGGTCGAACGCGGTGGCTTCGGTGGCGTGGTGGCCGCTCCCATCGTACGCAAGCTGCTTGAGAAGTTCTTCCTGAACAAGTGGCCGGAAGACGTCAAACGGGACAGTACGTGGGTGAAGCAGGCCGGTGGGCCAGCCGGATCGGGACAGAAGGACGGCAGCAAGCCCGCATTACCTGCCCCGGCGCCCAGGGGTCCGTTCGGTGTCACGATCAGCGAGGCGCGTACGACGAACAGGGAATAACAACGTTCGTTACCATATGCACGGCAACTGGATATCAGGTATGCATCCACATCGACACCGTTCCGGTATTGCCGTATCCCCGGCCCCGATCCTGCTCTTCCTCGGTATCCTCGTCTGTATCCTGACTGGCTGCGGTGACGGCGATGCCTCGAACGGTGAACGTACCGTCCTGAGACTCTGGCATTTCTGGTCCGAACCGGCACAACGCGCCGTCCTGCAACAGCAGATCGCGGACTTCCAGCGCAAGCATCCCTTCGTCGTCGTCGAACTCACGGAACTGCAATGGTCCGACGGCAAGGCCAAACTCCAGCTCGCCTTCAATTCGGGTAATCCGCCCGACGTCGTCCACATCGGCATGGAATGGATTCCGCAGTTCGCCGCAGCCGGTGTCCTCGGCAGATTGTCCGATGACAACGCCGACCGCTTCCTGCCCGGAGCACGTAGTGGGGGCATCTTCGGAGACTCGACGGTTGCTCTTCCATGGGTCGTCAATACGCGGGCCCTCATGATGCAGACGACATTGCACGAGGCCAGGTCAGGAAAGACGATGCTGGACGTTATACGTGCCTATCACGACCCTGCCCGGGGCCGCTACGGATTCGGTATCGCGAGCAACGAACCGCATAACGTCATGAAACGCGTACTGCCCTTCATGATCGCCGGAGGCAGCAAGGCCTTCCTGTCCAGACCATATTGGTCCACGCTGGACGACAGTGCAGTCGTGGCGCTCGAACGCTACGTCTCGTTCTGCGACTATGGCATCAACGAGTCGTCACGGAACCTGGACGAACGCTTCGTCCGTGGCGACGTCGGTGTATGGGTCAGTGGTGCATGGATACTGGCTTCGGCCGCGCGGACCGGACGGTCCGCATCGTTCACCGTCCTCGACGGAATCTTCCCTCTCACCGATATCGCTACGGCTCACCACGGGAGCATTCTCAGCGGCGACTATCTCGCCGTAAGCAATGCGTCCGTGCATCGGCACGAGGCGATGCTCCTCATCGACTACCTTACGAGCGACAACACCGCTCTGGCCTTCTGCGAAGCCATACCGGATGCGGGAGTACCCGCCGGCAGGCAGGCGCTCGATACAATGCGTGAACGCCTCCAGGACGCCAATGCCATCGCTTTCTGCGATGCCGTCGAACAGGCACCCTCCATCGAACAGAGCGTCCACTTTCTCGATGCAGAGCGGATCTTCGAGGAAGAGGTGATGATGGCCATCTATCGGAAGAAGACGGCACGCCAGGCCGTCGCCGATGCCCGGGACCGCATCAGGTCCGTTGAGACGCGCTGAGTTCCAGCCACTTCCGGGCCATCCGCAGCATCGAGTCTTCCGTCGTATAGCGTTCCAGTTCCCGAATCGGCACCCATGCGAGGTCGTGCGACTCGCCGCTCACCACATGGTCCGTATGCCCCGCACGCAATGCGTAACGGACGTCGAAGTGCAGGTGGCCCGCGTCGCTGCCGCGTGCAGGAATGGGATGGACGTCCACATCGAAGATATCGTCGGTCACGGCCTCGTAGTCGTCGATGCCCGACTCCTCACGGGCTTCCGTGACGGCCACGCGCAGGACGTTTCCATCGCCATCGGCATGACCTCCGAGCTGGAGCCACTTGCCGAGCTTGCGATGATGCGTGAGCAGGGTGCGCTCTCCCGACGGATCGACGACCCATGCCGAGCCCGTGATATGGCCTTCGGCCGTACTCCGTTCGAAACATCCGGGTTCTCTGGATACGAACTCCATCACCCTGTCCACGACCTCCCCTTCTTCCGGATAGCGGCTCCGGTATTCACCCAGGGAGGAAAGAAGTTCATTTCTGGCACGCTCACCGTTCATGGTCTTCGTAGGTTTGTACATGGCAAGATTCATGATAACGATCGAGTACGAAGGTACGCGATACTCCGGTTGGCAGGTACAGAAGAATGCACGGACAGTTCAGGGTGAGCTGATGCGTGCCATCGGGGAGGCGACGAACACCGACAGATTCGAATTCATGGGCTCGGGACGCACGGATGCCGGTGTCCACGCCCTGGCCCAGGTCGCCCACCTCGAGATCGCGACGCAGCTCGCTCCTCACATCCTCCGCATGCGCATCAACGACACATTGCCGGCCGATATCAACGTGATCGACGTCGCCAAGGCGCATCCCCGCTTCCATGCACGCCATCACGCCGTCTCCCGTGGCTATCTCTACCAGATCGCCCAACGCAGGACGGCCTTCGGTAAACGGTACGTATGGTGGGTGAAGGATCGTCTGTCCGCCGATGCGATGCATCAGGCCTGCGGTGTCTTCCAGGGTTTCCATGACTTCCGGTCGTTCACGGCCGACGATCCCGACGAAAAGTCGACGACAGTGGAACTTCAGGAATGCTCGCTGCATGAAATGGGTCAGATGCTGGTGATCCGTATCCGTGGATCACACTTCCTGTGGAAGATGGTACGTCAGATGGTGGGGATGATCGTCGAAGCAGGACGCGGAACCACGACACCGGACACCATCGCAGGCCTTCTGCGCAGTCATTCCACGTTGCCGGCCACGTCGACGGCACCACCGTCGGGACTCTTCCTCGACCATGTCCTCTACGAGGAAGGACCACCCCCACCCGTGCGGCCACTCATCACGCTTTGATCACAATTCCACAGGTGCACCGATGATGATACGAATGAATGCCGGTATCATGGCACTCTTTCTCGTGACGACGGCATGCACTGGAGGGGAATCCGGTACCGCTCGGAGCCACGGTTCCTCCGTCAGGATCTATTCTACCAAAACCAATACGGTGACCGTCATGAACAAGATCGTCAAGACCGACGAGGAATGGATGAAGGAGCTTTCCCCCGAAGAGTTCCGTATCGCACGCAAGAAAGGTACGGAGCGCGCCTTCACGGGAAAGTACTGGGACAACCACGAGAAAGGCATCTACACCTGCCGCTGCTGCGGCACCGAACTGTTCAGGTCGACGACGAAATTCGAATCCGGTACGGGCTGGCCGAGCTTCTTCGATCCCATCGCGAAGGAGAACGTCATCCTTCGACCCGACAACTCGCTGATTCCCGAACGCACCGAAGTTCTCTGCGCACGATGCGAAGCCCATCTCGGCCATGTCTTCGATGACGGCCCGAAACCGACGGGTCTGCGCTACTGTCTGAACTCGGCGTCGCTCGACTTCAGGAAGGAATGAGGACGCCGGGGCTTGGTATCCTCACGATTTCGGGTCTTCCCTCCGAATACGAAATGCCCGATACGAAAAGCCCGTCCGGATCGACGATCCGGACGGGCTTCTTCATTTCGACCGATCGCAGTCGGCTCAGTGGCCGGCCGGATTGTGGAGTCCTTCCCTGATCCGGCGGCGCAGACGTCGGCGAGCCGAACGCAAGTTGAAGGTATAGAGTGCGAAGTACAGGCACGGTACCACGACGAGCGTGAGGAACGTGGCGAAGCTGAGACCGAAGACGACGGCCCATGCCAGGGGTCCCCACATCGCGGCGCTGTCGCTACCGATGTGGAAGTGCGGATCCTGGAAGCTCAACAACGCCCAGAAGTCGATGTTGAAGCCGATGGCCAGCGGAATCAGACCGAAGATCGTCGCCGATGCCGTCAGGATGACGGGATTGAAACGGATGGCCCCACCTTCGATGATGGCGCGGCGTGTTCTCCATCCCTGGCTCTTCAGCAGGTCCGTGAAGTCCACGAGCACGATACCGTTCCGCACTACGATACCACCGAGGGCGATGATCCCCACGCCGGTGATCACGATGGAGAACGTGATATCGAAGAGCATGAAGCCGATGAGAACACCGATCAAGCTCATCGATACCGTGGAGAGAATCAGCAGCGGCTTCGCGACGGAGTTGAACTGCATGACCATGACGAGGAAGATGAGCATCACGGCCACGAGGAAGGCGATCGAAAGGAACTGGGCCGATTCGGCCTGGTCTTCCTGCTCGCCCGTCTGCTTGATGTCATAGCCTTCGGGAATGTCCATTCCCTTGATGGCTTCGGTGATGTGCTGGTTGACCTCGTTGGCGTTGAAGCCCTGGAGGACGTTCGAGCTGAGCGTCACCACACGCTTCTGGTTCTTCCGGTTGATACCGGCGAACGTCGACGAGTACTTGACCGTAGCGACGCTCGAGATCGGAATCTGACGCAACAGTCCCGAGCTCATCTCACGGAACGTAAGAGGCAGGTTCATCATGGCTTCCACGTCGTGGCGCATGCTTTCCGCCACGCGGATCTGGACGGGATATTCATCCTCCCCTTCTCGGAATTTGGTTGCTTCGGCACCATAGAGTGCCGAACGCAGGGCCATACCGATCTGGGCCGTGGAAATCCCTTCGTGATTCGCCTTCTCGCGATCGATGATGACGCTGATCTCCGGCTTGCTCCGCTCGAGATCGCTCTTGAGCTTCTCGATGCCACCGACGTGCAGGGAGTCCACGAGCAGCGTCTTCACCTTGCCCGTGAGAGCGACGAGTTCCGCGAAGTCGTCGCCGCTGATCTCGATGTTGATGGCCTTACCCGTCGGAGGACCGTTGGCATCCTTCTCAACGGCGATTTCCACGCCTGCCAGGTCCTTCAGCGCGTCACGAAACTTCGTCAGGTACTGCGCCGTGGACTTGCCATGACGGTCCTGGAATTCCACGAAGGCCACCGTGACCTTGCCCTTGTGAGGAGCCACCGTACGGTCGGGATTCTGCGGATCGCCGGCACCGATACCGACGTTGGAGATCATCGACTTGACGAGGTCCATGTCGTTCTCGATCACCTTGGCGACGCGTTTCTCGACGATCTTGACGACGGAGTCCGTCTGCGCCGCATCCGTACCGATGGGCATCTTGACGTAGACATAGGCATTGTTGGGATCGCCATCGGGGAAGAAGACGACTTCCATACCGACCACGCCAGCGGCCATGATCGTCAGCACGAGCAGTCCCATCATGCCGGAGATGATGGCATAGGGACGGCGTCCCTTGAGCGCCCAGCGCAGGACGTCGCGATATCTGTCCATGATCATCGGAAGCAGCTTCTGCTGGAACGGCGTGATGAGCTTGGGCGTGAGGACGTAGTAGTTGAGCAGCCAGAAGCCGAACGTGAGGATTGCGATCGTAGCCACTGCCAGGGCACCCGACGTTGCGGCCAGCCCGGCGATGAGCAACGTGATGAGCAGACGGATGATCACCTTGCGGCTCGTCAATCGGGGCGTGGGCTTGTCCATGAAGTCGACGGCGAACACCGGATTCATGATGTAGGCCACGATGAGCGACGCCGTCAACGTGATGATGAGGACCGCCGGCAGGTACTTCATGAACTCGCCCACGATACCCGGCCAGAAGAGCAGCGGGAAGAACGGTGCGAGCGTCGTGAGCGTACCGGCCACGACCGGTGCGAACACCTCGGCGGCAGCATACTTCGTTGCCGTCTTGATGTCGATCCCCTCCTTCGTGTGCAGACGGTGCGTGTTCTCGATCACCACGATGGCATCGTCCACGATGATGCCGAGTGCGAGAAGGAAGGCGAAGGTCACGACGATGTTGAACGTGAAGTCCAGACCCGGCATGACGAGGAAGGCAAGGAAGGACGACAGCGGCGTCGCCAGACCGATGAAGAGGGCATTCTGCACGCCCATGAAGAACATGAGCACGATCGTCACCAGCAGGAAGCCGATGATGATGGTGTTGATGAGGTCCGCAAGGTTCGTCCGCGTCGCCGTGGACATGTCGTTGGTGACGACGATGGAGATGTTGGGCGGCAACTTCGTCGCCGCGTACTCCTTGACGAGCTTCTGGATCTTGTCGGAAGCGTCGATGAGGTTCTCACCGGCCTTCTTGAGGATACTCAGCGTGACGACGGACTTGCCGTTGAGACGGGCGTAGCTCTGCTGTTCCTTGTTGGTCTCGACGACGTTGGCGATGTCGCGCAGATAGACGGCGTTGCCGCGGCCACCGCGGACGACGATGTTCTTGATCTGCTC
Source organism: Candidatus Kapaibacterium thiocyanatum (assembly GCA_001899175.1). Lineage (NCBI taxonomy): Bacteria > Pseudomonadati > Bacteroidota > Eximiradiia > Eximiradiales > Kapaibacteriaceae (SeqCode) > Kapaibacterium (SeqCode) > Kapaibacterium thiocyanatum (SeqCode). The sequence continues at coordinate 277,885 of MKVH01000002.1, read as the reverse complement.
GACGTCCGTGAATTCACCGCTCACCTGCAGGTTCCGGCGCACGCCGCTATTGAGGAGTTCGCCGCCGGAAATGTTGACGTTCTCGGCACCGATGGCGCGGGATACGTCGTCGAAGGACAGGCTGAGCGTCTGCATCTTGTACGGATCGAGGTCGACGCGTACTTCCTTTTCGAGAGCACCGATGATGTCGGCACGACGGATTTCACGCATCGATTCGACCTTGTCCTGAAGTTCGTCGGCATAGTTCTTCAGGTTGTCCAGACCGACGTTACCGGCGATGTTCACGAACATGATCGGGAATTCGGAGAAGTCGACTTCGGCGACGTCCGGTCCTTGCGTGAGATCGTTCGGCAGGTCGGTCTTCGCGCGGTCGACGGCATCGGTCACGCGCTGCTTCGCGATGGTAGGCGTGATACCTGTATTGAATTCGACCACGATGATCGAGGCATCCTGGATCGAGTTGCTCGTCACCTTCTTGACGTCGGCGACGGACTTGATCTGCTTCTCGATCTGGCGCGTGATCAGGTTTTCGACGTCGGTGGGAGACGTACCCGCGTTGATCGTCGTCACGAGAACGGTCGGTACGACGATATCGGGGAACTGTTCCTTCGGGAGCTGGATATAGGTCAGCACACCGAGGATGGAGATGATCACGGTCAGAACATAGATCGTGACCTTGTTGTCCACCGCCCACGACGTGATGGGAAATTTCTTGTGATGTTCCATGTTGTAAACAGGTCAGAGTATGTGTTGTGGTGGGTGAACGCAAATCATTCGACGACACGGACCTTCTGGCCATCGGCGACGTCGAGGACGCCGCTTACGACAACGCGCTCTCCCGGCTGCAACCCTTCCGTGACCTGGACCATACCACCCGATACGAGACCGGTCGTGATGGCACGACGCATGACCGTGTTCTTCTCGTTGACCACGTAGGCGAAGCTGTTGTTCTCCTCGCGTGCGATGGCCTTGAGCGGAATCGTGATGGCCTTGGGAATCGTGAGGTCGTTGATCACGAGATTACAGGTCGTGTTCGGACGCAGGTTCTTCGGTACAGGGCGGATCGGAATCTCGACACGGAAGGTGCGACTGATCGTGTTCACCGTGGTGGACACGATCCCGAGGCGGGTCCGGACCGTATCGTTGATCTCGGGGAACATGATCGTCACGGGATCGCCCTGGGAGATGTTGGCGACGTAGGCTTCGGCGACATCGGCGATGACGCGCATGTCGCCCGTGTTGACGATCGTCATGAGCGGTTGGCCGGGGCCTGCGTTCTCGCCCACGCGGGGCAGCACGTTATCGGCGACACCTGCAACGGGAGCGTAGAGCCGCGACAGTTCGAGCTGTTCCTTCAGCGACGACATACGGCGTTCGAGCGACTCCTTCTGGTTCTTGGCCTGGAGGTAGCTGATCTCGCTGCCGGCCTTCGCTTCGTAGATACGGCGTTGCTTTTCGTAGACCGTATTCGCGAAGTCGAGTTGCGTCTGCACTTCTTCCATGCTGCGCTTCGTGAGTTCGTTGTCGAACTCCACGAGGAGCTGGCCCTTCGTCACGCTCTGGCCGTTGACGACGGTGATGCGCGTGATGGTACCACCGGTCTTGGGCGTGATCGTCACGGACGAGCGTGAGTCGACCGATCCCTTGATGTCGATGGTATGGGCGAACGATCCCTCGTTCGTGGTGAAGACGGTGACGGGAACCGTACCGTTGGCGGTCGCGGCGCCCTTGCCGAGTGCCTTCTCCATGGTACGGATCTGATCGTCCAGCTTGGAGCGCTCCGCACGAAGTTGTGACAGGCGCTGATCACTCGGCGTATTCTCGTTGCTCTGCGAACCGCAGGCGGTCAATGCGACGGCTGCGACAAGCACGGTGAACAATCGGAGTTTCATCTGTAAACCCTGAGATGGTGATGTATTGATCATATGTTCTGTTTCTGTGGTCGTGTGTCGGTCCATGATGCCTTCCTCGGGAATCAAGCGTTCAGTACGGGAACGGGATCCTGCGTATATGCCGTGGGACCGCCTTCCAGGCCGCGGATGAGGAGACAGGCGACGTCGGTGAGCACACGTCCGACGTCGGGCTTGTGCCACTCCGGCGGGAACATGCCGTTCTTCATCACGAGCGTAGCTCCCTTCATCGCCACGATGATCTCCATCACGACGTATTCGACGGGACGGTCGATCTTGAAGACGCCGGTCGCCCTTCCTTCCTCCACGATGTCCGAGATGATCCTCGTCATCTGGCAATTGGCCGAACGGTACTGCTGGACGGTTTCGGACGTTTCCATCGGCGGCTCGCAGAAGTGTTCCGTACGCATCTGCATCATGACCTTGTAGAAGAAGTCGTTCCCTTTCGAGAACGAATAGAATTCCTGTACGATTCCGAGCAGCTTCTGCTGAGGGGACAGGCTGCGTTTCGTGACCTCTTCCAGGAGTGTCGCCAGTTGTTCGAGATGCTCTGTGATGAGTGCAAGAACCAGTTCTTCCTTGTTGCGGAAGTAGAGATACAACGTTCCCTTGGCCAGCTCCGCCTCCTGGGCGATGCGGTCCATGGACGTCTGCTCGATGCCGTACTGCAGGAACACTGCACGTGCGGAAGCGAGGATGTCCAGGCGGCGCTGTTCGCGTTCCTTCTCTCGTCGTTCCCTGACACCCATGATCAGTTCGTCTCGACGGTACGGAAATACTTCCTGTCGATGCTCGCCACCACACGATCGTAGTCGGCCTTGGTCGTGTGATAGTCATGCAGCGCCTGGATCCTGTTGATCTGCGCATGCGAGAGTGCGAGCTCGGAGTCGTTGAGTTCGAGCAGACTTCCCGTTCCCTCCTTGTAGCGGATGCGGGCGATCTCCAGACCGCGCTGGGCCTGCGTGACGGTGGAACGTTGTGCCAGGATCCGCAGCTTCGACGAACGGAGCGAGTTGAGCACGGCACGAACCTGGAGTTTCACGATATCCTTGAGCTGGTTGTACTGCTCCTGGACGGTCTGATGATCGATGTTCGCCTGCTCCACCCTGGCCTTGGTCTGGAATCCGTTGAACAGGTTGATCTGGAAGTTGAGGCCCACTGCCGAAGACGGCGCCGACACGAAGTTCGAATAGGTATCGGACTGTCCCTGATGCATCCAGTTGCCGAAGAGCGACAGCGTCGGGAAATATTCGCCGGTATAGAGGGAGATGAATTCCTTTGTGACGCGGACCTGGTATTCGAGGGCCTTCAGATCCTTGTTCTCGCGAAGCGCGGTCTCGATGGCCACCTGTTCGTCGGGAAACTCGACCTGTTCTTCCTGGAACTCGCCCACCGGGACGACCGAATCACCCATGTCCATGCCGATGTGCGTCTGGAGTGCACCGATGGCATTGGCGTAGACGGCTTCGCTCTCCGTCACGCTCGGACGGATGTTGTCCACGGCGACCTGCGACCTGATGAGATCGAACTCGGCCACGAGACCTTCCCTGAAGAGGGCGTCGATGGTCTTGAAGTTCTCCATCGCGTTGTCGAGCGTGGCCTGCGAGATACGGCCGAGTTCCCTGGCCATCATGGCGTCGAAGTACTTCTTCTTCGTATCCGTCACGACTTCAGCGACGGCAGAGTTGAGCTGCTCGAGGGCAGCGTTGTAGTAGACCTTCGAGGCTCCGATTCCGGAAAACACCGCCGAATTGAACAGGATCTGCGTGGCCTGCGCCTGGAGCTGATACTGATTGTTCAGACCGACGCGTACCGGAGACAGCGCACCGGACGATGGATTCTGGAAGTCCGGGATGAAGAAGACGGGAACCTGGATGTTACGGGTATATGCTGCACTCAGATTGAGCGTCGGCAGCGCATGGCCCAGCGCTTCCGTCACCTTCGCGTCGGCCTTGTCCACACCGAGCTTGGCGATGGACACCTTCTTATTCTGTTTCAAGGCAAGATCTATCGCCTCGTCCATCGTGAGCGGCCGTGGTGCAGCAAACGCCGTTACCGTGACCATCATCAATACCGCACAGAACGCGGAAATGCGTCCGTTCATACAAGGTTCCTTCAGGAGAATGATGCTGACTTTACAATCATATTATGACCGGCGGTCACAAACTTACCAAACGTCACGAACTGCGCAAACGGTCATAACCGCGGCGTGTGTACGGATGAATTACGGCAGTGTTACAGGTCGCCGAAGATTTTTTTTGTGGCGGTATCGAGGGTGGCGACGACGACGTCGGCGGCATCCGGAGGAAAGGCTCCGACGAGAAGTGTGCGTACTCCGGCACTACGGCCCGCCTGGGCGTCCGAGATACTGTCTCCCACGAACCACGATTCCCCCGGATCGATGTCGTGATCGGCGATGGCTTCGAGGAGCATTCCGGGATTGGGCTTGCGGCGAAGGCTTCCGCTTCCCTCCAGATCGGTACAGACGTAGATATCGTCCAGCATGGTCCCCGCCCGTACGGCCAGCATGGCCTGCATATGGTCGTGGACGTCGTCGAGCTCGTCGTCCGTCATCAGTTCCTTGCCGACGCCCTGCTGGTTGGTGATGAGGACGAGAAGCATTCCCGCGCGCCTGCCGGCACGGATCAACGGAAGGACGTCGTCGAGCAGTTCGAATTCTTCGGGAGTACGGACGTACCCTCCGACGATACGCCGGTTGACGATACCGTCGCGGTCGAGAAAGAGTGCCTTGTTCACGCGGTGCCCGCACGCTGCACGGTGAGTGGCGACGGCGATTCGCCCGGATCGATGTCCATATCCCCCGTCACGTCGGCGATCGTCCTGTCGAGCTGCGAAAAGACGTGGTCCCACGAGTGCGTCTGCACCATGAGTGTCCGGGCATTATGGGCCAGCGTGGATCGTTCCCCCGCATCGTTCAGCAGGCGTACGGCGTGGCGCGCCAGTTCCTCCGGCGTCGTGCCGACGAGGACGTGCGTTCCGTGGACGGCCCCGATGCCCTGCAGGCCGCTCGGCGTGGTCACGACGGCACAACCTGCTGCCATGGCCTCGAGCACCTTGTTCTGGATACCCGATCCACCATGATGCGGATGGATGAAGATAGCTGCACGATGAAGATATGGGACGAGATCGGGAACGTCCGCTTCGATGCGGATATGCGGCCCGACCATGCGCTGCAAGGCGGCCTTGGGGCTCGCACCGGCGATGACGAGATCGGTATCCGGCACGGCCGCATGCACGGCGGGCATGATGTCGCGGATGATGGTACTGGCCATGAGGTGGTTGGCCAGGACGTCGAGCTTGCCTGCGAACAGCAGACCACTGCGACGTTCATGATCGTCCCTGAAAGAGAACCTGTCGAGATCGACGCCGTTGGTCACGACACGATATCTGGCCGAACGGTTGAGCTTTTCCATCGCGGCCACGTCTTCGGGGCTGACGAAGGTCGTCAGGTCGAAGTCGTTCACCACGGCAGGCTCGTAGCGTCGCAGCTTGCGCGTTTCCCACCAGCGGACGAGCTTCTGGGGCAGGGTCCGCGCAGCGAGTGTGGATCGCGTCTGATATTCGAGCCGGCAGTCTTCGGCGATGAGGATCCTGGGAAGCCCCACGATGTCCCGCACGTATTCGGCCGTACGCATGAAGAACGAGATGGCGAGATCGATGTTCTCGTGTGCGAGGATGTCGTCCACGACACGCTTGAAGTCCGGCCGCGTATAGAACGTGATCTCAAGCGGCAGCCCGGTCCAGAACGTCCTGACGCTGGCCAGACCTGCAAGAACGGGATCGAGGGGTACGACGTGGAGCTGGACACCGAGTTCTTCGAGCTTGCGGCACTGAAGATCGGTGGGTGGGGCGCCATGACTGAACGTCACGACGTGGACACGGTGCCGCTTGCCGAGATGGCGCAGCAGATGATAGGCCTTGACGCGATCGCCGCCGATCAGTGGCCAGGGAAATCGCGGTGTAAGGAACAGGATCGTACTCAATACCCACCTCTCCCCGTCATGACCACGCCGACGGTACGGAGGAGGATGTGGATGTCGAGGAACAGGGACCAGTTGCGGATATAGTACTGGTCGATGTGGACACGCTGGTCGAACTCCGCATTGGCCCGCACCGTCACCTGCCACAGTCCGGTCAGGCCCGGCTTCGTGCCCTGGTGCATGTTCATGTACATGCGCCGTGCGTCGGCGCCGAGTTCCTGCATTTCGCTCGGCAGGACGGGACGCGATCCGACGAGGGTCATGTCGCCGCGCAGCACGTTCCAGAGCTGGGGCAGCTCGTCCATGCTGAACTTGCGCAGCCACTGACCTATCCTCGTGATACGCGGGTCGACCTTCAGCTTGTGGAAGCGTTGATATTCTTCCTTCATCTTCGGATTGCGTTCCAGCATGTCGGCCAGGACTCCGTCGGCATTGTCCACCATCGTCCGGAATTTGATGAGGTCGAAATGCCGGCCCTTGTACCCCACGCGCTTCTGGCGATAGAGGATGGGACCTTTCGACGTGAGGCGTATGGCCACTGCGATGGCAAGCATGAAGGGCAGGGAGATCAGGAAGAGCGGAACGGCCACCACGAGGTCGAACAGACGCTTCTTGAGCCGCAGGGCAGGCTGGCGCAGACGGTGTTCGATTTCGGCACTCATGAGGAGATCGCTCTGGACATTGCTGATCCACATGACGGACGGATTGACGTGTTCGCCCACGAAGGTGAAATTCGTGAGACTCTGGCAGCTCCGCTCGAGCAGCTCCGCGAGCTGTTCGGAAGTGGCATGTGGCAGGGCGATGATGCCGTGCGAGACGCCGAAGCGGCGTGCGAGCGGATGGATGGTATCCACACCGCCGATGACGGGAACCGAATGATGATATCCGTAGTCGGCATGCTCTTCGTCGGGCTCGATGATGACCATCGGACGGAGACCGATGTGCGTGTTCACACGCAGGGAATCGACGATCTTGGCGGCCAGACCGTGCTCACCCACGATGATCACCGGAATCCCGTACCAGGGCTTCCTGCTGAGCAGGCGCCGGACGGCCATTCGGGAAACGGCGAGCATCGGTACACTGAAGACGTAGGCGAAGAGCAGGATGGATCGGGCGTACGGAAGGACGCCGCGGGTGAAGAACGAGATGGCGATGACGGCGGCGAAGACACCCGTCAGCGTATAGAACGTGCTGCGGAGTTCCGAAATGGCGCACATGCCGTAGCCGGGATAGATCCCCCGCCACAAGGATCCGAATGCATTGGCGAGAATGACGGCGCCGACGATCGGAGCCCAGGCATCGAGCGGAATCGAACCGGTTCCCGTCATCGCGCGCATGCTGATGGCGGCCACCATGACCAACGTCAACATCAGCGCATCGGCAAGTACCAGTGCAATCGACGCACGCAGCTTGCTGGAGCGTATGGTTGCCTGCACTCCTGTATGGGGTGCAGATCGTACGAGGGCTTCACTGAGTTCTTGAAGCGTCGGAGGTGTCATGCAGACTCTGGCCCTATGCTCACCCTGATTTGACATGCCCTGCCGTGGGGCGGGATGAAAGATAGGGCTTTTTACGAACTTTTTACATCAGGCATCCAGAAGCCCGGTTTCGGCGTCGTTCTCCGATTCCTCGGCAAGGTAGTAGGTCGGACACAGCTCGGCGTCGACACCGTCGAGGAAACGGCTCGGACGGCCGAGGACATCCGAGTGTTCCCATTCCATCATGACGGCGGGATAGGTCATGACGAGATGCTCCCGCGCCCGCGTGGCAGCGACGTAGAGCAGGCGGCGCTCCTCTTCCAGTGATGCCTCGCTATCGGCCGACCGTGCGGAAGGAAGGCGCCCTTCGTTCATCCAGATGAGGAAGACGCTGTGCCACTCCAGCCCCTTGGCTGAGTGGATAGTGGACAAGGTGATGAACTCGTCCTCACCGTCGTCCTCCTCGATGTCGTCCAGCGCTTCCTGCGGCGGGTCGAGAGCGATGTCCGCAAGAAAGTCCGCCGGCGTCGTGTAGCGCGAGCAGATTCCTACGACGGTCTCGATATCCTTCCATCGCTTGGCATGGTCGTCGTGGACGCGCTCCAGGACGGGTCTGTACCATTCTGCCAGGTGTCGTATCCGCTCTCCCGCAGAAGCGATACCTTCAGCCACACGAAGAATGCCGATCAACTCCCCAACCATGGTTCCGGCCCGACCAGACAGACGTACACCTTCACCATGCAACGGATCGGCCATGCCCAGCAACTGCTCCAGTGCGACAGCGGCCGACTTCTGTCCTACCCCCTGTTGCAGCAGCATGCTGCGGTACCATGAGATGGCATCGCGCGGATTGACCGTGACCCGCAGCAGGGCGAGCAGGTCCTTCACATGCGCGGCTTCCGTGAACTTCATGCCACCGAACTTCCTGAACGGTATCCCGGCCTTGCCGAGTTCGATCTCGAGGTCGAAGGACAGGAAGCCCGATCGGAACAGGACGGCGATGTCCTTCAGGGGTTTGCCGTCTTCCCGTAACTCCAGGATCTGCTGGACGAGGAAGGCACTCTGCTGACGCTCGTTCCGGCAGGAAACGATCATCGGAAGCTCGCCCGTCTTGCGGTCGCTGAAGAGCTCCTTCGCATACATGTCGGGTGCATCGCGGAGGATGGCGTTGCAGACGTCGAGGATGGGCTGCGAACTGCGATAATTGTGTTCGAGGCGGATCATTGCGCAGCCGTCGAACGATTCGGGGAATCCGTGGATGTTCCGGATGTCGGCGCCGCGGAACGAATAGATGCTCTGGGCATCGTCGCCGACGGCCATGACGTTGCCACGGCTTCCGGCCAGTCCCATGATGATGGAATGCTGGAGGACGTTCGTGTCCTGGTATTCGTCGACCATCAGATACCGGTACTGCGTTCGCAACGCCGCACCGACCTCCTCGTGCCTGGTCAGGGCGAGGAGGTGGACGAGCAGGTCGTCGTAGTCGACCATCCGCTGCTGCCGCTTGTAGTCGTTGTATGCGCGGATGACCTCGGCGATGCGCGGCCCTTCGTCCACGAACTGCGGATACTTGCCCGCGATCACGTCGTCGAGCGGCGTGGCGGTATTGACGGCCGTGCTGTACATCGCATGCAGCGTGCCCTTCTGCGGAAAGCGCTTCTTGAGCTTCGCGACGTCGAACCGCCCTCGCACGAGATTCATGACGTCTTCGGCGTCGGACTGGTCGAGGATCGTAAACGCCCCTGCCGAAGCATCGCCGTCGTGGGACAGCCCGAAGCGGCGCAGGACGAGATGGGCGAAGGAATGGAACGTACCACCGGCCACCTTGTCCACACGACCATCGAGCAACGACGATGCACGGCGCACCATTTCATGGGCGGCCTTGCGTGTGAAGGTCAGGAGCAGGATGGATGCGGGATCGACGCCATCCTCGACGAGCCGCGCCACGCGATACGTCAGCGTGCGCGTCTTTCCCGTTCCGGCACCTGCAAGGACGAGGGCAGGACCGTCTCCATGCATGACGGCTTCGAGCTGTGCAGGATTCAGTACCTGATCGTAGGCGATACGATAGGCACGTCCGCTCTGCCCGACTGCCGCCTTCCTGAGAACGAGCTTCTTCACCGTCAGTATGCGATCAGATCGCGCAATGTTCGTTCGATGAGTGACGTGCTGGGAATGACGACTTCCATCATGCCCTTGTTATACGGAATGGGAATGTCCGGCGTGGCAAGGCGCTGCACCGGAGCGTCGAGATGACGGAAGCAGTCCTGTGCGATGGTCGCGGCGATCTCCGCGCCGAAGCCGCAGGTGATCGTGTCTTCGTGAAGGACGAGGACGCGGCTCGTCTTGCGGACGCTGTTCATCACGGCCTCGCGGTCCCACGGCACGATCGTTCGCAGATCGATGATTTCGATGTCTTCGTTCATGGCTTCGACGACGCCCTTCGCCCGGTGGACCATTTCGCCCCAGCATACGACCGTGGCGCGGCTGCCCTCGCGGACGACGTTGGCGACACCGAAGGGAAGCACGTACTGATCACCGGGATAGACGCCCCGGCCCGGCATCGTGTCCTGGATGGCACGATGTTCGAGAAAGAACGTAGGATCGTTTCCGCGCAATGCCGTACGGAGGAGGCCAACCGCATCCTGCGCGTTGGACGGCATGGCTACGCGCCAGCCGATGGTATGGGCGAAGATGGCTTCACCGCTGACACTGTGCCAGGGGTCGCCGGTGCGCTTGGAATATCCCACGGGAATGCGCAGCACCATCGGTGCTGCGAAGTCACCGTTCGTGCGCCAGCGCAGCGTACCGCAGTCGTTGATCTGTTCTGTGGCGGGATCGAGATACTTCCTGAACTGGATTTCGGGTACGGGAACGAGGCCGGCCATTGCCATGCCTACGGCACGACCGATGATGCCTTCTTCCGACAGCGACGTATCGAAGACGCGCTGTGCACCGTGCTTGACCTGGAGATCGACGGTCGCACCGTGGACTCCACCCTTCACGCCGACGTCCTCACCGAAGACGAGGACACGCGGATTGACGCCCAGTTCGTAGTCGAGTGTACGCTTCACGGCTTCGATGAGATTGACGCGTCCGCCCTGTTCCTGCTGCTCGCCCGTAGCCGTCGGCGGTTCGACGGCATCGCCCATGAGACCGCCGTGCTTCGGTGCAAGGCCGTCGTAGAAGGCATGGGTAAGGGCATCGGCGGATACGGGCTCGGGCTGCGCCAGAGCCGCATCGACACCTGCACGTACGTCGGCTTCGCATTGGGCCACGAAGGCATCCCATTGCTCGGACGTCATGTACTTCTTGCGCTCGAAGAAGTCCTTGAGCCTGCCCAGCGGATCGCGCGCCTCTTCGTCGGCACGTTCTTCCTTCGTCTTGTACGACTGGTTGTCGGCGCCGCTGTGTCCGCAGATACGCGGTACGCGGACGCGCAGAAGTGCAGGCGCCTGTTTTTCGCGCACGTGATCGAGCGTCTTCGAAATCAGTCGTTCGGCTTCTTCGGGATTCGTACCGTCGCATTCGACGATGCGCAGGTTCGCGAACGAGGCCAGGTTCGCGGCGATGTTACCGCCCGGCGTCTGGAACGTTCCGGGCACGGAGATGCCGTACTGGTTGTCCTCGATGAAGAACAGCATCGGCAGCTTCTGCGTCGTGGCGATGTTCAGCGCCGCCCAGAAACCGTTCGTCGCCGTCGAACCATCGCCGCCGAGGGCAACGGCCACGGCACCCTTCCATGCCTCTTCGTTCATCACCGAGGTGCGGTAGGAAATCGCCTGGGCCCAGCCGACGGCCGGGGTATACTGCGCACCGACGTCGCCCGATGCCGGCAGTACCGTGACGCCGAGCCTGTTCGGCAGATGGTGGACCACACCGATGTCGCGGCCACCGTTGCGGCTTCCGCTCAGGGCCAGAGGCCCTGCCACCGCTTCTTCGACGGACATACCGGCCGCCATCACGAGCGGACGCGAACGGTAGTAGACGGTTGCGGCATCCTTGCCCTGGCGCAGCAGACGACCGAGAATGGCCTGGGCCAGTTCGTGTCCCTTCGCGGAGAACTGATAGGTAACCTTACCGGAAGGAGCCAGCTCCGACTCTTCGATGTTGTCGATCAGGCGCGACTGTACGACGGTGCGCGCTACATCCAACCATTCGGCTTTCGTCATGCGATTGTTCCATCTGATACGTGCGGAAGCGACGAAAATACGCCATGATTTCGGTATGTTCGCTGTGCCTGTCCCTCCACTCCGAGAGAATCATGTTCCTGCGTACCATTCTCTGCTGCGCTCTTTTGGTGGCAGCATCCACGCTGTCCACCGCACAGCTCGGCGGCGTTTCCTTCCTGCCGAAGGATTGCCAGTCCAGCATCGAACAGAACGTGAAGCAGACGGCCGGGGACGCACGTACGATCGCCATCATGATGGCCAAGGTCCAGACGAAGGTCGGCCCCATCGATCTCGACGTCAAGTTCGATCTCGCAACCGGTAAATCCCCTCTCTGGGCCTACGTTCTGTATTCGCAGCAGATCGATTCCACGTTCATCATGCCCACCGTACGCGTCCTGTCCTGCATGTCCATTCCCCTGCCCGCAGGTCTCAACCTGCCGCTGCAGCAGGTAGGGACGATGCCCGTTCCGGATGACTACCTCCAGGGCACGGAACTCGTCGCCCGACTCCAGACCGATGTCATGTATTCGACCTACCATGCATCGTATCCGGACAGCACGCCCGACATCGTCGCCCTCGCCGCTTCGATCCTGGACATTCCGGGATATCCGGCAGGGACTCCGTTCTGGACGCTGGTCTTCAACAGAAGCGGCGGCACACCGGCCATGACGTGCCTGGTCCATGCCACCAACGGTGAAGTCCGGTGCGTCGGTGAGGTCCCGTCGTCGGTCGCCGGCGATGCCGAGCGCGCGGATGCACGCGTGGCACCGAATCCCGCCGTCGATCATGCGGCCGTCTTCCTGCCGCAGGCATGGCAGGGACGCCACGTGGCGATGGACATGATCGACGAACTCGGCAACGTCCGCGTCATCACGCCCGACGTCGTAGCCTTCGTTCCGGCCATTCATTTCTCGACGGCCGGCATGGCGTCCGGACACTACACGCTCCGCCTGCGGAGTGGACAGGAAGCGATCTCGCTTCCCATGATCATCGCGAAGTAATCCGTTTTTCAGCACCCGAATTGTATCACGAGCGACACCGGCATGTATCCAAACGTCCGTTCTTCCGATCCTGAAGTATTTCATTCGCTGCAAGGCGAGTACGAGCGTCAGCGCGACAAGATCGAACTCATCGCCAGCGAGAACTTCACGTCCCTTGCGGTGATGGAAGCCCAAGGCAGCGTTCTCACCAACAAGTACGCCGAAGGATATCCCGGCAGGAGATATTATGGCGGTTGCGAGTGGGTGGACGTTACCGAGAACCTGGCCATCGATCGCCTGAAGAAACTCTTCGGCGCCGAATACGCCAACGTGCAGCCCCATTCCGGCTCGGGCGCCAATATGGCGGTCTACTTCACCTATCTCCAGCATGGAGATACAGTGCTGGGTATGGATCTCAGCCACGGAGGCCACCTCACGCACGGCTCGCCCGTGAACTTCTCCGGCATGTTCTACAACTTCGTAGGCTATGGCCTGGACAAGGAAACCGGCCGCATCGACTACAACGTCGTCGAAGATCTGGCCAGGCAGCACAAGCCGAAAATGATCACCGTCGGTGCATCGGCCTACTCGCGCGAGATCGACTTCAAGGCCTTCCGCGAGATCGCCGACAAGGTGGGGGCCTTCCTCCTCGCCGACATCGCACACCCTGCCGGTCTGATCGCCAAAGGACGTCTGCAAAGCCCCGTCCCCTACTGCGACGTCGTGACGAGCACGACGCACAAGACCCTGCGCGGTCCTCGCGGCGGTCTGATCATCATGGGCAAGAACTACGAGAATCCGTTCGGCAAGGTCGCTCCGAAAAGCGGACGCACGAAGCTCATGGGCGAGCTCATCGATTCGATGGTAATGCCCGGTATCCAGGGCGGTCCTCTCATGCACGTCATCGCCGGCAAGGCCGTAGCCTTTGGCGAATGCCTCACCGATGCGTTCGACGCATACACGAAGCAGGTCATCTCCAATGCCAAGGCCCTGTGCGACGAGATGCTGAAGATGGACTATCAGGTGATCTCCGGCGGTACGGACAACCACCTGATGCTCATCGATCTCCGCAACAGGAACGTCACGGGCAAGCAGGCCGAAATCGCGCTCGACGCTTCGGGCATCACCTGCAACAAGAATGCCGTGCCGTACGATACGCAGTCGCCCCTGGTGACCAGCGGTATCCGCCTCGGCGCAGCCGCCATGACATCCCGCGGCATGATGGAAGACGACATGCGCCACATCGCGCGCCTCATCGACCGTGTGGTGACGAACCACGGCAACGAGGACGTCTACAAGGCCGTGAAGGAAGACGTCAAGCACTTCTGCCGCAAGTTCGAACTCTATCCGTCGCTGAATGCGAGCGCCGACGAAATCGGCAGGCGCGTCGGCGAAAGCGTGGACGATGCACTGGAAAGCGTCTCGAAGACCGTCGAGAGCGTCGTCGACGAAGTCAAGGGTATCTTCAGGAAGGACTGATCTTCCACCCCGCCGTTGAGCACGATCACACGAAGCCGTTCCGGTACGCCGGAACGGCTTTTTTCGTTGTCGCCGACGATAGGGATGTAACCAGTCCGGGCGTGACCTTGTCCTTTCGTCGCAATCGTTACTATCCGCAATCCGGATCCACACCATCGGAGATACGTTCATGATGCGCCGCACACTTCTGCCACTGATCCTCATCGCCCTCCATGCCGTCGGTTGCAAGGAACAGCCCACCGGAACGGCACCGACCACGCTCACGGAAGCGAAGGAACGATGGGCTTCGTCCGGCATCACGGATTACGAACTGGATCGACGGGTCGTCTGCTACTGCATCGGTGCGGAAGATACCGTGCGCTGCAGGATCGAACGGGACAGTGCCGTCTCCATCATCAATCTCACGACGGGCGAAGCGGTCGAGATCAAGCGCCGTACGCCGGCGACCGTCCAGGACCTCTTCGATATCGTGGAAAAGGCGCAGGACGAGGCCCATATGCTGAACGTGACCTACGATGCGACGTATGGATATCCCCGCGAAATCAACATCGACTGGTCCAATACGATCGCCGACGACGAGATCTTCTATCACACCATCAGACTTCAACCGCACTTCTGACCTGCGGCCGTATCGCCTGCCTATCTGATCGGCGTTTCCACATGCACCCTGACGGTACGGTTATGGAAGCGCCCTTCGGGAAGGTCGTTGGTATAGAGGGCATTCCGCGTTCCATACCCGCGGGTGTCTATCACCCTCGGTCCGATCGCTCTACCGATCGTCTCGGCGCGCTGCGACGAGATGCGAAGGTTTACCTCGTCACTGCCGGTCCGGTCGGTATGCCCCGTGACCGTGACGTTCGACGTCGGAGCCAGACGGGACGTGATGAGATCGATGATGGCCTTGTTCGCTCCACCTGCATCCGAACGTCCGAAGCCGAAGAGGATCAGTCCGTATTCGTCGATCTTCATGTCACCTTCCGTGCGCTCGCGTTTCTGGCGAACCGACACGAGATCCACGGGCAGCAGCATCTGTGTCGTGGCGCGCCGCCGTTCGACGTCCTCGACTTCCATGATCATTTCGAGAGGTTGGTCGGTCCTGGGATAGATCATCGGCAAAGCCGCCGGATCCCAGTCGAAACTCTCCGGCACATCTCCCGTGCCACGCCGCACGTCGAGTACGATGCCGCCTTGCGTGATGAACAACCGCCATGATGCGATCGCCGTGTCGTGGACGATGGACGGCCGTATGCGCAGCCTGGGCGGATCGGATACGCGTATCGTGTCGCGCACGTTGACGAGGTCGAGCAGACAGGAACCACTCGACGATATCTCCACGCGTCTGTTCTCTTCCTGGCCATCCGCGGACGATGGATTGGAAGGCCGTTCGGGAAGGCCTCTGGATCTGATGGCGATCCTGCGCCGGTCGATGCCCCACACCTGCGTCAGATAGTCCCTCACACGCGTTGCGCGCCGCAGTGCAAGCCCACCGGCACCCGTCTCGATACTGTCCGGCATGAGGCAGCCGGTGAGCGTGATCTTCGAAGCCGGCTTCCTGCGCATACGTGCGCCGACGATGTTGAGCAGTTCATGATAGACGTCGAGTGGCCTGCTGCCGAAGAGCTCATTCTCGTCGAAGGTTGTACGCTCGGCCGCCGTCCTTCGTACGTAGCGGTCGGGCAGGACGTCCTTGCCGCGATCGAAGAAGATCATGGGCAGGAGCGCGTTGACCTGTTCTGACAGGAATTCCTCGATCTCGAACCGGAGGATATCGTGCTCATGTCCGGCGGTATCGAGTCCGTTGGTCGTCAATGATATCTGCAGACGTCCGGATGGATGCGGATGGTCTTCCTTACGATGGTCGTCGATGGTCGTCTGTGCGAAGCATGCCATCGAGGTCACGGCGAACAGCATGGACGTAACGATGGCCACGGTACGTTCCCACATCGATCGCATGGACATGGCCATTCCTTCTACCTGGCCCGAAGCGCATGCGCTTCGATACCGAAGTCCAGCGTCTGCTCGCCTGCACTCCCCAGTGCAAGACGTTGGGCTGCGAGGAAGCCGATCATCGCGGCATTGTCGACGCTGTACATCGGACGTGGAGCCACGAAGTGCATGCCCGCCGCCGAGCAACGATCGTGCATGACGGTGCGCAGCAGGCTGTTCGCACTCACGCCTCCGGCGATGACGACGGCACGGACGCCATGATCCACGGCGGCACGCATTGTTTTGTGCACGAGGATATCGACGATGGCCTGTTGCGCCGATGCGGCGATGTCGGCATGGGATCGGCGTTCCCCCTCCGGCGTACGCTGCAGATAGTACCGCACGGCCGTTTTCAGGCCGCTGAAGGAGAAGTCGTACGATGCTTCATGATAGAGGCCACGCGGAAATGCGATGGCCGTGGCATCTCCGTCCTTCGCTAGGCGATCGATATAGGGTCCTCCCGGATAGCCCAGCCCCAGCATCTTCGCGATCTTGTCGAAGGCCTCGCCTGCAGCATCGTCCCGCGTGGATCCGAGAACCCTGTAGTCGGTCAGCGACGCGAGCAGGAAGATGCTCGTATGGCCACCGCTCACGACGAGGCAGAGAGCGGGAAAGCCCAGGGTCGGATCTTCGAGATGACCCGAATACATGTGGGCTTCGATATGGTGGACGGGATAGAGCGGCTTTCCGAGGCGCAACGACAATCCCTTGGCGTAGTGCGTACCGACGACGAGCGATCCAGGAAGCCCCGGACCGTAGGTGACGGCGATGGCATCGACGTCGTCGATGCTCACGGCGGCTTCCGCAAGAGCCAATTGCACGATGGGTGCGATGGCCTTCACGTGTTCGCGCGAAGCCAGTTCGGGTACGATACCGCCATGCAGGTTATGGATATCCTGCGACGAGACGATGTTGCTGCGAACCGTCGTGCCCTGTACGATGGCTGCCGCGGTATCGTCACACGACGTTTCGATGGCGAGGATCAACGGTTCTGTCATTGTGGTCGATTCTCCCCGAGCATTCCGAATAACATGGCGAGAGCGGCTGCGACACTGCGTTCACGGTTCATGCGGCGATCCTCTCCGAATCCGAACCGGCGTACGATCGTTTCCGTAGGACCTGCCACGCCGATCCATACGGTACCGACGGGTTTGTCCGCACTGCCACCGTCAGGACCTGCCACGCCGGTGATGCCGATACCGTACGTCGTTCCGAAGGACGAACGTATGCCTTCGCACATCTGCCTCGCCACCTCTTCACTTACCGCACCGACCGTATCGAGATCGTCCTGCTTCACGCCGAGTTCGCGGACCTTGACGTCGTTGGCATAGGAGATGACACCTCCCTCGAACCATGCGCTGCTGCCCGGAATATCGGTGAAGGCAGCACCGAGCAGACCACCCGTGCACGATTCGGCGACACTCACGTTCTCGCGGCGTTTCTGCAGGAGCAGCCCCACGGTCTTCGCGAGTGTCGTATCCCCTTCGCCGTAGATGTTCGCACCGGCATGGTCGTAGATGTAGGCGGCGATACGCTCGAGCTCATCCCTGCGTTCATCGGCCGACGTGCTCCGTACACCGATGCGCAGACGCACGCCGTGGTAGTTCGGAAGGAAGGCCAGCGACGCACCGTTCAGGAACGAGGACGGTTCGCCGAGCCGATCGGCTAGGTACGCTTCGGGAATTCCCGTCGTGAGCAACGTCCTGTA
This sequence comes from Candidatus Kapaibacterium thiocyanatum, assembly GCA_001899175.1. Classification (NCBI taxonomy): domain Bacteria; kingdom Pseudomonadati; phylum Bacteroidota; class Eximiradiia; order Eximiradiales; family Kapaibacteriaceae (SeqCode); genus Kapaibacterium (SeqCode); species Kapaibacterium thiocyanatum (SeqCode). Next base: position 260,171 of record MKVH01000002.1, on the reverse strand, counting down.
CGATGTCATGGCATCGCCCGACGCATTCTGCCGTGCAGCGAGGAAGGGCAGGACATGATGCTTCATCATCGACTTCATCTCGTCGGGAACACCAGGCATCGAGACGACGACGACGCCGTCCCGATCGAAGAGCATGCCAGGAGCCGTGCCGACGGGATTGGTCAGCACCGTGCACGTCGCGGGGACGAGAGCCTGTGCGGCATTACGCGGTGTGAGTTCGCGTCCCCGACGTTGCATCATGAGACGGAGCTGTTCGAGCGTCGGCTCGTGTTCGATCAGTACGTCGGAGAAATAATCGACGAGAACGTCCTTCGTGATGTCGTCGTGCGTCGGTCCGAGGCCACCCGTCAGCAGGATGATGTCGGCCATTTCTCTCAGGCGATCCAGTTCCGACGTCAGCGCGAATGGCTCGTCCCCCACGACGCTCTGGGAAACGATCGTCATTCCGATCGACGTACATTCGGCGGCGATCCAGGCCGCATTGGAGTTGATGACCTGCCCTATCAGCAGTTCGTCTCCGATGGCGCATATGGCAGCATTCATGCTGCGAAATTACGGTATGGCACGCCTATCCCCTATCCCATGTCCATGCCGAGAACATCCCGTGCATACGTACCCCAATCCGGCCTGCGACCGTCCACGTCGTCGATCCCGTATTCACGCGCGAGATTCCACGATGCCACCGCAGTTCCCGTCCTGGCCATGATGTCCGGATCGGCAGCCAGGGCCGCGATACATCGAGCGACGAAATAAGGCGTTTCCGAAATGGCGAAATGCCGGTCCTGCGCGATGGCGTCACGCCACGTCTCTTCCGTGACGCCGAAATGATCGAGCATCGCTTCGCTGCGCAGGAAGCCCGGTCCGACTGCGAGCACGGCGATGCCGTGCGGGAAGAGATCGTGTGCCTGCCCCTTCGCTGCACGTACCACGGCATTCTTGGTGAGATCGTAATAGAATGTGTCGCGATATCGGTCGGCGATACCATCCGTGATCTCGAAGACGATCCCGCCCTTGCCGGGATTCCTGACCATCAACGGTACGGCATGACGACTCGTGATGAGATGCGTCACCGCACCGAGTTCGAACATGCGCAGACCGCGCGACAGATCCTGTTCCCAGAACGGTCCCATCTGCATCAGATGATCGCCGCCCCAGACGTCGTTCACGAGGATGTCGAGTCTGCCATGATCGTGATCGATACGTTCGATGAGGTCACGCACTTCATCCTGCCGAGTATGATCCACTTTCAGGGCTGTGGCCGTTCCACCCACCGCCCGGACCATGCCGGCCGTTCCCTCGATGGTCTCGGGACGCCCCATCTCCGACGCAGCTTCATGTGTACTTCTGCCCGTCACGACGACATGCGCACCTGCCCTGCCGAGTTCCACGGCGATGGCCCTGCCCGCCCCGCGCGTCGCACCTGCGACGAGGGCGATACGGCCTTCGAGCGGCCGTCGTGATGCTTCGGTTGACTCCATGTGGTGTAGCCCTTCAATACGGTTTGCGGTCGATGATGGATGCCAGCGTCGCATGCAGACGCTCGCGCAACGTACCACGTCTGTCCACGGCCCATACGATGGCCGTGCCCTGCACCGCTTCGACGATGATGCCGGCGATGGCTGAGGCATGTCGTGATTCCAGGCCTCTATGGAGTGCGACACGACGGAATGCATCGCGCAGGATGACGAAGTATGCTATGGCTTCGGCACGGAATTCCTCGTCCGTCATGTCCAGCATGAGAAAGGCCAGATTGTTCGCTACGACGTTCGGATCGGCGAAGTCACCGATGACGAGATCGAGCGCACGGTCGGTCACGGCATCCGCATCTCCGGCATCGAAGTCCAACGACACCACGGCTGCCTCCAGCGCTTCGCGGGACGTCCTGCTCGTCAGCAGGAGCAGATTCCGCTTCGTACCGTAGCGCTGCACCAGGGCGCCCGCCGTGATACCCGCTTCGGCCGCGATATGGGCGAGCGTCATCGCATCGGGTCCGTATCGGCCGATGCACCGGACGACGGCTGCGACGACGTCCCTGTCCTGCACAGTGCGTGGTCTACCTGCCATGAATACTAAACAATCATTTAGAAATGACGACGGGTAAAAAAAGACCCCGAAGGATCGGGGTCGAAAGACTGCGGACGAACGTCCACAATCAGGACAGCTTTTGACGGATCTTCTTTTCCGACATTCCACGGAGGTAGTACAGCTTCGCGCGACGTACGTGACCTTCCTTCAGGACCTGCAGGGATTGGATGATCGGCGAATGGATCGGGAAGATCCGCTCGACGCCCACACCATTGGAAATCTTGCGGACGCGGAACGTTTCATTCATTCCGGAACCACGGCGGGCGATGACGACACCCTGGAAGTTCTGGATACGTTCCTTTTCGCCTTCGATCACGCGCACGGCGATCTTGACGGTATCACCAGGACGGAAGGACGGCATCTCAGGCGATGCTTCGCCGGCCCTGGCCTTGCGCATTTCGAAGGCTTCGGCTTGCGCCATCACGTCGATCTGCTTGAGCGCTTTCATGACACTACTCCAGTTGCGGTTTTGTTCTGTAGACAGGACGGCAAAGATACGGAGGGTCTGGCATATCTGCAAGTATCTGCAAAACGACGGGTTACGGAAACCGGTGCCCGGACGGTCGTGCGGGGTTCATGTGGAAAATTGTGTATGTTCTTTCCGGTCGGGGAGCTGCTTTTATACCATCAGGGAGATAGAAGCGATGAAGATCTACGATGCCCACCATATCCGCAATGTCGCCCTCCTGGGGCATGCCGGATCAGGAAAGACGACGCTCGCCGAAAGCATGCTGTACGAATCGGGCGAGATCACACGAAGGGGATCGGTCGAGGAACACAATACGGCTTCCGACGTTCACGACATCGAACACGAACGGGGCTCGTCGGTATTCGGTACTCCCCTGTTCGCAGAATGGCGCGACTACAAGATCAACATCATCGATACACCGGGCTACGTCGACTACGTCGGCGAGGTGATCTCCGCCCTGCGCGTCGTCGACACCGGCATCATGGTCCTCAGTGCGCATCATGGTGTGGAAGTCGGAACGGAAACGATCTGGAAGTACACACGACAGTTCGGCACACCGGTCATCTTCGTCGTCAACAAGATCGATCACGATCAGAGTGACTTCGACCGCACGGTGGAACAGGCCAAGGAGCGGTTCGGACGTGAAGTGACCGTCGTGCAGTATCCCCTGAACGAAGGTGTCGGATGCTCGACGATCATCGACGTGCTGAAGATGACGGCCTACGTCTTCCCTCCCGACGGCGGCAAACCCGAGAAACGTCCGATTCCCGATTCCGAGCGCGAACGCGCCGCACGGCTCCACAACGAGTTGATCGAAATCGTCGCCGAGAACGACGAAACGTTGATGGAACATTATCTCGCCAAGGGCGAGCTCGACGAAGAGGAAATGCGGCACGGCCTCACGACCACGATCATCAAACGACAGATCTTCCCCCTCTTCTGTACGTCGGCGAAGCACAACATGGGCGCAGGACGTCTGATGAGCTTCATCGACGTCGTCGTGCCTGCACCGGTGGAGATGCCGCCGATCCAGACGTCGGGCGGCGAGGAACTCGCGGCCGATCCGAAGGGCAGGACGTGCATCTTCGTCTACAAGGCGATGAGCGAGCAGAACATCGGCGACATGTCGTTCTTCCGCGTCTACAGTGGAACGATACGTCCGGGGATGGACCTCGTGAACGAGCAGACGGGCGTCACCGAACGCCTCGGCCAGGTCTACGTGGTCAACGGCAGGAAGCGTCACGACGTGACGGAACTGCAGGCGGGAGACATCGGCGCGGTGGTGAAGCTCAAGAACACGCACGTGAACAACACGCTGCACGAGAAGGGCTTCAACCTGGTCCTGCCCGGAATCGAATTCCCGTCGCCGAAGGTCCGCACCGCCGTCGTATCCGCCCGCAAGGGCGAGGAAGACAAGATGGCGCTTGCCCTGCATCATCTCCATGAAGAGGATCCCACGCTCATCGTCGAGCATTCCACGGAACTGAAACAACTCCTGCTCCACGGTCAGGGTGAAATGCATCTCAGCACCGCACGCTGGCGCCTGCAGCACCGCTTCAAGATCGACGTCGGCTTCGAACAGCCGCGCGTACCGTATCGCGAGACGATACACCGGGCGGTGGAGAGCGTGTACCGGCACAAGAAGCAATCGGGTGGTGCGGGACAGTTCGCGGAAGTACATATGCGTGTCGAACCGTATTACGAATCGATGCCCGACCCGCAAGGACTTACCGTACGTGGAACCGAGGTGAACGAACTGCCGTGGGGCGGCAAGCTCGTCTTCCTGAACTGCATCGTCGGCGGTGTGATCGACCAGCGCTTCCTGCCCGCCATCATGAAGGGCGTGATGGAGAAGATGTCGGAAGGTCCCGTCACGGGTTCGCACGTGCGCGATGTGCGCGTGAGCGTCTACGACGGCAAGATGCATCCCGTTGATTCCAACGAGGCGGCGTTCAGGACTGCCGGGCGCATGGCCTTCCGCGATGCCTTCATCAAGGCCGACCCGCAACTCCTGGAACCGGTCTACGACGTGGAGGTCACGATGCCCGAAGAACATACGGGAGACGTGATGAGCGATCTTCCCATACGCAGGGCCATCATCACCGGTATCGAAACCGACGGACACTATCAGATCATCCGCGCACGCATGCCACTGGCGGAACTCGACCGGTACGCGACGACGCTGCGCAGCATGACGGCAGGCCGTGCTGCCTACAGTGCGGCATTCGCGGAGTATGCACAGGTTCCCGCACAGATACAGCAGAAACTGCACCAGGACTACCTGCAGCATGCCCAGGAAGAGGAGTGATGTCAGGGGGCTCCATGGTTAGAGCTGGCCGGCCTCAGCGCTTCGTCAGCGTATGGATGAGCGCGCCACGCGTGTGTCGTCCCTTCACGGTGCGGAGGGTGAAGATCTTCAGCGTCGTTGCCGTACGCTCGAAGGCATAGCCTCGCGTCGATCCGGACTTCGCTCCGTCGATCGTGAAATAGTCCGTATCGGTACCGTCGGCATCGTAGGCCACGTGATAGCGTATCGTGGCATCGGGCCATACGGCCGACTGATCGTTCCGGAACGTGAACGTGCGCCCGCGTTCGTCCTGATAGGTACCCGTGAGCAACGACGCATTCACGGCACGCTCAAGGATGAAGCCGAGCGACTGGTTCTTGGACGGCATACGGCCGTAGACGGCAGGTGGAGCATCCAGGTCCGTGGCGGCATAGAGTGCGATGTATTCCTGCCGCCGTTCGTCGATGCCCACGATCCATTGACGCGTCGAATCACCCGTTCCGCATCCGAGCCTGACGACGTATTCCTTCGCCGTCTTCTCCCGTTCCAGCGTACAGCCCAGTCCCTTCGTCGGTCCATCGAACACCGTCGTGGCGATCCTCTCTCCCTTGCCTGCGGGGATCTGCACTGCAAGCGGTGCAGCCTTCCCCACCGTTCCCGTCATGATCGTGAACCGCTGCTTCAGACCATCGATATACTGCGTATTGAGCCACGTTCCTGCGAGATCGGAAAGCGTCTGTGCCTGTAGTGCGGAGGTCATGGCCAGGCCGAGAGCGAACGAAAGGATGACGGAGGCGATCTTCATGGGGGGTCAGGGACGAAGGTTGGACAATGACCGGACGCCGAGGTCCGGTATCACGGAAAAGACCACATGACGCAGGCGTACGGACGCCGCATCATGTGGTCCTGACGATCTCTTCACTCACATAGTTCACTTCACCTTGCGCGTCACCATCTTGGCCTGCATGAAGAGCAGGAGATAATCACGGCCACCGGCCTTGGAATCCGTACCGCTCATGTTGAAGCCACCGAACGGATGGCCGCCGACGAGGGCCCCTGTGCACTTCCGGTTCAGGTAGAGGTTACCGCAATGGAATTCGTCGTGAGCGCGGGCGAGCTTCTTCTCGTTACGCGTGTAGACGGCACCGGTCAGACCATAGACCGTATTGTTCGCGATCTGCAGGGCGTGATCGAAGTCCTTGGACTTACAGACGGCGAGTACCGGACCGAAGATCTCTTCCAGCATGATGCGTGCCGTGGGCTTGACGTTGACGAAGACGGTCGGCTGGATATAGTAGCCGTTCATCCCCTTCACCTTGCTGCCGCCGTTGATGAGCTTGCCTTCCTTCTTGCCGATCTCGATGTACTTCAGGATGGTCTTCTCGGCACGTGCCGACACGACAGGACCGACCTTCGCATCGTCCGCGGGATCGCCGATCTCGAGCTGGTCGACGGCGACCTTGAGCTTGGCCACGAATTCGTCGTAGATGGCCTGGTCGACGATGGCGCGCGAGCATGCCGAGCACTTCTGCCCCTGGAAGCCGAAGGCGGCTGCGACGACGCCTGCGACGGCTTCGTCGACGTTCGTTTCCTTGTCGACGATGATGGCATCCTTGCCACCCATTTCGGCGACGACACGTTTGATCCAGATCTGTCCGGGCTGATGACGTGCAGCCAGTTCGTTGACGTGCAGTCCTACTTCCATCGATCCCGTGAAGGAGATGAAACGCGTCTTCGGATGGCCTACGAGGTAGTCGCCCGCTTCGGCACCGCTCGCCACGAGGAAGTTCAGCACGCCATCGGGCAGACCGGCTTCCTTCATGATCTCCGTATAGAGCCACCCCATCATCGGCGAATCGCTCGATGGCTTCAGGACGATGGTATTGCCGGACACGATGGCGGCAGACGACATACCGGCGAGAATGGCGAACGGAAAGTTCCACGGCGGGATGATGACACCGACGCCGAGGGGAATGTAGACGAGTTCGTTGCGTTCACCGGCTACCGGCGTGATGGGCTGCTTGCCGCCGTAGCGCAGTGCTTCACGTCCGTAGAATTCGAGGAAGTCGATCGCTTCGCACGTATCGGCATCCGCTTCGAGGTAGTTCTTCCCTACTTCGGAGATCATCCATGCGTTGATCTCGAGACGGCGCTTGCGCATGATGGAGGCTGCACGGAAGAGGATGTTCGCACGTTCCTTGACGGGAACGTTCTTCCATGTCTCGAAGGCCTTGAGGGCGGACTGCATGGCCTTCTCGGCGTCATCCTTCCCCGACTTCTGGAAGATGCCGACGGTGACGTCCGTGTTCGCCGGGTTGACGCTGATGGTCTTGTCCGACGTCTTGACGCGCCTGCCGTTGATGATGTTCGGATATTCCTTGCCGTAGGTCTTCACCACGGCATCGATGGCCGCACGCTGCTTGCGGGCGATGGCCGGCTTCGTGAAATCGAGATACACCTCGTTCTTGAACTCTTTCATGGTTGCTCCAAGTGGGACAAGACATGCAAATTACAGCTTATTCGTCAACGTATCCCGATCCCCCACCAAGGAAGGCACCATGCTGGAATCCATCGTCACCTTTCTTCAGTCCCTTCCTCCCTGGGGCGTGCTGGGCGTGACCTTCCTCATCGCCTACATCGAGAATCTCTTCCCTCCTTCGCCGAGCGACGTGCTCCTGGTCTTCTGCGGTACGATCGTCGGAATCGGTACGGTAGGCTTCATGCCCATGCTCGTCATGGCCACGCTGGGCAGCGTCACTGGCTTCAGCACGGCCTACTGGCTCGGAAGGAAGTACGGGACGCAGATCGCCGAGAAGCGGTGGGTGCCATTCCTCAATATGGATACGATCGGCAGGGTCCAGCACTGGTTCGACAAGTACCACGGCCTGATCATCGTCGTGAACCGCTTCCTCTCCGGTACCCGTGCCGTGATCTCCTTCGCTGCGGGGATCACGGCCATGCCGTTCCCCCGCACCGTGATCTACTGCACCATCAGCGCCGCCGTATGGAATGCCCTCATGATTCTCCTCGGCATGCAGTTCGGCAGCCGCTGGCGTGACGTCGACCAGTATCTGAGTACCTACGGCACGGTCATCACCATCCTGCTCGTGGCCGCCGTCGTAGGCTGGCTCGTATGGAAGTGGTGGAAGAGGCGCCGGACCGTCTAACCGTCGATCTGTCGATTGATGGTGGTGATGAGGACTTCCTTCGTGAAGGGCTTGCTGATGTATTCGCTGAATCCGGCGTCGAGGAACCGCTCCCTGTCTCCTGGCAGAGCGTAGGCCGTCATGGCGATGAGCGGCACCGAGTCGAGGTGGCGCATCATGCGCAATTCCCTGAGCAGATCGATACCGTTACGACGTTCACCGAGGTTGATGTCGATGAGGATCGCCTCGAAGGGTATCGTACTTGCTGCCGTCGCCGCATCGATGGCCGAAGAGACGACACGGACGTCGAACTGGTCGCGCAGGAGCATCTGCAGCATGAGCAGCGTTTCCTTGTTGTCGTCGACGACGAGGACCGGTGCCTGACCACCTTGCGGTATCACGTCCGACTTCTCCGGAATCCACGTCCTGCCGGCGATGCGCGGAACCATGACGACGAATTCCGTGCCCTTCCCTTTCTCGCTGGACACGGCGATGGATCCTCCCAGCACCTCCACCATGCGCTTCGTGATGGCGAGCCCCAGACCCGTTCCCTCATAGCTGCGTGACAGGCCCGTGGACTCCTGATGGAATTCCTGGAACATCCGCGGCAGGAATTCCGGCGCCATGCCTATGCCGGTATCCCTGACGGTGAGAGTCGCCTGCGAAGGTGTCGCATGCAGATGGACGGCGATCTCTCCCTGATTGGTGAACTTGACGGCATTGCCGACGAGGTTCGTCACGATACGTGCCAGCAATGCACGATCGGTATACGACATGCACCGCTCCTGCGGAACGGCGATGCTCAGGATGAGCCCCTTCTTCGCGGCCTGCATCTCGAACATCGAGCACGTTTCCTTGATCAGCGCGCCGATATCGCAGTGCGTATTGGTCGGCTGGACGCCACCCGCCTCGAGACGGGCCAGATCCAATACCGACGTCAGCGTCTCCATGAGGCGGCGTCCACTACGCCTGATGAGATGGACGATTTCACGGTGCTCTCCGACCACTTCCTCCCAGAGGATGTCGGAGAATCCGAGTACCGCCGTCAGCGGCGTCCGGATTTCGTGGCTCATGTTGGCCAGGAAGGCATCCTTGAGCCGCACCATCTCCTCCGCACGGTCCTTGGCTACGAGCAGCTCCGTCTCGGCCCGCGTGCGTTCGATGAGTTCACGCTGCATAGATCCGTACAGGACGGCATTCTCTATCGCCGCCGAGGCGATGTTGGCGAGCTGGGTAAGGATGTACTCGTCGTCGTCGGTGAACTCGCCATCGTTACGACCGAGCACCTGGATGACACCGATGTTGCGCCCGTCACCGCCGACGAGCGGGACGGCGAGCAGATTGCGCAGTGCTGGATTGCGGGACGACGTCGTCTGCATATCGTCGCCTGCCATATAGGCTGCGTACTCGTCCTGCGTGAAACGTACGACGACATTGCCGCGGCGTACGACGGCCTGGATTCTCTCGTCGCCCGACCACGTGGAATCGCTCGAGCCGTCGACATATCCCTCCGAGATGGCCGAGATGTGCGATGCCGTCATGTCCTCGTCATCGTCGATATAGGAGGCGATGGCCTGATGGACTCCAACGAGCTTCCTCGACTGTTCGGTGATATGATCGAGGATGTCGCGGATCGACAGAAGACCGTGCACGGCAAGCGACGCTTCGGCGATACCGCGCAACAGCTTCGCCTGGAGTTCGGCACGGGCGATCAGACGCTGGCGTTCCTCCTCACGATTGACCTCGTCGGTGATGTCACGGTCGATGCCGTAGAGTCCGCATACCTCGCCCCCGAGCATGACGGGGATCGTGGTCGAGTGGATGGGGATGAGACTTCCGTCGGCGTGAACGAGACGGAAGCGTCCGGAACTGACGTTGCCCTTGAGTGCTTCCCTGAAGAACGTCTCGGCCATCTCCAGATCCTCTTCCGGAAGGAAGGAACGGAAATGCTTGCCGATCAACGTTACGCGGGGCTTGCCGATCAGCGTTTCGATGGCGGCATTGACGGAGAGGACGTGACCGTCCAGATCCAGCGTGAAGGCCACATCCGGATTGGATGCATACATCCTCATGTGCTGCTCCATGTGGTCGCGCAGTTCCGCCTTCAGGTCGCGAGGCCTGTCGACCCCGCGAATGACGGCATGGATGATTCTCTCTCCCGTATGCCAGGAAGCGGTCCACGACAGCCGCACGACGCTGCCGTCGGCATGTCTGCCGTGATTCACGAAGCTGATGACCTGGCCCGCTTCGGCGATGGCATTCAGTGCGGTCGTCGTACCGACGAGGTCGGCATCGACGATCCAGTCACTGTAGTGACGTCCCACCAGCGTTTCGGGAGCGATACCGAGTATTCGAGACGATGCCGGATTCGTAGCGGTGACAATCCCCTGCGCATCGATCAGACAAAACATATCAGCCGCCATATCCAGCAGTCGTGTCATCTGCTGCGTCGAAAAGCCATATTCCATCGTGATCCACCTTATGGAAGTCTCAGGTGGAAAATACATATGGGTACCATCCAAAAAGAACGGTACCCATACGTAATTGCAGGCTGTTTTTCTGGTATTACTGCTCTTGACCCCAGTCGACAAGGAGCGAGAACCGGAGCGTATTCGCCAGTGGATGGTTCTCCTCGATGGTCAGGATGTAGCTGAAGTCGAGCTGGAAGAGTTCGTACCGCACACCGGCGCCGAGCGTGAAATACTGCCGGTTACCGGCCACCTTGGGTTCGGTGAAGAACCCGCCGCGCAGGGCCACGATCTGGTCGTAGAGGTACTCCATACCGATACCGGATTCCAGACCGCCCTTGCCCCACGACGTCACGAAGGACGTCGGAATGGGATCCGAACCGAGGGAGTCCCGGCGTACGAGCAGCTTCGAAATGTCGAACGAGATGAGGAGGTCGTTGAATTCGTCCTCGACGAGCTTGAAGGCCGCACCCATGCGCAGGGTCGTCGGCAGCGGATCGGACTCGTTGAGGTAGGTCATCTTCGGACCGACGTTCTGGAGGTTCACGCCGAGACGAAGGACGTTGTCGAGGTTCATGCCCAGGAAGTTCAGCTTCGTGGGTTTCCAGAGGAAGCCGAGGTCGAAGGCACCCGAGACCCCCACACCGGCACCGGCCTGGCCGATACCCGCGGGCGCGAGGTTGGACTGGATATACTTGATCTGTACACCGGCGCCGAGGTCGTCCGTGATCAGCGTACCGTAGGAAACGCCGATGGCGAATTCGTTGGAGCGGAACTTGCCGAGAGCGCTGCCGTCTTCCGCCGTACGCGTGAACTCACCGAGGTTCATGTAGATCAGCGATCCGGCGATGGTACCGTCGATGGCGTCGATGTACTGGCTGTACGTACCGTAGGAGTAGAACAGGTCGGCGTTGAACTGCGGCAGCCATTTCGAGAAGCTCAGGGCTATCTGACGTGATGATTGGAAGCCGAGACCACCGGGATTCCAGTGGACCGCATTGGCATTGTCGGCGATGGCTGTCCCGATATCCCCCATGCCGCTCGCTCTGGCATCAGGACTGATCAGGAGAAAGGGAACGGCCGAGCCGCCGGCCTGGCCGTACATGCACGCCGCGGTCACGAACAACATAGACACGACCGCCGCGCCCCTTTTCATCATCGTCATAAAGTCTCCTCGAGAGTACCGTGTAAGGTTCTAAATTAACGAATGAGGGTCAGTTTACCGCTGACATCCGAAACGGTGCCATCCGCAGCCGTTACCCGAACGACACAAACGTAGATCCCGCTGCCCAATTGGAAACCGCTGTCGTCGCGCCCGTCCCAGGTCACTTCCGCGGTCTGCATATCCGCAAGTTCCATCGGACGTTCGAAGACGAGACGTCCTTCAAGACCGAATATCCGTACTGATGCCGTAAAGGGCTGCGAAATATTGTGCTTGAACCGGATCCTCGTCGCGTCGGCGAACGGATTGGGATAGTTCTGCATCCCGCCCGTCACCACACCTTCGCCCGCGTCGGCGATCCTGAACAGGGTCATGACCTCACTGGTATTGTTCAGCACGTCCCATGAACGGACATGCACCGTGTGCAGGCCAGGGCCGAGGCCGAAGATCTGCTTGGATGCGGTACCCGCCCTGCTGTTCTCGAGCGACGTCGAGAACGTATTCGTAAGGTTCTCGATGAGCAGCCCCTTGTCGAACACGGCTTCGAGGTTATGACCGATACCGATGCCCGTCGTGTTGATGCCCGTGGCATCCTGGAGATCGACGATGAGGATGGGATTCGGCCGTACTATCTCTCCCGAGTTGAAGTAGCGCGAATCCATGAAGATCTTCATGTCCGGACCATCGGTGTCGTTGTAGGTGATGTCGGCCACACCATCCACCGTCAGCTTGTTCGTGGCTCCCATCGCATACGTCCTGTCGGCATCGACGCCATAGCCGTAGAGCGTCGCCGCCTGTGCGGAGAACGAAATATCCTTCGGCACGACGAATTCGGCCGTGAAGATACCGTTCTCCACCTTCGCACTCGTACGTGAAAGTGCTGCACCTGGACGTTTGAAGATGTTGATCGTCTGATACTTGTCGTTGTCCTGCACGGTCACCTTCGATTCGGCATCGACGAGCGAAACGGTGACGGCACCATTGAAGGAAGTGTCCGTCGCCGCCGCCCCGAGCGCCTGGATATGGCCCGTGACGTGAACCTTCGACAGGGCCGGAAGGAGAATGCGGCTCGAATCGGTGATATCCTGCCCGTTGATCGTGGAGAACGTCACCTTGCGATCGGGAACGAGCAGACGCATGACGGGATCGCCGAGCAGGAAGAACTTCTGATCGTTCGGATTGCTGCGCGCCTGCTTGACGCGATACATGATGTCGCCGAGATGCGGGAAGCGTCCGTCCCCTTCGCGTCTGAACATTTCGCTGTAGAACTTCTGCGTGATCTCGGCGTTGGAGATGGCGAGCACGACACGTGCCGCACTGAAGACGCCGATGGCGCCACCCTTGTCCAGTAACACGAGCTCTTCGGCACCCGACTGGTTCTCCGTCATGTCGAATCGCGCGAAGTCGCACGTGGCGGCCGTGAGGAAGAAGAGCTTGTTGGTATTCGTCATCTGCGGAACTGTCGTCTCGCGCACGAAGATATTCTCATGCGCCCATACGCGCGGATTGCCGTGACCGATCCAGTTGAGGATAAGATTTCCCGTCGTGTTGATCACCGACAGCATATCCTGCTCGACGGCGGGCTTGCGACGTCCACGGGCGACGTTCTCGGTGGGATACTCCACCATGTAGATCTTGCGGGCCTGGAATTCCTGCGGAACGAAGCCGTAGTTGAGGTCCTCGCTCTGCGACAGGTGCAGGGCACGGTCGGTCTGGCCATCGCTGGTAGGACCGTCATCGGCGATGAGCGTGATACGCGTGCGCCAGTCGTCCTCGGACGACGAATGTTCGTAGCGGTCGATCTTGCCGAGCAGACGGCGTCCGATCTCTTCCGACGTCACGGGCATACGACCGATGGCCATTTCCGGACGTGCATCCTCACCGAGCAGACAAACGAAAAAGTCATCCGACGTATAGGTGATGAGCCCGTCCGACAATCCATCAGCTTCGTCGGATTCGTACGGCGGAATGTAGTTCACCGCCGACGTCGAGAGATTCTTGTAGTCGTAGTGTCCGTCGCCCCAGAGCAGGACGTAGCGCGGAGCAGGCGTCCATCTGGAGAATGCCGTACCGAGGAAGTCACGGATTGCCGTAGGATCCTGTATACCGTAGCTGAATTCGTTGAAGATCTCTTCCGTCGTCACGACGGCCACGCGATGCTCGCCCTGTGCCTGACGATAGGTAGCGTAGTCGCGGGCGGACTGCAGCAGGGACGGATGGGTGATGACGATGAGTTCGCCGCTCCGCGGTACCGTACGCAGGTTGGGATACTCGATGCGTTGCAGGGACGTCGTACGGAACGCTCCCGACATGTAGTAGCGCCGACGTTCGTTCGTGTCGCCGATGGTCTCGCGGATACCGAACATACCACCCGTCGCGGCGATGTTCTCGATCTGCTTCGGCCGGGTGCGATCGGTGACGTCGAATCCGAGGACGTCGCCCGAGAAGCCATTGACGACCCATTCATAGATGCCTGCATCGAGGGAATCGCTCCAGAACTCGAATTCGTTATCCGCCGCCTGAAGGGCACGGGGATAATGGATTTCGAAATAGTCGACCAGGCCCGTCGATGCCTTGTCGTCGGATGCGTAGGCGAACTTCAGGACGCTGCGGCCGTCGGCCGGAATCTTCGACGCATCGAAGGTACCGGATACCTGGGCGTTGCGCGTGTCCATGTATTCCGCCACGGGCGGAATGACCCGCTGGGCGATAGGAGTGCCGTTCTCGGACATCGTGGCGAGACCGGAGACCGATCCGCGATGGGCGACGGAGAACTGATAGTCGACGGCTCCCGATCGTACGAGACCTGGCAGCAGGGTCGTGATGGTGATAGCTCCGCCGTTCTCGATCGTACGACCGTACCAGCGACGTCCGGACCCGGAACTGTAGGCGTTGACGAGCTCGTCCTCCTGGAACAGCCGGCCGGTGACGGTCGTGATGCGGGCGGGCGTTCCCGTCGCTGCAGGCCGTACCTGCGCACGATGGCCGTCCGAGCCTCCGTAGGTCAGCAGGTAGCCGCTCGTGGTGGCGTAGTGATGGATGTAGTGCCTGATGGCGCCGGACCTGTTGACGAAGCCCGCCGGACCCGATGCATAGAACAGGATGTCGTCGATCTCACCGCCGGCCTTCGTGCGGATGATGATGTCCTGTTCGATGAGTTCGCTCTGCGTGGCGGCCGCCACACGTTCGTCGAGTTCCAGCCCTCCCCTTCCGAAGATCTTGATGGTTCGGGCAGTGGCGGCATCGACGGGGATGTTGTTCTTGCGGAGCTCGTCGGCCGTGATACGGTAGATCCCTTCACGGTCGATCGTGATACGGAAGGCATTGTCGAGACGCTCGGACGCCTGGATTCCGTCGCCACCCTTGGCCATGACGTTATTCACGGCCACACTGACCCTCCACGGCACGTCGCCATGATTGAGCGTGAAGTCGGCGACGTCACCGATGGCATTCGTCGTTACGTTCCGAGCCGTTCCGGCCGGTTGCGTGAACCCGATCGTATGATGGTGCTGCGTGTAGAGCTTCGTCGTGCCACCGTCCGACTGCGCCACGACGAATTCCACCGTCGCGATGTGGCGGTTGCGGGCGATACCGGTGTACGTCACCGTGAAATGTTCGGGAACGATGGCGCTCGTGCGGAGTATACGGCCTGAGGGATCGCGATCCGGTGCGAGGGCCAGCGGTCTCGATGTCACGGTCGCCACCATGGCCGTCTCCCTGTCCACTGTCCATGCACCCTGTCCGGGCACGGTCAGATCGAAGCTGACGACCCACTGGACCGTGCGGCCGTCCGTGGACTGCCGTATGCCGGCATCGGCGATACGGGGACGCAGCATCTCCCTGCCATCTACCATCACGGTATCCCACCTGTCGATGACGGGCTCATAGGAGAACGTGAAGACCTTCTCCGTCGACCTGTCGATCGTCAGCCCGCGCGGAAGCGGTACCGCATATACGATCGACGATGCGAGAAGAAGAACGACGAGATGGCGTAACGATGCTGCAATGCGTTGAGGCGTGAATCGCTGCATGCGAACCCCGGAGCTATCGATGCTCACTGATGAACCATGGTTGTGTGTGGCCATTACAGACGGCCTACGTTCATGGTATTGTATGGATCGGCGCGAAAAAGTTACGGCATAAAAAAATGCCTCGCCATCAGGGGGGAATGAGACGGCAAGGCATGCAGCATAAAGAGGAAGTGACGACTCGCGTCGTCGAGCGGGAAACGAGACTCGAACTCGCGACCCCAACCTTGGCAAGGTTGTGCTCTACCAACTGAGCTATTCCCGCAGCAAAGAACTGGTACAAACTTACGCCTCACTCCGATGCCAGTCAACCGCTTTTTTGCCTTATCGCGGTATTGCAGCCGTAAGACTCTGATTTTGCGATGGGATGCAGTTATCCACATCCTTATCCACAACTACCGGACCTCGACGTGAGTATCGCGACCTCCGCTCCTGCCCTCTAGTCAAGGCCCTTGATTTACAATGCCTTGTCCCGAAAACAGGTGAAACCGGGCCGATGGGTGGGCCGATGCACTACGACATCGTAAACCTGCGGTGGAACGCATCGACGACCGTCGCCTCCACCTCGTCCATCGTCACCGGCCGACCCGCTTCGGCGGCGATCGACGTCACGGCACGGTCCGAAATACCACACGGAACGATATACTGAAACTCTCGCAAGTCGTTGACAACATTAAGGGCAAAGCCATGATACACGACCCACTTCCGGCAGTGGATTCCGATGGCGCAGACCTTGCGCTGGCTATCCACCCATACCCCTGTCAGACCGTCCACCCTGCCACCGATGATACCGTAGGCAGCTACGGTGTCGATGATGGCATCCTCCACCGTCCGCAGATACCAGTGCAGGTCCGGTTTGAGGGTCGTCAGGTTGAAGACGGGATATCCCACGAGTTGACCGGGATTGTGCAGGGTGACGTCGCCTCCCCTGTCGATGGGGACCACGGAGACGCCCTGGGCTTCCAGCAGGGGCCCTGCGGCGAGGATATTGGCATCCGTGCCGTTGCGGCCTACGGTGATCACCGTAGGATGCTGGCACAGTACCAGCGTATTCGGCGCCTCACCCCGTTCAACGCGAAACGCCAGCTCTCGCTGGCGTTCCCAAGCTTCGTCGAAAGGGATCAGACCCCATCGTTCGACTGCGATCATGATCGTTCGTACGTCAGAAGTTCACGGACTCGTTGTAGGCGATCGCTGCGGCTTCCATCACGGCTTCGCTGAGCGTCGGGTGAGCGTGGATCGTCTTGAAGATCGTCTGGCCCGTCGCTTCCAGCGTACGTGCCAGGCCGAGCTCGCCGATCAGCTCCGTGACGTCCGGACCGATCATGTGAGCACCGAGCAGTTCACCGTACTTCGCGTCGAAGACGAGCTTGACGAAGCCCTGGGGCTTGCCGATGCCGTGTGCCTTGCCGCTGGCCGTGAACGGGAACTTGCCGACCTTGACTTCGTAGCCTTCTTCCTTGGCCTTCTTTTCCGTAAGACCGATGCTGGCCACCTGGGGCTGGCAATAGGTACATCCGGGAATGTTCTTGTAGTCCACGCCGTCCGTGTGATGTCCGGCGATGTGTTCACCGACGACGATACCTTCGGCCGTGGCCTTGTGTGCAAGCCACGGTGCCCCGGCGATATCGCCCACGGCATAGATGCCGGGCACGTTCGTGCGGCAGAACTGATCGACCTTGATCCAGCCTCGCTCGACGTTGATGCCGACGTTCTCAACGCCGATGTTCTCGATGTTGGCCTGGACGCCGATGGCGTTGAGTGCGAGATCGGCGTTGAGCGTTTCCTTCGAGCCATCCTTCTTCTCGATGATGATCTCGACACCCTTGCCCTTCTTCTTCGCGCTCAGGACCTTGGCTTCCGTGACGATGGTCATGCCTTCGCGTTCGAAGGTCTTGCGCAGTTCCTTCGACACTTCCTCGTCTTCGACGGGAAGGACGCGATCCTGCATTTCGATGATGGTGACCTTGGCGCCGTAGGCATTGTAGAAGTACGCGAACTCCACGCCGATGGCACCGGCACCCATGACGATGAGCGAACCCGGAACCTTCTGCTGGAGCATGGCTTCCGTGCTCGTGAGGATGGTCTCGCGATCGACATCGATACCGGGAATCGTGCGCGGGCGGGCGCCCGTGGCGATCACGATGTTCTTGCACGTGATCACGTCCGTCACGTTCCCCTTCTCGTCCTTGACTTCGACCGTCGTAGTATTCTTGATCGAGCCATGACCCTTGATCTGGGTGACCTTGTACTTCTTGAAGAGGAAGTTCACACCCTGGCTCATGCGATCAGCGACACCACGGCTGCGCTGGATCACCTTCGGGAAGTCGACTTCCACGTTCTTGATGCCGAAGCCGTAGTCATCGGCATGCTTCAGGAAGTTCATGTACTCGGCGTTCTTGAGCAGGGCCTTCGAGGGAATGCACCCCCAGTTGAGGCAGACGCCACCCAGACGGTCGCGCTCGATGCAGGCGACGGTCTTGCCGAGCTGTTGTGCACGAATGGCGGCAGGATAACCACCGGGGCCGCCACCGATGACGACGACGTCGAACGTATGCTGATTCATTGTGTTCTGGGACTCTGGTTTGGGATTCGCGAAACGCCGCACTCAGGACGTGTATTCGACGCCTTCGTGCAACAGCGGATCGTTGATGGCAACGGCATTGTTCTTCTTGTAGTTGAGAGCCGTCGTGAACAGGAACAGTCCGGCGAAGAAGAGCCATACCGTCAATTCCTGCCACGAGAACATCACCTGCGGATGATGGGCGCCCGAACCATGGGCCACGACCTTCGCGACGGCAGGCATGATGATCCATGCGAGGTCGATGAAGTGCGACACGAGGATGATGACGGCGGCCAGTACGAGGACGGTCGTCTTGCGCTTCACATCCTGGCGCAGAAGGACGGCGAACGGGATGATGAAGTGCACGAGGATGAGGGCATAGAAGAAATACTCCCAGCCACCTTCCATACGCGAGGTGAAGTAGATCGTTTCTTCGGGAAGGTTCGCATACCAGATGATGAAGTACTGCGAGAACGCGATGTACGTCCAGAACACCGAGAAGGCGAACATGAGCTTGCCGAGGTCATGGAAGTGCTCTTCCGTGATGTACTCGCGCAGATGACCGGCCTTGTAGAGGGCGACGGTCATGATCGTGATGCAGGCGATGGCCGCCACGAAGTGGCCGGCGAACGTATAGACGCCGAAGATCGTGGAGAACCAGTGCGGTTCGAGCGACATCAGAAGGTCGAAGGAGCAGAAGGAAATCGTGAGAGCGTAGACGAGCACCCACGGCGCGGCGCGCTTCCAGTTACGCTTCGTCGGCTCCATGTCGTTGGCCGTATCCTGCTTGATGGAGTTCCCCACGATATGCCTGTACATGGCGAACCACAGCAGTGCATAGAGACCGAGGCGGACCACGAAGAATGTCGTGTTGAGATAGATTTCCTTCTTCATGAGGAGCGGATCCTCATGAACACCGTGAACCCATTCGTAGATGGGATGGGGCGACATGAAGATATGGGCGACGATCGGCAGGAAGCCGACGGCCATCCACGGGATGAAGCCCGTGAAGTTCTCGGCGATACGGCGGATGGACGAACTCCAGCCGGCACGCGTCAGGTACTGCAGCGCCGAGAAGAAGATCATCGTCACGCTGATACCGGCGAAGTACCAGAAGCCGAGGATGTAGTCGGCCATGAAACGCTCGAGCCCGCTCACCGCGTACGTCGCGATGGAGCCGATGACTCCTACGACCAGCAGGATGAGACCAAGACGCTGGACCTTGGCGATGAGTGGCGTCGATCCAAGATTGACCTGAGACATGTTCACTGTTCCCGTTTATTGTGCGTTCGTGGATTCAGCCCCTTGCAGGGACCGCAGGTAATACACGATCGCCCAGCGATCGGTCGGCGAGATCTTGTCGGCATAGCTGGGCATGAGGTTCTGCCCTGCCGAGATGATATGATAGAGGCGCCCATCCGTCAGTGCGGACGTTTCGGGACGCGTCAGGTTCGGAATACCGGCCCATTCGCCGCGCTTGGCGACGCGCGATTCGCCCTTTGCATCGTAGTTGTGACACGGCGAGCAGAAGACGTTGAAGCGGTTCTGACCACGGGCGAGGACGAAGGGCGTCTTCGGCAGACCGGGATTGACGTTCGTCGAATCGACCTTGTCCAGATCGCCCTGGGCGAGCGGATAGACGTTCTGGCCACGGGCAACCGTACCTTCGACGGGTTCACGAACGCTCTTGCGATCGGCGAAGAAGGCGTTGGCGGACTGCGGGATGGCCTTGAACTGGTGGTCCATGTTGGACAGGAATTCCACCGGTCGCTCCGTGCTGAACCATGTGATCTTGCCCCAGAGAACGAGCACGACGAAGACCATAGCGGCCAGGCCGAGCACGATCCAGATAATCGGAAGCTTGCGTTTAGATGAGTTCATGATCTGCGGTCGATCGTGGTAGTGGTCAATTACGGAGCTGTCACGAGGTGGGCGTTGGATGCACCCAGGCGGTGCAGGAAGTCCAGCGTACCCTCGGCGGAGAAACGGTCGTCATCGGCATCGATCGTCACCACGAACGTATCGTCCGTAGCCTTCTTGAAGCTGGCGTCTTCCTGATAGTCGTTGTACCAGGTTGGCAGACGGCAGAGATGGAAGAGGCCGACGACCGTAAGGATGGCTGTTCCGAGGATGGACAGTTCGAAGTCCACCGGAATCGAGAACTGCCATGCGAAGAACGGCTTGCCGCCGATGTTGAGCTTGTAGTCGTAGGCACCCGTCCACCACTGGAGGCCGAGAGCCGTGGACAGACCGCCCAACAGTCCCAGGAAGGAGAAGTACGGCAGGATCGTCCGCTTTACACCCATGGCCTTGTCCAGGCCGTGTACCGGATACGGCGTGTGGATGTCCCACTTCCTGTATCCAGCGTCACGGATCTTCGTGGCCGCTTCGGTGATGGCGTTGGGATCGGTGAATTCTCCGATGACGCCGATGGGAGTTGCACTCATGTCGCGTTCCTTGTTCTAGCGTTCGTTTCGTTGATCAATGTCCCTGTCCCACGTGATGCCCTTCACCATGATGGTGATGCTTCGGCTGGGCACCGGGCAGAATGCTCTTCACTTCGGCGATGGCGATCACCGGAACGAATTTGGAGAAGAGCAGGAAGAGGGTCAGGAAGATGCCGAACGTTCCCACGAAGATGGAAATCTCGACCCACGTCGGCGAATAGTATCCCCACGATGCGGGGAGGAAGTCGTGGTGCAGCGACGTCGCGATGATCGTGAAGCGCTCGAACCACATACCGATGTTGATGAAGATCGAGATGATGAACATGAGGGGGATGTTGCGACGCAGCTTCTTGAACCAGTAGACCTGGGGCGAAACGACGTTGCACGTGACCATCGTCCAGTATGCCCATGCATAGTCGCCGGACACACGGTTGATGAAGACCCACAGCTCGTACGGATTACCCGAGTACCATGCGATGAACAATTCCATCCCGTAGGCGTAGCCCACCATCATACCCGTCGCGAGCATGATCTTGTTCATGTTGTCCAGGTGCTTGAGCGTGATGAACTGCTTGAGATCGAGGATCTCGCGAGCGATCACGAGCAGCGTCATCACCATTGCGAAGCCGGAGAAGATGGCACCGGCAACGAAGTACGGAGGGAAGATCGTCGTGTGCCATCCAGGCAGGATACCTACCGTGAAGTCGAAACTCACGACGGAGTGCACCGAGAGTACGAGCGGCGTGGAGATACCGGCCAGGATCATGTAGGCGATTTCGTACGTGTGCCAGTGGCGCGTCGAGCCCGTCCATCCCAGCGAGAGCACGCCGTAGATCTTCTTCGCGACGTCGTTCTTGACGTAGTTCCGCAGCGTGGCGAGGTCAGGAATGAGACCGACGAACCAGAACAGCGCCGACACCGTGAAGTACGTGTTCACGGCGAACACGTCCCACGCCAGCGGTGACCGGAAGTTGATCCACATCTGCATCTGGTTGGGATACGGCAGCAGCCAGTAGAACAGCCACGGCCGCCCCGTATGCGTCAACACCATCGTCATGGCACAGACCACGGCGAAGATCGTCATGGCCTCCGCCGATCTGTTGATGGCCGTACGCCACTTCTGACGGAAGAGGAAGAGGATGGCCGAAATCAGCGTACCGGCGTGGCCGATACCGATCCAGAACACGAAGTTGGTGATGTCCCAACCCCAGCCGATGGGATTGTTGAGACCCCAAACGCCGATACCCTTCGTTACCGTGTAGTAGAGCGCGAACAATCCCCACCCTGCCAACGTGAGCGTGAAGCCCAGCGTCAAGAGATACTTGGTGGTGATCTTCGTCTCGACGATGCTGGCGATGCGAACCGTGACGTCGTGAATGGTTGGATTTCCAAGCACGAGTGGCTCGCGCACCGGCTCGTCGTGCGCTGAAGCGTTCCGAAATTTTTCCTGTTCCTGGACGACACTCATGTCGACATCCTGTGAACTGTTCGTTGTACTGCGTTAGGAATGATGTCCAGTGCTCGCCGCTGCCGTGCCTGCCACGTTACGTACCTTGGCGAGGTAGGTAACCGACGGACGGACGTTGAGCTCTTCGAGAACCTTGAAACCGCGTTCGTTCTGCATAGCCTTGGATACACGGCTGGTCTTGTCGTTCATGTCGCCGAAGATGATACCACCAGCCGGGCATGCTTCCTGGCATGCCACGACGGCCTCGCCGTCCAGGACCCGCGTACGGCCCTGATCCTTGGCGTGATACTTGGCTTCGTGCAGACGCTGCACGCAGAACGTGCACTTCTCCATCACACCGCGCATGCGGTTCGTCACGTCCGGATTGAAGACCAGATCGAGCGGCGAACGCTGTTCGGTGTTGAAGTTGAGGAAGTTGAAGCGGCGAACCTTGTACGGACAGTTGTTGAGGCAGTACCGTGTACCGACGCAACGGTTGTACGTCATTTCGTTCAGACCTTCGGGCGAGTGCGTGGTTGCGGCAACCGGGCAGACGTTCTCGCACGGTGCGTTCTCGCAATGCTGGCAGAGCATGGGCTCGTTGATCGTATGCGGATTCTCCATGTCGCCGGCATAGTACCGGTCGAGACGGATCCATTGCATTTCACGTCCCTTGAGCACCTGCTCCTTGCCTACGACGGAGATATTGTTCTCGCTCTGGCAGGCGATGACGCAGCTCGAGCATCCCGTACAGGCACTCATGTCGATCACCATCCCCCACCGATGCCCCTTGTACTGATAGTCGGGCGTGACGGAGAGCGGAATGAGGAACTTGCCGTCCGTCCCCTGGTCCGGGAAGTGCGTATGCAACGATTCGAACTTCTTGTCCTTGACGTCGCCGAACGTGATGGCCTTGGCCACTTCACGTTCGCCATGACCATCGTCGAGCGTATGGTGGTTCTGCGTCGTGGCGATGCGATGACGCTTGCCTTCTTCGACGGAAGCCTTGGCCGCGACGTAGGCGACGGTGTTGCCCGCAGGCGCCACGGGATAGGCGTTGGAGCCCACACCCGTCATGACGATACCACCGGTCGTGTGGCCATAGCCGAGTTGGGTGGCGATCACGTTGTCGGCCATACCTACCTGAACCCAGACAGGCAGCTCGACCGAACCGTCGGCAGTCGTGACGACGATGACTTTCTCGTTGGCCTTGACGACGTCCTTGGGCGCGTCGCTCGGACAGAGACCCAGGGAGACGGCCGTCCTGGGGCTGATCAATGCGACGTTGTCCCAGGTGATCTTCGTGACGGGGTCGGCGAGTTCCATCAGCCAGCCGTTGTTCGCGAGCTTGCCGTCATAGATGGCGAGCGAGGGGGTGGCGATGACGACCATGCCGGCAGGAGCGACCCGCGCAGGCAGTGCCGAACCGGCAGCGGCGTTGACGACGGCGGTGGAAACGGCCGTGGCCGACGGTGCGAGGACACCGTCCTGCAGTACCTTGTTCCAGGCCTGCTGTCCACCGACCTGCGAGAGCCAGCGATTCTGGACATACGTGTAGTACGAAGCCGTCTCGCCGAGGAAGGCAGGATCTATCTTCTTCGCGACGGCGATCAGCGTGTCCTGGATGGACAGGATGCCTTCGTTCAGCGGTGCGATCAGTGGCTGCTGTACCGTGAGCGTACCATCGCATGAAACCGCATCGCCCCACGATTCCAGCCAGTGCGTAGCCGGAATGCTGAGCGTGGCGAGTCGTGCCGTTTCATCTTCGTACAGATTGACCGCGAACCGGTTCGGCACCTTGGCGAGGGCCGTGCGGAATGCGCGATCGGCGGAAAATTCGGGATTGACGTCACTGAATATCACGGTGTGGATGGCACCATTCTGCATCTCGTTGCGCAGGGCTTCGATGGCGGGCCACTTCGCATGGCTGTACGGAAGGACGCAGGCCGGGTCGATGACCTTGCCCGTGCCTACGGACTCGAGTGCGTTCGTGATGTTGAGGGCGATGGCATGGGCACGCGGCGAGAGATGGGCGCCTGCAAGCACCACGGCATGTCCGTGAGCGGTCTTCAGCGCGGCGGCCGCACGCTCGGCAGCGGCGACCGTCGCGCCTTCGGCCGCCGATGCGAGCTCGGCACCGATGGCACCGGTCGTGACGACGTTCTTTTCGATGACTGCGAGATAGGCTTCGAGTTGCGACGGATGCAGCTTCACGCGCTCATCGGCATTGGCACCCGTCAGCGAATACTGTGCCTCGGCGATGATGAGAAGGGACATCTCGGGCTTTTCCGAGGTAGGAACGCGGTTCTCCGAGAAACGTCCGGTGTGATACAGTGCGAGCTTGTCGGTACCGAGAATGTCTGCTTCGACGGAAACGATGACCTTGGCCTTCGAGATATCGGGCACAAGTTCGCCGTCGATGCCGAGAACGGCCTTGTTGGCGGTGGCGGCATTGTCGGAAACGATGGCGGGCATCGTCACGAACGTGATGAACGGCATCGCCGTCGAGATCTCGTTCATGAGCGCCGCATAGGAGGGCGATGCGTGATCGTCGATGAGAACGGCGACCTTCTTCCCTGCCGCCTGGGCTTCACGCGCGGCGTCGGCGATCCTGGTCACGGCGTTCTCGTACGTCGTCATTCCCTTGTTGATTCGCGTGCGGCGAATACGATCGGGATCATAAAGCGACAGCATGGTGGCCTGCATTTCCGACGACGCCCCACCCCTGTTGCTCGGATGGAGTTCGTTGCCCTTCACCTTGATCGGACGCCCTTCCCTGCTGCGGACGAGGGCGCCGTATGCCGCGTTGCGATGCGAATACACCGTGGCGTAGTCGACGGGCAGGCCTGGTGTCGGCGTCTGCAGGGACTTGACGGTAGGGACCAGTTTCTGTTCCGGGCGCCTGCACGCGGCAGCCGTCAAAGCCATCGATGCCGACATCAGCGTCATGAACCCACGACGGCTGACGGGCGTGTCCATCACGGGCGCAGTCGTTGCGCCTTCGGCGAACTCGCCTTGCTCGCCGGCCTTGTTGCCGGCGGCAAGATCTTCGATGCTTTTCCAGGTGGTCGCGTTCGAAGCGTGGAGCGAACGATCAGACATATGCTAACCTAGAAGATGTTTTTTCAGAGGGAGATCAATAGTGGCACGACGAGCAGTTCTCCGGTCCGAGACCGGCCTGCTTCGGATGAGGGATACCGTCGACCTGGTGTGCCGGTACGGGACTTTGATACGCCCCGAATGCCGGTTCCGTGAGAGGCTTCGCCTCGGCCACCTGTGCCTTGATAGGCGTGTAGAGATAGGCACTGTCCTTCAGGTTCTTGACGTCGTGCATCACACCGGTGAAGATCCCCGATATCGGCCGGGCTCCCACGATACGATCTTCCGGATTGCGGTGACAGTCGAGACACCATCCCATCGTCAAGGGCTTGTACTGCGACACCACACCCATTTCTTCGATGGGGCCGTGGCACGACTTGCAGTCGATCTGCGCACGGATGTGGCGGCTGTGGTTGAAGTGCGCGTAGTCGGGCACCTTGTGGATTCTCACCCATTCGATCGGAGTTCCCGTTTCGAAGCTCTCGCGTACGAGCTTGAGCTTCGGACTGTCGGACTTCACGAGCGTGTGGCAGTTCATGCACGTCTGCGTACTGGGTACGGGCGAGTGTGCCGATACTTCGACACCCGTATGGCAGTACTGGCAACTGATCTGCAGATTGCCCGCATGCAGCTTGTGCGAAAACGGAACGGGTTGTTCGGGTCGATAACCGACGTCGGCCACGTCATTGCGGAAGCCGAAGTAGCCTACGAGAAACACCGCTGCCGCAACCGTCGCGACAACAGCGCCACCGACCTTGACACCTAAATCAAACCGGCGTGAGAACATTCACTACCCTTTGGAAAAAGTCGCGCAAATATCCTGAAAAAACCGCAGTTATTCAACGTGGCCGGAGCCGTCCGAACCGACACGTTGCACCGCTTTGATACGCCGTGCGATGACGACGGTAAACACCGTTAGTATCGTCATCGGTACGGCCAGCATGAAGAGTACCGACCACGAGTAGGACTCTCCGACCGAAGCATTCTGCGATCCCTTGACGTAGCTGTCCTTGCATGCCGGACAGGCCATGGCATAGGAGCTCGCGAGCAGGAACAATCCGAATGCCGAAACGATCAATCGCGTCATCATCGCTGCCTCCGCTGTCAGGCGAAGAATTGATACAACATGAAGTACACCAGCACGCCGGTCACCGATACGTAGAGCCAGATCGGAAACGTGATACGTGCTATCCGTCGATGCTTCTCCACCTTCATCTTCAGTCCGCGGAACAGCGTGATGCTGGCCAGGACCGGTACCACTGCCGCCAGCACGACGTGCGTGAACAGCAGGATGAAGTAGAAGATGCGCCAGCCGCCCGTACCCTTGAACGTCGTGTTGTAGGATCCGGTCGTCTGATAGAGATGGACCTTGTGCAGCAGGTAGCATGCGAGGAATGCGATCGAGACGACGAAGGCCGTCAGCATGCACAGTCTGTGTTTCGCGATCTCCTTGCGCTTGATGAAGCGCAGGCCAGTCAGCAACAGTACCGTGCTTATCCCATTCAACGTGGCATTCACTGCCGGTAACCAGTCCATGATCCCTTGTCGTTTGTTCGCCTCAGTCGGCTTTCAACTGAGATAGTATCGTCTTCAATTGCGCGACCCGCGCCGTATCCGCACTGTCGAAGTAATCCCGGATACGCTGTTCTCCATCCACGAGAACGAAGCGCGTGCTGTGCATCTCCGGTTCGACCGGGTCCATCAGCGCGAATCCCTTGACCGACAGCTCGCGGACCGAGTCCGCCGACATCCGCACGAAGTGCCAGATGCCCTGCTTCGCCCCGAATCCTTCTCCGTATCGCTTCATCTCTTCCGGCGTGTCGGTCTCCGGATCGGTCGTTATCGACACGAACCGGACGCGGTCGCCGAACTCCTTCTGCAGGCCTGCCTGCACGGTATTGAGTGCCGGGCAGACGCTCGGACACGTCGTAAAGAAGAACGATGCGATCCACCACTTCCCGTTCAATACGGTGGATGAGAACTCGCGCCCATTCTCGTCCGTCCCACGTACGACAGGCGCCTTGCGCATCGGTGCATGCACGCCTTCGGGGTCCGCGGCCGGTTGCCGCTCTGCCGCCTTCGGAGTACAGGCCGCCAGCACCGTGGCCACGAGGGCCACGACCGTTAGCGAGTGTATGCCCACGACTCGAGGAAGTTCAGCGCGAACGTCAGCACGCAGAACAGGAATACGGGAACATAAACGAAGAAACGGATGAACGGGTTGTCGAACTTGAGATGCATGAAGATGTACATCACGGCCACGACCTTGATGAGGGCGATGATGATACCCACACCTACGTGAGCCACGTCTCCGGGGATGCCCAGTACCGAATGCGGGAACGGCAATGCCGCAGCGCCGACGGTCAGCAACGTCAGTCCACAGAGGGTGTAGAACACCTTCATGTACTCTTTGATCGGATTACCGTGTTCGTGCGATGACATAGTTGCTCCTTAGTGTCCGGCGTGGTACGGAATCATGAGATACAGGGCCGGGAAGATGAAGATCCACATGAGGTCGACGAAGTGCCAGTAGAGACCGAGAACTTCGACCTTGACGGGATAGTCGTATCCGTTCTTCGAGAACGACTTCGAGAACATGTAGAGCATCGGAATGATACCGCCGATGACGTGCAGGGCGTGGAAGCCGGTCATCAGGAAGTAGAAGGAGAAGAAGATCGTGTGGTTCTCCTGTCCCGGGAACAGACCGTCATGCCACTTGGCGCTGTATTCGAAGGTCTTGACGATGAGGAAGCCGAAGGCTCCGAGAATCGTGAGGCCGAGGAACAACTGGAAGTTCTTTCTGTTGCCACGCTCGAGGTTGAGGATGGCCAGCGCCATCGTCAGTGAACTGGCGATGAGGATGAAGGTATTCGTCAGCGCCAGAGGCACGCTCAGGTGGTGCGAACCCTGACCGAACAGCTCGTAGTTGCTGTTGCGCAGAACGATGAATGCTCCGAAGAAGCCCGAGAAGAACATGAGCTCGGAAGCCAGGAACGCCCACATGGCCAGCTTTCCGTTCGGTATCTTGGTTACCGGCTCATGCGAGAGATTCAACGCGATCGACATGGTCCACCTGTGTAATGATTGGTCGTTTATGCTTTGTCGAGGAACATGAGGAACAGCACGCCCATGAGAACGGCATAGGACGTCAACAGGACACGTCGCGCCGCCGCATGATCACCAATACGCACGAAGCGCACCGATTCGGCCGTAAGCCATAGTCCCAGTAGCGATGCCCCGGCCGCATAGAGCCAGCCCGTGACACCGAGAATGGTCGGGAACAGGATGGATACGAGCATGCAGACGCTGTAGAGCGTCATCTGCACACCGAGTACCTTCCCGCTGTCGTCCTGCAATGCGCGAAGGACGAAACCGCCTTCGCGATAGTCGTTGCGATACATCCACGACAGCGCCAGGAAGTGCGGCATCTGCCAGAAGAAGAGGATTGCGAAGAGCACCCATGCAGGAGCGTCCATCGTTCCCCGTACGGCCGTCCAACCACCTGCGAAGGGCAGTGCGCCAGGAATGCCTCCTACGAGAAGGGCCAGCGACGACGTCCGCTTCATCGGCGTATAGACCGCGAGATAGAAGGCCCACGTGGCCACAGCGAGCAGGAAGGTCAGCATGTTGACGTTCCACAGGAGGGCCGCACCGACGATGGTGAGAGCCATTCCGAAGACCGTCGCCGCCCCTGCCGTGATACGTCCGCTGGGAAGCGGTCGCGTGGACGTTCTCTTCATCCGCGCATCGTGCTCGCGTTCCATCACGTGATTCATCACGCAGCTTCCGCTGCTGATGGCGAGCGTGCCGACCATCGTGGCACCGAAGTGCAGCCACGAATCCATGGAACGCACCGCCGTCATCACATCCGTCGGTATCGCCAGGTAGTAGCCCGCGAGCGTCGACAACGCCACCATCTGGCTGATGCCGGGCTTGGTCAGCTCGTAGTACTGCCGCAGTATTCCATCGGATGCCGTCTTTTCCATGACGGCGTCCGTTGCAGGTAACACTCCGGCGGCGATATCGTGGTCGTGCGTCGACATGCCTCATCGACTCCCCTGCCCTACGGCCACGGAATGCATGACATCCGCACGGCCCGACGGGGCGACGTGGAATCGCAACATCGTATACATGGTTATGGTGTTCAGTGCGAGCAACACCACGCCGGTCATGACGTGGAGCGTCGTCGCCAGCTCGCCGCGCGCCGTCCACAGGATGGCGGCACCGAGCAGTATCTGTACGAAGACGAGGACCAGGGCCGCCGTCGACGTGAGTGCGACACGACGGAAGTCGCTGCGGCGGCGCCAGATCATGACCCACTGGATCACGACGAGGAGCGCCACGACATAGGCCGTCGTTCTGTGTGTGAGATGGATGACGACCTGGGCGTACTGCAGGAGCTCGGACGACGGGAAGAACCCTTCGTCGCTCCACTGCGGGAAGCTCGTGCTCACACCCCAGGCATCGGTATGGCGCGTCAATGCGCCGAGGAAGAACTGCACGAAGGTCAGGGCCCACGTCGTACAGACGATCATGGTCGTCGTACGTCCGGCCGTCGCAATACGGCCACCACGCTGCTGATTGCGCCATGCCTTGCTGGTGAGCAGGGCGATGCCGATGACGATCATGAAATAGATCTCGGCGAGCATGCCGTGCGTCGTCGATGTCCAGTCGGGAAGATTGTTGCGCACGGTATATCCGCCGAAGCAGGCCTGCAGGCAGACGCCCACGAAGGCCGCCTGGGCGAGCCAGTGCACGCGTACGGCATCCTTCTCGCGCGAAGCGCGGACGAGGAAGGCCGCGAGGCAGACGGCAAGCAGGGTCATGACGGCTTCCATGAACCCACCCGGCATGGAGTTGATGCCTACGAGGGCCGTGGCCACGACGAGGAATATGAAGCCGTCGAGCGCCATGATGCTCTTGCCCGCGCGTCGTTCACGCGGAATGGAGCGATACGAGACCAGCAGCACGAGAACGGTGACGAGACCGACGACGCTCGCGAAGAGCCGGTGTCCGTGCTCCCAGAACCGGTCGGGAACGGTAAGCCATTCCGACGGTGCATAGGTGAGCATGGGCGCGGCATTGGACGTCGGCCAGTCAGGAAACGCCATCCCCGATCGCGTCGTGTTGACGTGACCACCCCAGACGATCAGTCCGAACGTCAGCATACACAAGGCTACACTGATCCAGTGCAGCCTCGTGATCGATCGGTCGTTGTCGGAAGTGTTCATGATGGTATGCCCTGGTTTCACCGACTCCGCGTCAGTGCGCTCCGAAGACGTTGTTCTCGGATTGGTCGTCCACTACGATGGTATGGTGATGCACCGATACCGACTTGCCCGGCTCCCACTGCGGCCAGTAATCCAGCTCGCGGCCCGCGGCGCTGTACTCGTACGGTCCGCGATACACCGTGATGTCGCGATCGAAGTTGCCGTGGCCGGGATGTGCCGGAGCTGCCCATTCGAGCGAGTTGGCGCGCCACGGATTGCGCGGGGCCTTCTTGCCGAACTTGAGCGAGTAGAGGATGTTGAAGATCAGGATGAGCTGGGAGAAGCCGAGGGCGATGGCCGAAATCGTGATGAATTCGTTCACGCCAGCCAGACCCTTGAGGAAGTCGTAGACATTCGGATCGTAGATACGGCGCATGTGACCGCCCACGCCGAGAATGTGCATCGGGAAGAACGTGAAGTTGAACGTGATGAACGTCCAGTAGAAGTGCTTCCGTCCCCATGACTCGTTCAGCATCTTGCCGAACATCTTCGGATACCAGTAGTAGATACCGGCGAAGATGCCGAAGAGCGATCCGCCGAAGAGCACGTAGTGGATGTGGGCCACGATGAAGTACGTATCGTGGATGTAGATGTCGACGGGTGCCGAGGCCATGAATATCCCCGAGAGACCGCCGATGATGAACATCGAGACGAAGGCCAGGGCGTTGAGCATGGCCGTCGAGAACTTGATGTTACCACGCCAGAGCGTACCCAGCCAGTTGAAGACCTTGATGGACGACGGAACGGCGATGACGATGGTCGAGAGCATGAACGTCGTACCGAGGAGCGGATTCATGCCCGACTGGAACATGTGGTGCCCCCAGACGATGAAGCCGAGGAAGGCGATGCCTCCGATGGCGAACACCATTGCCTTGTATCCGTAGATCGGCTTGCGCGAGAAGGTCGACAGCACGTCACTCACGATGCCCATGAGGGGCAGGATCATGATGTAGACGGCAGGGTGCGAGTAGAACCAGAAGATGTGCTGCCACAGGATGGGCTGGCCCGTACCGACGTTGAAGCCGTGGGACGAAGCCGTCACGAGGTGGTCGGGCAGGAAGAAGCTCGTCTTGAAGAAGTTGTCCATGAACAGCATCGCCAGACCGCTCGCGAGAACGGGCGTTCCGAGCGTGACGATGATGGCCGTGATGAAGATACCCCATACCGTCAGCGGCATGTCGAACAGCTTCATTCCCTTGGCGCGCTTGTTCAGGACCGTCGTGACGTAGTTGACGGCGCCCATGATGGACGAGAAACCGACGAGGAAGAGCGATATCAACCAGAGGGTCTGTCCGCTCAACACCATCGGTGGCAGCGTCGTGACGGCCGACAATGGTGGATAGGACGTCCACCCCGCCCCGCCGTATCCGGTTTCGGTGAAGAATCCGGCCATCATGATGAGACCGGCGGGCGGCATCAGCCAGAACGACCACATGTTGAGTCGCGGCAGCGCCATATCGTCCGTACCGATCATCAGCGGTATGCAGAAGTTGCCGAACATCCCGACCGCGAGCGGGATGATGACGAAGAAGATCATGATCGTGCCGTGCATGGACAGCAACTGGGCGTAGAACTCGGGCGTGATGACGCCGCTCGCCGGTTCCGTCACCCACGTATCCGGCAGGATGGAGCCGATCACGGGAACGGGCTTGCCCGGATAGGCGATCTGCCAGCGAATGAACAGCGCGAAGGCCCCGCCTACGAAGAGGAAGAACAGCGATACGAGCATGAACTGCTTCGCGATGACCTTGTGGTCCGTCGAAAACAGATACTGCCTGTACCACGGGAGCGCATGGTGCTCATGTCCGTGCTCCTCGGAGGCGGACTCGGGCGCGTGTAGTGTTGCTGTGCTCATGATGACGATTCCTCGTTTCGTTATTCGTTGTTAGCGGAGTGAGGCAACGGGCTTGGTCGAATCTGCCGTTTCCGGCGTCGCCGGTGCAGGCGCCTGGGGCGCACGGGCGGCCTTGACCTCTACATCCTTCTGATCGAGCCACTTGTCGTAGTCGGCCTTGGACAGGATCTGGTATTCTGCGCGCATGGCGTAATGGCCACCGCCGCAGAGCTCGGCGCAGGCCAGCTCGTACTTCCCTGTCTTGAAGGCATTGAACCAGATGTTCATCCACGTTCCCGGAATGACGTCCTGCTTCACGCGCATGTTCGGCAGGAAGAAGCTGTGCAGCACATCGATGGACGAGCCGCGGATGACGACGTTGGCGTTGACGGGAATGCGGAACTGGTTTTCGGTCACGATATCGTCGAAGCCCTTGGGATCGGTGCTGTCCATACCGAAGGGATTCGTTGCGCTCATCAGCTCGCGGCACTGGCGGGTGTTGTGGGCATTACGGCCGAACTGTCCGTCGGCACCAGGATAGAGGAAGTACCATCCGTAGGTCTTGCCGAGGACGAGCATTTCCACGTCGGCCTGGGGCACGCGCTTGGAATACTTCGTCTGTTCCCAGATATCGTCGGAATACACACCGAGGCTGGCGAAGAGGATCGTCGGCAGGATGGTCCAGGTCACTTCCACGATGTTGTTGCCGTGGTAGTTGTAGCCGCGGCGCTCCGGCCTGAAACGGTACTTGATGAGGAAGATGATCATCAGACCGAACGTAAGGAAGAAGATCCCGACGCAGAGGTAGTAGATCACTGCAAACAGGGCGTCCAGATCCGCACCGAAGGTGCTGATGTTCTCCGGGAACCAGGAGAGCATATCGAAGACGCGCAGGATATCGTTCATGACCAGAAGCTCCGTGTATCGTTGTTTCCGTGTGTTGTGTTTGGCCTTACAGGGGCTGTTGCAGGTCGGCTTCCGTGAACGGCACCACGCGGGAAGCCGTCTTCTCACGAACTTCCTTCACCTCGTCGGCCGTTATCGCTGCTCCCGAATTGCCGAAGGAACTGCGTACGTACGTCAGCACGTCGGCGATGTCCTGGTCGGAGAGCTGATCCTGCCATGCAGCCATCTGTCCATTGATGTTGGCGCCGCCACGTACGATCGGTCCACGGAATCCGTGAAGGACGATACGGATCGGCACGGTCGGATCGCCCTGGGCGAACTCGGATCCTGCGAGCGGCGGAATGTTATTGGCAGGTACCCCCTTGCCGTTGCCCAGATGGCACGAAGCACAGATACGGCCATATACGGCCTTGCCCGGGCCCCCAGCCTGATCGCCTCCGCCTGCATCGGCTTTTTTCGCATCGGGGTCGACCCATGCCGGATCGTCGCCGTAGCTCGTGAAAAAGCCGCTCACGTTACAGGACACCAGAAGTCCTGCCGTGGCAACAATCATCAGAATGCGCATCGTCGCGCCCATTCGTCCACCGGTACCCAATGCCTGCATGGAGGGTTATCCTTGATAGTCGTTGTCGTTCATGACGGCCATGGCACAAAAACGACCAAAAATACGAGGCCGGGAGGTAACCTGAAAGCCCGGATGCGATTCCGTGCCTTCATATGCGCAATACCGGTTCCCGCCGGATGCCCGTTCTCCCCCAGTACCTTACGCCGAACCATCGCCGTAATATGTCTGTTTCAGCCCACTTACACCGAATTAGACCGTCCGTCCATTCGTGGAACCGGGCGGACATTTAGTGTAAAGAAAGTTTTGCACAGGGACGTCTATCGTGTGAACCAGGCGACGGTTTTGCCGATTCCCTCTTCGACGCCGACTGCAGGATGCCATCCCGTAGCCTCCTGGAGCTTCATGGACGAGCAGACGCTCCGGCGCAGATCTCCGGCCTTGGCGTCGGTCCGGTGAATGGGCGTCTCCCCCCGATATGCCTTGCGCATGTTGTCCACGATGGTGTTCAGCGACGTTTCGATGCCCGTACAGCAGTTGTAGATGCCCTGCAGCCGGCGCTCCGTGGCGATCATGTTGGCCCGGACGACATCGGAAATGTAGATGTAGTCCCTGGTCTGTTCCCCGTCACCGTACATATAGGGTGTTCCCCCGTCGATCCACTTCTGGAGGAAGATGGCGATCACGCCCGCTTCTCCGAACGGGTTCTGGCGCGGACCATAGACGTTCGTATACCGCATCGTGGTGATGCTCATACCCTGCACGGTGCGGTAATAGTCCGCATAGAGCTCCATCGAGCGCTTCGCCACGGCATAGGGCGATTCCGGTCGCGTGGGATGGTTCTCGTCGGCAGGATAGTAGTCCTGCACACCGTAGACGGCTCCGCCCGTGGATGCGAGAACGAGGTGCTGGACACCGTTGCGCCGCGCCGCTTCCATCACCCTGATCGAACCGAGGATGTTGGACTCCGCATCGTGGAGCGGGCTGTCCAGACTGACGCGCAGCTCCATGTGCGCCGCATGATGATTGACGATGTCGAACCGCTCGTCATCGAAGAACGCATCGAGATCAGGATGATTGAGGCTCATGCGCACGACACGAGCCGACGACGATGCGACGTTGACTTCCTTACCCGTCACGAAGTTGTCGAGCACGACGACGTCGTGCCCTGCGGCGAGATAGGCATCGGTGAGATGCGAGCCGATAAACCCGGCACCGCCGGTCACACAGACCTTCATTCCTGTTCCTTGCTGCGATTGATGCCCTTCATGGCGATGTCGTGTCTGAAATACCGGTTGGTGTACTGGATCAGGTCGACGGCTTCGTATGCGCGGTCGCGGGCTTCGCTGAGCGTCGCTCCCCTGGCCGTCACACCGAAGACCCGGCCACCGCTGGTGACGATCGAACCGTCCTGTTCGCGTGTACCGGCATGATAGACGATGACGTTCTCGAGTGCAGCGGCCTCGTCCAGACCCGACACGACCATGCCCTTGTCGAAGGCATCGGGATATCCCCCCGAGGCGAGAACGACGGTACAGGCACAGCCGTCGGCGACATTGCGGATATGCGTGGAATCGAGGGCACCGCGCGCAGCTCCGGCGAACAACGCAGCGACGTCGCCGTCGACGATGGTCATGACGGTCTGCGTTTCGGGGTCTCCGAACCGGCAGTTGAATTCCACGACGTTCGACGTACCGTCGGGCTTCACCATGAGTCCCGCATAGAGACATCCTACGAAGGGATGTCCATCCGCCTTCATTCCGTCGATGGCCCTCCTGATGATATGCTCTTCGGCCCACGACAGGACACCGTCCGTCACGAGCGGAGCCGGTGCGTACGACCCCATCCCACCCGTGTTCTTGCCGGTGTCGCCGTCACCGATGCGCTTATGATCCTGTGCCGATGCGAGAACGACGTATCGTTCGCCATCGGTGATGGCGAACAGACTGGCTTCCTCGCCTTCGAGGAAGGATTCGACGACGATGGATGCGCCACTGGTTCCGAACGTACCTCCGAACATCTCCTGCACGGCCGCTTCGGCTTCGCCGGTCGTGGTGGCGACCACGACGCCCTTCCCCGCCGCAAGGCCATCGGCCTTGACGACGACAGGCAGCGGATGAGCCGCCACGTAGGCCAGTGCGGCATCCCGCTCGGCGATGTCGAACCGACGATAGCTCGCCGTGGGAATGCCGTGTCTCGCCATGAAGTCCTTCGCGAAACCCTTCGACGATTCGATGCGGGCCGCGGACGCGGAAGGTCCGAAGACATCGATACCTGCATTCTTCAATGCATCCGCGATGCCCGCTTCGAGCGGTTGCTCGGGACCGACGACGACGAGCGTGATACCGTTGGCCTTGCACCATTCGATGACGGCCCCATGATCGGCGATGGACAGATCGACGTTGGTGGCGATGTGCGACGTACCGGGATTGCCCGGTGCGCACCACAATTCCGCACAGGTAGCGGAATTCCTCAGTGCACGGGCAAGAGCATGCTCACGTCCACCGGAACCAAGAAGAAGGATGTGTTCTTTCACGGAGACAAAGGTACGAGGACAAGATGGAGATGTCTGACCGGTAGAGTATCACGACGATCCATGCGGATCATGGCGATGATGATGCTTCCGGTCCCGTAGTATGGGTCGGCGATGAGGACGACGACACGATAGCCGGCGCCGGACCTCCGACCCACCGTCGTATACGTGCATCGACGGTCGTATGCTCCGCATCCATGAAACGGCAAGGGAACGATCGTACGATCGCTCCCCTCCGTGTATCGATACGATGCGGAAACGATATCAGAACGGAACGTCGTCGAATTCCGCTGCCGAGCTGGACGCCGCGGCGGGAGGAATCTGCGAGAAGTCCTGTCCAGCGACTCCGCCCGGCTGGGCGGCTTCGACCCGCCATGCTTCGAGGTTGGTGAAGTACAGCGTCTGTCCATCCTTGCCCGTGAACGGGCGTCCACGCAGGTTGAAGAGCACCTTGACTTCCTGGCCGACCTTGTAGTTGTCGAGCAGTGCGCAGCGGTCCTGCGTCACCTGGAACTTGATGTGCTGGGGATATTGTCCGTCCTGCATCTCGATGACGAACTCACGCTTGCGGAAGGTGTCCTTCACCTGCTGCGTATCGAATACTGCGTGCAGCGTACCGAGTGCTTCGTATGAATTGGCCATGTACGTGTCCTTTCAAAATCAAGAAATGGTCTGTGTAATGATCGACGGTATGCGCTCCATCACTGCCGGAAGTCCTGCCACATCACGTCCACCGGCCGTAGCCATATGAGGTTTGCCGCCGCCGCCGCCGCCGAGTTCCTTCGCGATCGCTCCGACGATGGCACCTGCCTTGATGCGTGGAACGAGATCGTCGGTCACGACGCAGACGAGCTGGACCTTGTCGTCGTTGACGCTGGCCAGGACACCGACGCCCTGCGTCTTGAGTGCCGAACGCAACTCGTCGCCGAGCGACTTCAGTTGTTCCGGATCCTCTGCAGCGACCGTACCGGTCGCGACGCGGAAGCCGTCCAGCGACTGCGCCCCGGCGATGATCGACGGAATGGCATTGGCGAGTTCAGCCGTGCGGAGCGAAGCGAGCTCCCGTTCCAGTTGCCGGATGCGATCCTGCAGGTCGTCGCGTTCGCGTTCATGGACGCGGGCCAGAGCCTGCTGGTCCTTGAGCCACGACGGTATGGTGCGTCCGGCGATGGCTTCGATACGACGGATGCCGCTGGCCACGCTGCTTTCGCTGACGATCTTGAAGAGTCCGATCTCGCTGGTGTTACGTACGTGCGTGCCACCGCACAACTCGACGGAGAACTTCTCGTCGATGAAGACGACGCGTACCTTGTCACCGTACTTGTCACCGAAGAACATCTTCACGTTCGGGATGGTGCGTGCTTTCTCGATCGAAAGTTCTTCGGTATAGATGCCTATGCTTTCAAAGATCTTTTCGTTCACCATCCGCTCGATGGAATCGAGCTCGTCGGGATGGACCCGTTCGAAATGCGAGAAGTCGAAGCGCAGATGATCGGGAGCGACGAGCGATCCTGCCTGCTGGACATGCGACCCCAGAACGCGGCGAAGCGCCTCGTGCAGGATGTGCGTGGCCGAATGCTCTCGTGCGATGTCCCGGCGACGGCCGGCGTCCAGCTTCGCCAATGCCGTATCTCCTACGGCAGCGTCGACCTGCACTTCGCAGACATGGACGATGGCATCGCCGCTCTTGCGTACATCCTCGACCCGATACTCCGCACCACCGACGACGATGGTTCCGGTGTCGCCGACCTGACCACCCATTTCGACGTAGAACGGTGTCGCGTCGAGGACGATGCGATTGTCCTCGACATAGAGCACCTTCGCCTCTTCCACATCGTGCTCGTAGCCAGTGAAATGTGACACGGCGTCGATGGTCGACGACGTCACTTCCTGGACATGGGATTTTCGTGCCGCACGCGAACGTGCGCGTTGCTCTTCGAGTTGCGTTTCATACCCGGCGACGTCGACGTCCATTCCGCGCTCACGGGCGAGAAGCTGCGTGAGGTCCAGCGGGAAGCCATAGGTGTCGTACAGTTCGAATGCATCCCAACCCGGAATCGTACCGGCATGTTCGTTCGCCAGCGCTTCGAAGCGCACGAGGCCGCGTTCGAGCGTGGCGAGAAAGGATTCCTCTTCCGCCTTCATCACGCGTTCGATCATCGACCGCTGCTTCACGAGCTCGGGAAACACGTCGCCCATCGTGTCGCAGAGGATACCGACGTGCTTGTAGAGCACCGGCTCCGTCATTCCGAGATTCCGTGCATATCGCGCCGCACGGCGCAGGATGCGACGCAGGACGTATCCCCTGCCTTCATTACCCGGAATGGCGCCATCGGCGATGGCGAAGGAAAGCGTACGGACGTGATCGGCGATGACACGCATGGCCACCCCGTCCGCATCGTCGAGTTCGGTACGATAGGGACGTCCGCACAGGGCCGACGTATAGCCGATGAGCGGCTGGAAGACATCGGTATCGTAGTTCGACATCTTGCCCTGCATCACTGCCGTGACGCGCTCGAAGCCCATCCCCGTGTCCACGTGCTTGGAGGCCAGTTCTTCCAGCGAACCGTCGGCACGACGGTTGTACTGGATGAAGACGTTGTTCCAGATTTCGATGACTTCCTGGACACCGGCGTTCACGAGCGGGCCGCCCGTACAGTCGGGCGTGCGGTCGAAATGGATTTCGGAACACGGTCCGCAAGGCCCCGTATCGCCCATCTCCCAGAAGTTGTCCTTCTCGTCGAACCGATGGATCTGCGATTCGGGAAGGAATCGCTTCCAGATTTCATAGGCTTCGTCGTCCGTACGGTAGACCGTGGCATGGAGGCGTTCCTTCGGCAGCTTCCACACTTCCGTGAGCAGCTCCCAGGACCAGGACAGTGCCTCTTCCTTGTAGTAGTCACCGAAGCTCCAGTTGCCGAGCATCTCGAAGAACGTGTGGTGATACGTATCGTACCCCACCTCTTCGAGGTCGTTGTGCTTGCCGGAGACGCGAATGCACTTCTGCGTATCGACGGCACGGCTGTAGTCGCGTTTGCCGGTACCGAGGAAGACATCCTTGAACTGATTCATGCCCGCATTGGTGAACAGCAGCGTAGGATCGCCATGTGGAATCACGGGCGCCGACGGCACGACGCGATGGCCTCGTGCGGCGAAAAAGTCGAGGAAGGACTGGCGGATCTCTTGGGAGGTCATGGACTATCGATGATCGGTTGGAATGAACCTGCAAGTTACGTCTGCCACCTGTTTCCGGCAACGCGGCTATCTTGCGGAATGCTGGACCCGACCCCGACCCTGCCCCACCTCGTTGCCGCCTCCGATCCCCTCGTGGCCACGTTCTCCGCGCCAGCCCACGATCATGGGTGGGCGACCACGGACGCGGCGATGTTCGGTGCCCCCGTCATGCCGAGGAAGATCACCCTCAAACGTACCGGGAACGTCGTGCGATGCGAGTCCCAGACGGACCGGCAGCATTTCACGAAGATGGGCGACGACATCGGCGTCATCGCCGCACGCCTCGCCGAACTGCCCTACCGGCAGGTGCTGATCCAGACCCCCGGGCGGGACCTTCATATCATGCGTTCGGCCAGGAAGCCGGAGCGCTTCACCGTGAAGGAACGTCCGCCATCCCGTCTCGACTGGAGCGATCCGGCAGGGGACCGCACCAAGCAGCATCCGCTCCTGCCGGAACGCGATGCCGCACTGCTGCATGCGCTCGATCTCGCGACCGCCGACGGCGTCATACGGGCACCCATGGCCGACAAGTTCCGGCAGCTCAACCATCTGATCACGATCGCCCTGACGCTGGACGCCCTGACGGTTCGCTCGCGTCCCCTGACCATCATCGACGCCGGCTGCGGCAAGGCCTACCTCAGCCTCGCCCTCTATCATGTCCTGAAGGGCCTGGGCCTGGATGTCCATCTGCTCGGTATCGACAGCAATCCGGCAGTGATCGATCACTGCCGTACCGTCGCCTCCGGTCTCGGCTTCGTGAACGCACGGTTCGACGTCGGCCGCCTCGAGGACCTTGCCGCCGGACCCTGCGACATCCTGATAGCCCTCCATGCCTGCGATACGGCTACCGACGCCGCACTCATGGCCGGGCTGAAGTCCTCCGCGGGTGCGATGCTCGTGGCTCCGTGCTGCCACCACTACGTACAGACCCAACTGCACCGGGATCGAGTCCCCGAGGGAGCACGCCTGCTGCTGGACGACGGGATCACCCGCGAGCGCCTCGGCGATCTGCTGACGGATACCATGCGGCGCGATATCCTCCAGGCCTTCGGCTACCAGGCCCACCTCGAAGAGTTCATCTCCCTCGAACACACCATGAAGAACGTCCTGTTGAAAGCCGAACGCCGCAGCGGTACTTTTGATGTCCGGCAGTACGACAAGGTCCTGGCGACGGCAGAGCTTTGGGGAGCACGACCGAAACTTCTGGAGCTTACCGCCGTTAGGTAATCCGCAATTCAAACATCCTTCGCATCACGGCAACAAATGACCCCACACATCGCCTCATGTCGTCCGGTATTCAGCCGGCTTCCTGTCGCAGCCGCGATCCTGCTCTGTCTGGGCAGTATCGGCATGTTCGCAGCCGAGAACTATCAGGTACACATCAGCCTGCGTAACGTCACGAATGACCGTGTCCACGTCGAAGTACGCACACCGGCCGTGTCCACCAACGAAGCGACCTTCGTCTTCCCGGCCACGACGCCCGGTACGTACGAGCAGCACAACTGGTGGCGCTTCGTCCATAACTTCCAGGCCTTCGACGACAAGGGCGTCCAGATCCAGGTGCGACGCAGTGCGGATTCCCAGTTCGTCATCACGCAGGCACGACGTCTGGCGAAGGTCACGTACGATGTCGACGATTCCTTCGACGACCGTGACACGTCCCATCCCGACATCTTCCCGCCTGCTGGTACGGACATCGAAGCCGACTCCCTGTTCGTGATCAACCATAGCGGCTTCGTGGGTTACATCGACGGTATGCAGAAGCGTCCATATACGGTCAAGGTCGATAAGCCACGATGGCTCTATGGCGGTACGGCACTGACGATCAAGGCCCTCAACGACTCCACGGATGAATACGGTGTGACGAGCTACGACGAACTCGTCGATTCTCCTGTCCTGTATTCCAGGCCCGACACAGCGACGTTCACCGTCGCAGGTGTCAAGGTTCTCGTCGCCCTCGCCCATCGCGGCTCGGAACGGTATGCACAGCGTTATGCAGCAGCTCTGGCCAGGGTGACGCAGAGCATCGGAAAGTTCCTTCCGACGATGCCCGTCGACAGATATGCCTTCCTCTTCTATCTCTGGAACGGCGACACGAATGCCGTCAGCAAGAAGACCGCCTACTTCGGTGCCCTCGAGCATTCGTACAGCTCGTTCTACTTCTGGCAGAAGACGCCGATGACGCAGGGAGTGGACGAGACGGCCGCCCATGAATTCCTGCACATCCTGGTTCCCCTCACGCTCCACAGCGAGGAGATCGAGAAGTTCGACTTCCGCAATCCCAAGATGTCCAAGCATCTCTGGCTCTATGAAGGTGTGACGGAATACTTCGCGCATCTGGCACAACTGCACGATTCCACGATCACGGAACAGGCCTTCATGAACCTCATGAAGGTGAAGGCCCGATCGCTCAACGTCCTTCCAAAGGAGTTCTCGCTGACGTCGTTCTCGAAGAACGTCCTCACGCCGGAGAACCAGCACTGGTATCCGCTCATCTACGAATACGGGGCGCTCAACGGCTTCCTCCTGGACATCCTTCTGCGCTCCGAAAGCAAGGGCAAGCAAGGCATACGCGACCTGATCTATACACTGTCCGCGAAGTACGGCCGCACACGCGCCTTCGAGGACGATTCACTGTTCGCCGAGATAGGCCGGGTGACGTCGCCTGCCGTCGTCGATTACTGCCGCAGATACATCGAAGGCACCGAACGCATTCCGGTCCAGGACATGCTGGCCCGCATCGGCTGGAAGTTCGACTCCGTTCGGACGGTACAGGCACTGACGTTCGATATCCATGGCGACTTCGTACAGGAAGAATCGGCATCGAAGTTCGTCCTCCATCCGGGTGAAAAGAATCCGCTCGGCATCAAGGACGGCGATGCCCTCGTCAAGGTCGATGGCAAACCCTTCATGGAAGTCGATCGGCCTACGTGGGAACGACTGGTCCGACCCAGCACCAACGACTATATGACCGTCACGGTCAGTCGTGGTGGTGAGGAAGTCACGCTTACCGGCGTTCCGGTCATGGGTGAACGCAAGGACCGTAATGTCTTCGAAGTCGACCCCAATGCCACGGATGCGCAGAAGGCGCTGAGAAGCAGCGTCTTCTATCAATAGGGACGGTGACGGCACCGATCATCGCTGATGATGGTATCGACCGATGGATGAAGGACTCGACGGCCGATGCGACACACGTTGCATCGGCCGTCATCGTTATCGGCCGACATCCTTGCTGCTATCCTGCGTTCTGAACGGAGCACCCGCTCCCGATTCGACATACGACTTCAGACTTGCGATGAACTGCCGCCAACCGTCGGCGCATATCTCATGGCATGAGACGATCGGACGAAGACCGATATGCACGAGGCGTACACGAGCATGGTCCTCCTGCCGGAGGATGTCCCATACGATGGTGGTTCCGATCCATTCGGTCGGATCGTCCACTCCGGGAATATCCAGCTTCGCGTCGACTACGAACCACACCACCCTGGCGTTCGACGATAGTTCCGTCACGTTCATCGTCTTGAAAACCCTGTCACCGAAACGAACGGTGAATATCGAACCTTGTCGGTCAGCCGATCCTTCGAACTGCTCCGTCCACCATAGTGGTATCCGGTTCGTCAACGCATCGTAGATGCTCTCGATCGTTGCATTCAGATCGATCTCGCAGCCGTAGTCATCGGATGATGGAACAGGTGCACGTCGTTCTTCGAGATGGCGAAGCAACTGTCCGAACAGGCCGTTCCAGCCGGCATTGAAGTTCTCCACGACGAAATGAGGACTGTCTGCAGGGAATGTATCCAGACCACGATGGGTCACTGTCAGACGGGTTCGTTCCGTGCCTTCGCTCACCAGCTCGAACGTTACGAGAGACTCGCCGGGATACC
Source organism: Candidatus Kapaibacterium thiocyanatum (assembly GCA_001899175.1). Lineage (NCBI taxonomy): Bacteria > Pseudomonadati > Bacteroidota > Eximiradiia > Eximiradiales > Kapaibacteriaceae (SeqCode) > Kapaibacterium (SeqCode) > Kapaibacterium thiocyanatum (SeqCode). Next base: position 216,744 of record MKVH01000002.1, on the reverse strand, counting down.
CTTCATACCGCCAGGTATAGGATAGCCTCCGCCCCCGCTCTACTTCGACGACGGTGCATATGTGCAGGAATCGTATCCCCTCGTTCTCTCCATAGAACCGGAATTCGAAGCCTGGCTCAGGTTCGAAATCCGAAACCTCGAAATACCATTCCTTCAACTGGTCCTTGTCCGTAAGAGCTTTCCACACCTCTTCGACGGAGGTATGGAAGGTACGTTCGACGACCACTTCTTTCCTGTTCATGTTCCTGATGTCCTGGTCTTGTTCAAGAACTTGTCCAATGCACCCAGTTTCGTTTCCCAGAATTGCCTGTACTGCCGTACCCACTCGTTCACTTCACGCAACGTTTCCAGTTTCGCTTCACAGATACGTTCGCGGCCCTGCTGTCTCATCGTTACCAGACCGCATTCGGTCAGGATCTTCAGATGCAGTGATATGGCCTGACGACTCACGTCGAACCGCTCCGCGATGGCACTGACGTTCACGGGTTCTCTCGCAACCATACCGATGATCGCTCGCCTCGTGGGATCCGCTATTGCCTGAAAGGCATCTCTTCGTGCTTCAATCATGCCGCGAATATATATGCAAGCATTTACTTGCGCAAATTTCCGAGAAGAAAGGATCGCACCGATACGACCAGGACCATTCCATTCCTGATCGAGTGGCATGGCGATACGACCCAGCTATGATCTGCATGCGTGAATGCCGCGATCCTGTCACCGAACCACTTTGGTGGCCCACGCGGGGCTCGCTAAATTGATGGCCTTCCGAAACCAAGCTCACCGACATCGCCCAATGAAGAAATACTCCGTGATCGTACCGGTATTCAACCGTCCGAATGAAGTGGATGAGCTGTTGGAAAGCCTGGCTCGACAAACCTATACGAACTTCGAAATCGTCCTGGTCGAGGATGGTTCGACGGAGACGAGCGAACATATCGTCCGGCGTTATGCGGATCGTCTCGATATCCGGTACTTCTTCAAGAAGAACACGGGGCCCGGCGACAGCAGGAACTTCGGCATGGAGCGTGCGCAGGGAGACTACATGGTCTTCTTCGACTCGGATTGCCTGATCCCCGACGACTACTTCGCGGAGGTCGAGCGTTTTCTCTCCATCCATCCGCTGGATACGTACGGCGGGCCCGACAACGCCCATTCGTCGTTCACGATCGTCCAGAAGGCCATCAACTACGCCATGACGTCCTTCATCACGACCGGCGGTGTACGGGGCAAGCAGAACAATCTCGATACGTATCAGCCGCGAAGCTTCAACATGGGCTTCACGCGCAAGGTCTACGAGACCGTCGGTGGATTCGGCGACATCCATCCGGGAGAGGACCCGGACCTCAGCTATCGCATCATGGACGCAGGCTTCCGCGTCGGTCTGATTCCCGATGCCTACGTCTATCACAAACGCCGTATCGACTTTTCGAAGTTCCTCAAGCAGGTGTATAAATTCGGAGTAGTACGAATCATCCTCATGAAATGGCATCCGGAACGATCGAAGATCGTCTACACACTGCCATCGCTCTTCCTTCTCGGAACGATCGCCCTGCTCGTACTCTCCATCGCATGGACTCCCCTCTTCCTGCTCCCGCTCGCCTTCCTCGTCGCCATGATCTTCATCGAGGCGATGGTGAAGACCCGCAGCCTCGTGATCTCGGGATGGGCCATCGTCGCCACGTTCTTCCAGTTGTTCGGATATGGTTACGGATTCCTGAAGAGCTTCGTGAACGTCAAGCTGCTGGGACGCGACGAACGCAAGGCGTTTCCGGGCTTCTTCTTCCGTCAGAAGATATCGGACGGCCGCGCCGCCTGACTCCCGGTCACTCCGGCATCTCCTCTTCGGTATATGCCAGGATGTCTCCGGGCTGACAGTCCAGGGCCTCGCAGATGGCCTCCAGTGTGGAGAAGCGTACCGCCTTCGCCTTCCCTGTCTTGAGAATGGACAGATTGGCGAGCGTCAGGCCGACCTTCTCCGACAGTTCATTGAGCGACATCTTCCGCTTCGCCATCATCGCATCGAGGTGCACGGTTATCGGCATGGGTCATATCGTGAGATCGTGTTCGGATTGGAGCTCCACGCCACGCCGGAAGATCTTCGCGATGACGTAGACCAGGCCGGCCGTCACCAGGAAGCCTTCGATCGACATTTCCCACGAGTGAATTCCCAGGTTCTCCGTCAACCATCGGTCGTGGGCATTGTTCACTATGGCTACACCACCGGCTATCAGCAACGTGATGCTGATCCGCTCCAGCAACCGCGCGATGGAGAGTGTGAAAGGGTGGGCCAGCTTCACGTCGTCCAGCACAGAAACGGTGAGATATGCGGCCCACGTCTTCAAGACCGTGTATGTGATCCGCATGATGGCTGTAGCCGAATAGTGCCGGAAGTCGAATGCCATCAGGTCATACAACTCCATTCCACGATACATCTTCGATACGATATCCGGACTGTAGCAGCTAATCACATAGGTCACGAGAAACAACCCGGTTTCGACCATCAGACTGATGAAGACGATCCATGCAATTACGCGCATCGTCGCCAGGATGCGTGTCGTACGTGTCGCATTGTTCGGTGATACTGTATCGGTCGTCATGCTGGTACCTCGTGCAGAATGCAGTGGTGAAACGTCATGTACCAAACATAACGATTTATCGTTTATCGATAAATCGTTTTTTCACCATGGAAGTGGATTCCACCACCGTCACGCGCGAACGCCACTACTCAATGTACTGCCACGATGGACTTCGACGCTCTGCCCCACCACCCCGATGCCGTGATGACGTAGAGTCCGGGCGGCAGATCGGTGACCGGCACCGAGAATTCATCCCGACTAGCCGTGAACGACCGCATCGTACGCCCTTGAAGATCGACGATCGCGATCGCCGTGCCTGTCATATCGGTTACGCCGAACGTAGCATGCAGGACACCATCGACAAGACGAACGTCCATCGATACGTTCTGCGGTGCGATGTCCTCGACGGATGTCGGAGTCGATTGACGGAACACGCCATGATCCGTGAAGAAGTAGAGGCGGTCCGATGCGTCGGCATCGATGGCGAGAACCGACGCAAGTGTCGCCGGCGCATTTCTCTCGGCACTCCATGTGGTCCCTGCATCGGTGCTCCGAAGAATCTCCGTATCGGATACCTGGACCACGATATCACCCGACGTCAGTCGTATGACCGACCCGCGGATGCCCGCGAACGGCCTGGAATCCGCGGCCTCGAACAACCTGTCCCACGTCCTGCCACCATCCGTGCTGTGCATGAGGGCATTGTCACGCATGAGAGCGTCCTGCAGCACCGGGCGTACACCGATCGTAGCGATCCTTATCGTAACATGTGATACGACGGCGATCAGATCTCCATTGGCGAGTTCCGCGATGTTCTGGATGTAGCTGCGTTCCCCCAGCCCGGTAGAACGTAACCACGACGATCCATCGTCCGTCGAATAGTATATCCCGCCGGGCACGGAGTCGGCCTCCATTCCTTCCATCAGACGCCGACCGAATCCTCGGAGACCGAGTACCATCGTTCCACGTTGCGTCCTGAGAATACCGCTGATGCAGGGTAGTGGTCCACCATTGTTGTCCGGCAATCCCGTACGGCTCGCGAGCCACGTCCTGCCCTTGTCGCTCGTCCATCGTACATCATAGGTACCCATGAACGTGCGACCGCCCCCGGGTTCCCGATAGGCGTATGTCGTAAGAGAATCGCGAAGCACGGTTTGGGTCATGTCATCCAATGAAACGCGTATGCCCTGTATACCGGCCAGCATGGCGGAATCTCCATCGACCTTCATGAACGAGAACCCGGTAGGGATTCTCGCACACAGCGATTCCATTTCCAGACCATGGTTGCTGCCCCTGAACATCACGTAGCCGTTATCGAACGGAATGGTCGTTGCTTCCGCAGACGGTCGCCTGTGCAACCAGCGACCATGCTCGGTATGAGCGAGCAGGCTACCATCATCCAGTACGTGACCATCGAGCATCGCCGTCTTCGGGCGCACGGCGGGTTCGTCCTCGACGGACCACATCGTGCTCCGTGGTCCGCTACCTGCCGGAATCCGTGTCAATGCCCCTTGATGACCATTGACGATGATGGTCGAATCGTTGAGCATCAGTACGCTGGCCTCCAAAGGGTTCTCGTACGGATAGGGATAGGACATGGAGACGGTCCGTATCGTTTTCCCATGCACGATATCGGCCACGACGATATCGATCATCCGTTGCGGCCCCTCTGCATGGTAGGTCATGGTCAGGATATCGGTACCGCCCAGCGACTGATGACCGAGACTGACGTTCCGGCGTCCACCCGGGATACGCGTGAACGTATCATGGTTGATGACGACGATACTGTCCTGGTCCCATCGTCCGACGATGCCGTTCGAATCGACGAGAACGATATGGTCGCCGAAGGTGGCGATACCGGATGCTATCCATGGCCGGTGTCGTTCCTCTCCCTGCACGTAGACACTGTCGATATATCGCTTCTGTCCGCTCATGCCGGTACCGACCATCAGTCTGCCGGCTACCGACCAGAGCAGACGACCATCGTCCAGTCGCGTCCCCTGCCATGGTTGCTGGGCAGGAAGATCGAGCGGCCCCCATGTACCACGTTCGATATCGTATCGGTACCATGCCTGACCATCGAAAACAGCCAGATCACGCTTCGAAAGGATACGACTGACGCGTATGCCGAGCCCCGAGGGGGCTGGCAATGTCCTCCATTCGGTGCCTCCCTTCATCCCGAGTACTCCATCGAGTACGAACCAGATGATGTCGTGTCGATGGTCGAGCTGAAGGACGGGATTTCCGGGCTTTCGGGGAAGCTCCGTTCCCTGGAACGTCTCTCCGCCATCCACGCTGCGATAGACACTCCATCCGTCATCACCGCATCCGACGAAGACGTAGTCACGATCGTTCTCTATCAACAGCGTCGAGAAGATGGAGGTCGCGGTCGAAGGGATACCGTTCATCATCGACCGAAACGTCGCTCCACCGTCGACCGAGCGTGTATTCCCGAGATCGATGGCACTCGCCAGCAGAGCATCCCGACGTGAATCGTAGACGATCCGGCCACCGCGTCCGTTACCACGCGTGAACGCAGGGCTGCAATCCGTATCGATCACCGTTTCGATCTGGGCACGGCAAACCCCGATCGCAGCGATCAGCGTCGCCACGAGCAACGTAATTCTCGTAATCATCTGGTTTCGTCATTACTAGGCACAGGATGCAGCAGGCTTATCAACAACGAAGGGACGTAAAAGTTTCATCCCTCATGACAAGCAGACCATGCGAATCCGCACTCCGGAATCGTCAGCGACAGAAAAGGGACATCGATAGTATCAGTAAAGAATATACAGGCGCATCCTATCGATGGCACCAGTCGTCGAGCAGCACCGGAAATATCTTCTCGTCGAGTCGAAGGGCTTCGTACATACCGGCATTCATGCGTTGACGAAATGCTTCGTAGAGGCTGACGGCACAGGCGACGGAGATGTTCAGGGACTGGACGATACCCATCTGCGGAATGAGGAAGTTGCCATCGGCCCTGGCGAGTGCTTCCTGGCTCACGCCGCTATGCTCGTTACCGAAGACGAAGGCGATGGGTTGCGTCAGGTCGAGATCGTAGAGCGACACGCTACCGCTCGCCATGTGCGTCGTATAGATCTTCATGCCACGTGCGCGGAGTTCCGAATAGCAGTCGTCGATACTGTCGTGCTTGTGGAGATCGATCCACTTCCTCGCACTGCCCGAACTCTTGTCGCCGAGTTTCGGGAACTGCTCTCCACTATGGTAGACGCCATGCGCTTCGAACACACCGACGGCGTCGCAGGAACGGAGAACGGCACTGACGTTATGCGGGTCGTGGACGTTCTCGAAGACAACGGTGAGATCGGGCTGACGACGGCGCAGCACTTCCTCGAGGCGGGCCGCACGTTCGGGTGTGATGGTATCGGTAGGAGGCATGACGCTTCGGAACGGAAGATGGATATGCAAAAACGGCAATGGGTGGACGAGCCACCCATTGCACATGATCGTCGCTTACGATCGGAATGTCACTTGTCTGCTTCGCCCATCACGGGATCGATGGAACCGATGATGGCCACGACGTCGGACACCATCGCGCCTTCGGCCATGAACTTCAGGGCCTGCAGGTTCGACGACGAGGGAGAACGGATCTTCAGCTTCCAGGGTTGCCCCGTTCCGTCCGAGACGATGAAGAAGCCAAGCTCGCCCTTCGGCGATTCGATTGCCGTATAGGTCTCGCCCTTCGGCGGCATCGTTCCGAAGTTGATGAGCATGAAGTCGTTGATCAGCTCTTCCATCTTCGTGTAGATGGCGGCCTTGCGCGAGAGCACGTACTTCGGATCGTCCGCGAGGACGGGCGTACGCGGCGTCGCGACCAGCTTGTCCATGATCTGGTGAAGGATCTTGATCGATTCCTTCACTTCGGCGGCACGGCATTGGTAACGCGAATAGCAGTCACCGTCGTTGCCGGTGATCACGTCGAAGTCCATCTGATCGTAGTACATGTAGGGTTTGTCGCGACGAAGGTCGCGATTCACGCCTGAGCCCCGGAGTGTCGGTCCGGTCAGACCGAGAGCGATGGCCTTCTCGGCCGTGATGTGGCCTACGCCGGCCATACGATCGATGAAGATCCGGTTGCGGTTCACGAGCTTCTCGAAGCTCACCATGTATTCCGGGAAGGCATTCAGCCACTTCTGGATATCGCGGAGCACGTCGTCCGGGACGTCGTTGGCGACGCCGCCGATACGTGCGAAACTCGTCGTGAAGCGGGCACCGCAGATGCGTTCGAACAGGTCGTAGAGTTTCTCGCGTTCCGTGAACGTCCAGAGGAAGAGCGTCATGGCCCCGACGTCCATCGCCGTGGCGCCCATGGCGATGAGGTGGGACGAGACGCGGGCGAGTTCCGTCACGAGCATCCGTACCCAGATGCCACGTTCGGGCACTTCGATACCGGCTGCGTGTTCGATCGCCATGGCGATACCGACGTTGTTCGACATCGGCGACAGATAGTCCAGACGATCCGTATGCGGAATGAATTCGTGATAGGTCATGTTCTCGGCGATCTTCTCGAATCCGCGGTGCAGATAGCCGAGTTCCGGAACGCACTTGAGAACCGTTTCACCGTCGAGGCGGAGCAGTACGCGCAACACACCGTGCGTGGCAGGGTGCTGCGGCCCCATGTTCAACACCATGTCGTTCTCGAGGGGATCCTCGAACATTGCCACGGTGTCCTTGTCCATCACCTCGCGGAGGATCTTGCTCTGACGAAGTTTTTCCACCCGTTCGATGGTGGCCGATTGCGATACTGGGAGCGACATTGGATTTCCTTAGTGTAAGGCGCCCAAATATAACACTGTTGCACACAAGAGACCGGCATGGGAGCGACAATCCTCGCACGATTCTATCTGTCGTGTTCGATCATCCAGCGGCGGATCATGACGGTAGCCTCGGCAGAGGGCCAGTGCCCCCCGTCGAACGGCATGTAGACGTGCTGGACGCGGGCGGCTTCCATAGCGCTGTGGATCAACTCCCCCGTCTGCAGCGGCACCACGTCGTCCTTCGTACCGTGAAGGACGAGGGCGTCGACTCCGTATGTACGCAGCCGGTCGTACTTCTCCGTTACGTGTCCTGCCGTATACATACTGGCACAGATGGAGACGATGGAGGCATAGGCTTCGGGATGGCGCGTGGCCAGGACGTGTGCGTAGAATCCACCCTGCGAGAATCCGACGATGATGGGCTTGAGGTTACGCGCAACCGGCAGGCGTTGCATCGCATCCATGGCGACATCGTGATACCATTCGGCGGAAAGATCGATGATCTCGCCGAAGAGCGAGTCCGGCATTCCGAGCGATTCCCCCGCTGCCGAATACCGTTCGCGTTGCGAGGTGACCGTTTCCCGGACCTTCATGTACGGCGCTTCGGGACATATGAAGATGGCCTTGTCGAGTCCGAGCGTCTTCGCCCAGCTCAGCATGAATTCCGGGGTATGACCGTTGCCGTGGAGAAGCAGGACGAGACGGTATTGCTCACCCTTCTTCATCACGGCGGGATACAGGACCCTGGAACGTCCCCATCGTACCTGTTTATGGAATAACGGCGGAAAGTCGCGGTCGGCCTGCTCACGGGTCTTCAGACCATCCGCGAGGGCCAGGTTCATGGCGAGTCGTGCATCGGCCGTACGGCCTACACTGTCATAGCACGTGCTCAGGAGCATCGCGGCTTCCGCGTCACCCGGCACGGCACTGAGCCATTTCTCCAGACAGGGAATGGCGCCGGCATAGTCGTTGCGCTTCGTGATCAGTTCATCGGCACGCTCGCGAAGCGTGCGGCGATCCGCCTGCTGGATGAGGCTGCGGATATCGAAGGGGAATGATGGCAATTGGGCATAGACGGCGCTCGGGAACGCGCCGAACATGATGATGAGAACAACCAGTCGTTTCATTGCTCGGCTTCCAGTGCTGCCCTGGTTTCCATCAGCGCCTTCCGCACGGCGGCATTGACGCGGGGATACTGCAGGTTCAATCGCTTGAACTCATGATGGATGATCGTCGTCATGGCCAGACGGGCGAACCACTTGTCGTCTGCCGGTATGACGTACCACGGTGCCCTGTCAGTGGATGTCGCCTCGATGGCTTTCTCGTAGGCCTTCTGGTAATCGTCCCAGTATCCACGTTCCTGGACGTCGGCGACGGAGAATTTCCAGTTCTTGTTCGGATCGTCGATACGTGCAATCAGACGTCGTTTCTGTTCCTCCTTCGAAAGATGGAGGAAGAACTTGATCACGATGGTACCGTTCTCGCACAGCATGTTCTCGAACTGCCTGATGACATGATAGCGGCGTTTCCAGAACGAAGGCTTGATATCGCTCACGGACGAGATATCGGGCAGATGTTCGGCCAGGACCAACTCGGGATGGACACGGGAAATGAGGACGTTCTCGTAATGCGACCGGTTGAAGATCCCGATCTCGCCGCGGGCCGGCAGTTGCTGGTAATGACGCCAGATGAAGTCGTGGTCCAGCTCCATCGTACTCGGGTGCTTGAAGGAGGCAACCTTCACACCTTGCGGATTCAGGCCCGACATGATGTGCTTGATGGCACCGTCCTTTCCTGCCGTGTCCATGGCCTGGAACACGATCAGGATGGAATGCCTGTCGTCGGCATAGAGAATGTCCTGCAGCCTGGCCAGACGTTCGAGGTCCTTGGCCATCACGGTAACGGCCGTGGACTTGTCGAACAGGGATCCCGTATAGGATGTGGCATGCTTGCCGAGATCGAGGCGTTTCCCCTCCCTGATGCGCATGCGATCGATGTGGCGTTGCAGTTCCGTGGCGATACGACCTGGCATATCAGATCCCCTTCGGTTAGGCTACAAACAGCAAACGCGAACCGTAGTTCGCGTTTCACGTCAGTGGGCGAGGTGGGACTTGAACCCACACGTCCTTTCGAACACGGGCTTCTGAGACCCGCCTGTCTGCCAATTTCAGCACTCGCCCAAACCTGCTGCGGAGAGGGAGGGATTCGAACCCTCGATAGGATTGCTCCTATAACGGTTTTCGAGACCGCCCGATTCAACCACTCTCGCACCTCTCCCCGGAGCAGCTTTTTGTGGGGCCACGAAATTAAGAAAAAGAGCGAAATCACGACGATCGAATTTCGAATCAGGGACGTTCGAGCATGATCGTATCGAGGATATTGAGGTAGCTTTCGTAACGTTCGGGGTCGAGCTCGCCCGCTTCCACGGCAGCTTTGACGCGGCATCCGGGCTCGTGCGTATGCGAGCAGGGATTGAACCTGCATTCTTGCGCGAACGGAGCGAATTCTTCGAAATAGTACGGTAATTCGTCGGCCGTCAGCTCCCATATGGCGAATTCGCGCAAGCCCGGCGAGTCCACGACCCATCCTCCGTCCGGTAACGGGATGCTCGTCGCAGCCGTCGTCGTATGACGACCTTTCAGGTACTTTTCCGAAATGGCGCCTACCTGCTGGCGTGCGTCGGACAGCAGATTGATGATGGAGGACTTCCCCACACCGCTCGGACCACTGAGCAACGTGGAGCAGTGCCCGAGTTCCGCCCTCAGCATGTCGAGTCCCCTATTCTTCGCCGCACTCACGAAGATCACCGGAATGTCGAGCGCCAGATAGGTCGAGAAGTCGTCATGAAGATCGCCCAAGACGTCTTCGGGCATCAGATCGATCTTGTTGATGCAGATGATCGGGCGCAGGTCTCCCTTGTCGGCGGCGATCAGATACCGGTCGATGAGGCGTTTGTTATAGGTGGGCAGTGCAGCCGCCATCACGATGCAGAGCTGGTCCACGTTGGCCACGACGACCTGCTCGCGCTGGGCACGGCCGGCGGCCTTGCGAGACAGTAGCGTACGCCGTTCCTCCACCCGTACGATGGTCGCTGCAGGGTCTCCGTGCTGCGTTCCGGCAGGATCCGGGACGAGCCAGACGATGTCTCCGACGGTCACGATCGTACTCGTATGTGGACATTCGACGGTACCCGAGACGGTGCAGACGTAGACGACAGATCCGACGGCTACCAACCAGTGCGGCCCCATCGCCGTCATGACCGTTCCCTGCAACACCCCGTCGGCCAATGACTTGCCGCTTTTGATCCTCGTCCGGGTACGCTCCAGTTCCTTCGCCCGTTCACGGGTTCTTCCACGATAGGAATGCAGCTCGTCGCCGTCCTCATCCTGGCTTATGCTATGACGGTTGGACACGCTGTTCCGGCAGTGTGAACGGAAGTTGACATATCGACCTAAATCACTTATCTTTAAGGCAGTTTTACAAATTAGCAGGTTTTTCTTGAACTATCGGTGGATCTTCCGAGAACGCATCGATGAACAAGCCGTCCAAAAGATATCCGAAGAGTTGAAAGTTCCGGTTTCGATAGCCCGAATCCTGGTGGGTCGTGGCATCGAAACCGTGGACACCGTTCAACGATTTTTCCAGCCTAGTCTCGACTATCTCCATTCTCCCTGGCTCATGGATGGAATGGAGAAAGCGGTGGATCGTATCGAACAGGCCATCTCCGACAAGGAGTTGATCTGGATCCACGGGGATTATGACGTGGATGGCACATCGAGCACGGCGATGATGCTCCACTACCTACGTAGTCGTGGAGCTCATGTCGATTACCACATTCCGAACCGTCTTCACGAGGGGTTCGGCTTCACACCCAATAGCGTGACCCTTGCACATGACAAGGACGCCACCCTGATTGTTACCGTCGATGTAGGAATTACGGCCGTCAAGGCAGTCGAAGCTGCGAACGGATTCGGCATCGACGTCATCATCTGCGACCACCACCAGGCCGCCGAAGAACTTCCCGCCGCTCACGCCATCCTCGATCCCATCAAGCCCGGCTGTACATATCCTTTCAAGGATCTCGCCGCCTGTGGCGTCGCCTTCAAGCTCATCCAGGCGCTCTGCGAACGTCAGGGTGTACCCGAGCAGGCATACGATTACCTGGATTTCGTGGCCATCGCCTCAGCCGCGGACATCGCACCGCTGTCGGGCGAGAATCGTACGGTCTCCTACTTCGGACTGGAACTGCTCAATACGTTCCCACGACCGGGTCTGAAGGGCCTCATCGATTGCGCCGGCCTCAACCTCGGTGCCATCACGAACTCCAGCATCATCTTCGGCCTGGCGCCCAGGATCAACGCAGCCGGACGCCTCGGCGATCCGGGACGTGCGGTGGAAATGATGACGCAAGGAGATGAACTGGCGGCATTCCATATCGCACAGGAACTGGAACACGATAACCGCAAGCGTCGAGCCATCGACGAAGAGACCTTCGAACAGGCGGCCGCCATCGCGGAGGAGCAACTGAAGGGTGGGGACAGACGTTCCCTCGTCCTGCACCTCGACGGCTGGCATGCCGGCGTCATCGGTATCGTCGCTTCCCGTCTCGTGGAACGATTCCACCTTCCGACCGTTATGCTGACCACCTTCGACGGCGCAGCCAAGGGATCGGCACGATCGATCAAGGACTTCGATATCCACAATGCCCTGAAGCAGTGCGAGGATCTTCTGATCGAGTTCGGCGGACACAAACATGCTGCAGGCCTCTCGCTGCCGATCGACAACGTTCCCGAACTACGGCGCCGCTTCGATCTGATCGCCCGCGAAAACCTGACGAAGGACATGCTGACACCGGAGATCGTCGTCGACGCAGAGCTTCAACTCAACGAGCTATCGCCTTCGTTTTTCAAGTACCTGTCGCGCTTCGCCCCATATGGGTACAGCAACCACCGACCGGTCTTCTATACGAAGGAAGTGGTGAGTGCGAACGGCGTCAAGATCGTGGGCAACAACCATTTGAAGTTCCGGGCCCTGCAGAAGAACTTCGCCATCGATGCCATCGGATTCAATCTCGGTCACAAGATCGCCGAATGTGCCAACGGCCGCTCGTTCTCCCTCGTCTATACGCTGGAGGAGAATCAGTTCAATGGCATGACGACTCCGCAGATCCGGATCAAGGACTTGCGCCCGGAATAGGTACGATGACCTCCTCTCCCTCGATGCGCGGCACCGTCACCTGTCTCGACGATGCCGCGCAAACCATTGCGATACAACAACCTTCGGGCGTGGAATCGAAGATCGTCGTCCCACCCGGATGGCAGTCCACCTACAGGCGGCTGCGCACGGGTGACACGATCGGATTCGATGATGCGGACGAGCCCATGCTCGTGCTCGAACCGGATACGCTCATCGACGTCACCGACATCGCCTCGTCGGTATCGGACGGTGTGATCCAGCCCGCCATGACGCTCCTGAACAGGTTCCGGCGTACCACGCCATCCCTTCCGATGATGGTCGGCTCCGTTGCCAACAGTGCCTTCGATCTCATGCTGGAGCATCCGGACGTACCGGTCACGGAGCTTCTCGCCGAGGCGGAACATGTACGCCCCCTGCCCATCGTACTCTTGTCGCAACGCTCGGAGTTACAGGACTTCAGATCGAAAGTCCTGAGAGTCCTGGATCAACTGCGTCCGATCGCCGAACGCCTTCGGGAACGGCGCATCAACGCGGAACCGTCCCTGATGTCCGACCGCCTGGGCATACAAGGACGCCTTGACCTTCTGATCGACGACAAGGAACGACTGCAACTCATTGAATTGAAATGTGGCTCCCTGCCGTCAGGCCTGATCGCCCGGCCGCAACACGTCCTTCAGGTCACGGCCTATTCCATGCTCCTGGAAGAGGTGTATCCGTCGCGTCATATCGACATCGACATCCTCTATGCGAGCGACAAGGGAATCAAGGAACTGGAGGTGGTTCCCGACCTGGAAATGCGACGGACGCTCCTCAACATCCGCAACGCCATCGTTCACACCGACCGCGATCTTGCCGAGCGCAGGTTTGATGCGCTCAAGAATATTAATTCTCAAGAGTTTGCGAAGTCGTCCTCATATACCATCCAGACGGTGAAAGCCTTCGAGGACATTTACGGGAAGAACCTGGACGTCACCGAACGCACCTATCTGCAGGCCTGGATATCCTTCCTGGCGAGGGAACACCAGGCACTGAGAAAAGGCACGGGGCGGACGGCATCGGCAACGCTCGAAGGTCTGTGTCTGGACCGGGAGAATTCCGACTTCTCCCGGATGCACCTGCGCTTTCTGCGGCGGAATGCGGACCAGGACTGCTCACTACGGAACGGGGATCTCGTCATCGCCCATACCGGATCGCATCTCATCTACAAGGCGACGGTCAAGGCCGTCGATGCAGCCCATATCGACGTCAGTCTCCGGAACAAACATGCCGCCATCGATGCCGATCCGGTCGACAGGACCTGGTCCATCGAAGCCGACGCGTCGGACGCCACCCTGCGTCCACAATATGCCTCGCTCTATGCCTGGGCGGAATCTCCTGCCGACAAACGATCGGTCCTGATCGGTCGACGTTTTCCATCGTCCCGCCAGCCACGTCCGTCCGGAATAGCCGGCCTCTATCCGGAGCAGGTGGACATCATCGACCGCGCCCTCGCCTGCGACGACTACTTCCTGATCCAGGGTCCGCCCGGCACCGGAAAGACGTCGACCATCCTGCGCACGCTCACGGAACGGTTGATGACGGATCCGGGCGAGCGCGTCCTCCTCCTTGCCTATACCAACAGGGCGGCCGACGAAATCGGTCATGCTCTCGACCGTACCCTGCCACCCGGGGCCTTCCTCCGGTACGGCAAGGACGGGGCCTTGCCGCCCGAACGGCTCCTCCGGACCCTGGCCACGACCCTCGAAGCGTCGGAAATGGCGGAACGCCTGACCTCGTGCCGTTGCATCGTGGCGACCGTCAGCGGCGCTCTCAATGCGCCGGAGTTGTTCGAGCTCGCATCGTGGACGACGGCGATCGTCGACGAAGCGAGCCAGGTGCTGGAACCACAGCTCGTCGGCATCATGTCGAGAGTCGGCCGTACGATCCTGATCGGCGACGAATGCCAGCTTCCTGCCGTCGTGACGCAGCCGGCGTCGGGACTCGGCGTATCATCTCCCCTCTTCGCTCCGCTCTCCCTCGACTCGCTCGGCATGTCGTACTTCGAACGCATGATACGTCTATGTACCGTCAACGGATGGGATCATGTCGTCGGCCGTCTGTGCCGTCAAGGCCGTATGCACCGGCGCATCCAGGACGTGGCATCGGACCTGTTCTACGGCGGACGTCTCGTCACCCTCCTGCCCTGGCAGGAACGGGAAGGACCGTGGATGACGTCCGACGACACCTTCGTCGCCGGACTTCTCGGAGACCGGTTGAGCTTCGTACCGACGAACGTCGGCAGTGCCGACACACCATCGCGGACGGAAGCCGAAACGACGGCACGCATCGCACGGGCCATCCTCGAAACATCCGACGCGCAGGGTACCGGTATCTCCCTCGGCATTATCACTCCATTCCGCACCCAGATCAACATGATCGGCGATCTGCTTCCTCCCGACCTTCGTGCCAGATGCAGTATCGATACCGTGGAGCGGTATCAGGGCAGTCAGCGTGACGTCATCATCTATTCGACGGCCGTGACGTCGGCCACCGAGCTCGAAGCGATCCGCTCCGACGTCCATATCGACGGCACGACCATCGACCGGAAGCTCAACGTAGCCCTCACCCGCGCGCGGGAACAGTTCATCCTGGTCGGACACGAGCCGACGCTCCGTCTCTCGCCCCTGTATGCCGCACTCCTCGACCGCATGTCGATCGTCGTCGCGCGTAATGTAATTACGTAGTCGATTCTCGTAGTTACTGGATAATTTTGGACAACATCTGCGGGAGTACCACCATGGTTTCCAGGATACTTGCCGTCGTGTTTCTCGTACTGACTGCGGCGTCTCTCCAAGCCCAGCATTCCGTACGACTGTCCGACGGAACGACACTGAACATATCGACGCTCACCACGTCGATCGGCCGGCCCCAGGCTCTGGCTCTCGATGCTTCGAACAATCTCTGGATCACTGAACGTGAACGGGGTGGCGTCGCCATCGTCGATCGCGCACGCGGCACCGTACGACGCGTACTGATGATCCCCGGAGGCAACCTCTTCGGCATCGCGCTGCACCCCGACTTCGATCACGGCAGTCCGTTCGTCTTCACGACGCGCACGACATCCTCGGGAGGACTGATCCTCGAGCGGTATCGTTACGACGGCGTCTTCCTCGTCGAAGGCACCCCGCTCCTGACCATTCCGGACGTTCCGGTCAGCATGGGTGGTTCGCTTCGCGTCCTGCCCGACCGCACAATGATGCTCACCGTGGCTTCCTTCGATACACCGACGCCGTCCGACATCCACACGCTCAACGGCAAGATCCTCCGCCTGACGCTCGACGGGCGTCCGGTGACCTCGAATCCGTACTATGACGCCCGCAATCCAGCCGCATCGGCCGGCTACATCTATACGTTCGGCCATCGCAATCCGCTCGGCACGTGCTTCGTTCCGACATCCGACGAACATCTGCCGATGGCTCTCTATGCCGTCGAATGCGGCGCGCGTGCCTACGATGAAATCAACATGCTGCAGGCCGGACGCCACTACGGCTGGTTCGGGCAGGAAGGCTATTGCCGCACACCGGTCGATACGTCCGTCTGCCCTCTCGTCACCTTCGACGATTCACCGTCGGCGATCACATGGTATGACTCACCCGCCATCCCCTCATTCAGGCGATCGCTGATCGTCGGTACGCAGCTCGGAAGGGGCCTCGCCGTCGCCAAGGTCACGACGTCGGGTGACGTCGTCAACAGGGATGAAACGAAGCCGGCCGACAACAACATGATCCTCGACGACGACCACCTCATCGGACTCGGTCCCGCTCGCGGCGTCGAACGTGTCCGTGATGTGATCACGAGCCCCGAAGGACGTATCTACGTCGCCGTACAGGTCCCCGGAACGGCGAATGCGGACCGCATCGTCGTCATCGAGAATCCCGCCTATCACATACCGCTGGGCGTGGACGACCAGCCGAACGTCGGCGGTTTCACCTACGGTCCCAACCCGGCGACGACGTCACTGACCATCCATGCGGAAGCCATCGCGTCGGAGGGCTGGACCATCCGCGTCGTCGACCTCATGGGCAGGACTCTCGACACACGTCCCCTGGAGCCGAGCACGACGTTCGACGTATCGTCGCTGGCCCACGGCACCTACATGCTCGTCCTGTCGAACGGCACCCTGACGCATACCGGGGC
The DNA here is from genome assembly GCA_001899175.1 of Candidatus Kapaibacterium thiocyanatum. Classification (NCBI taxonomy): domain Bacteria; kingdom Pseudomonadati; phylum Bacteroidota; class Eximiradiia; order Eximiradiales; family Kapaibacteriaceae (SeqCode); genus Kapaibacterium (SeqCode); species Kapaibacterium thiocyanatum (SeqCode). The sequence continues at coordinate 200,015 of MKVH01000002.1, read as the reverse complement.
GTTCGTACGATAAGCCGTACCTTTGCGTCATGGCTGGACATAGCAAGTGGGCGAACATCAAACATCGGAAGGCTGCGGTCGACGCCCGCCGCGGCAAGGCATTCACGAAGGCATCGAAGGAAATCATCGTTGCCGCACGTCTCGGTGGCGGTGACCCGGAGAGCAACTCGCGGCTCCGGATGGCCATCCAGAATGCACGGGCACTGTCCGTTCCCAACGACAACATCAAGCGCGCTATCCAGCGCGGTACCGGTGAGATCGAGGGGGTGACCTACGAAGAGATCACCTACGAAGGATACGGTCCGGGCGGCGTCGCCGTCATCGTGGAGTGTACAACGGAAAACCGCAACCGCACGGTGGCCGAACTGCGTGCCACCTTCAGCAAATGCGATGGCAACCTCGGTGAATCGAACTCCGTGGCGTGGAACTTCACCCACAAGGGCGAGCTCCGTGTCGAAACCTCGCAGACGGAGGAAGCGCTCTTCGACATCGCGCTGGAAGCCGGTGCGGACGACGTGGAGATGATCGACGACGGTGCCCTGATCCACTGCAGCACGGACATGCTCGGTGCGTGCAACAACGCCCTGATGTCCCGGAACCTGACGGTAGCGGAAGCACGCTTCACCTATGAGCCGAACATGACCGTCGAGGTAACGAATCCGGCGATCGTCAAGAATCTCATCAAGCTCCTCGACATGCTCGAAGACAACGACGACGTGCAGAATGTCTACAACAACGCCGACATCCCGGATCACCTTCTTTAGCGTACTGCCGTGAGGATATTGGGAATCGACCCTGGCTCCGTCGTCTGCGGTTATGGCGTGATCGACGTCGAAGGATCGCGGATGACGCTCGTGGAATACGGAGCGATCGCCGTGAAGCGGCGCAACGCATCGTTCCCGAAACGGCTACTCGACATCCACCAGAGGCTCAGGCACGTCATTGATCGCACATCGCCCGACGAGGTCGCGATGGAGAAGGTCTTCTATGCGAAGAACGTCCTCTCCATCGTCCAGCTCGCCCATGCCCGCGGTGTAGCGGTCCTCGCCTGCGCCGAGCATGGCGTCGATCCCATCGAATACACCCCCATGCAGGTCAAGCGTTCCGTGACGGGACGCGGCGCAGCGAACAAGGAACAGGTACAGCTCATGGTCCGCAGCATCCTCGGCATCGAGGAAGCGCACAAGTTCTTCGATGCGACGGACGCCCTCGCCGTGGCCATCTGTCATGCCGTCAACGGCGGTCCCCCTCCTCCCCTGAACAAGAAGCGTGCAGCTCGCACGACGTGGGCCGACTTCGTGGAACAGAATCCAGCGCGTATCGTCGGGAAGAAGTAGTCCCCTGCCGTCCCTGCCGAACCCCCCGCATTCCGTATTTTCGTGCTTACGTTTTCCTCATCATCATTCGTCATAACACCATGGCCATTCGTATTGCAATCAACGGCTTCGGCCGTATCGGTCGCCTCGTTTTCCGTGCCGCGAAGCAACGCGGGCTGGACATCGATATCGTAGGCATCAATGACCTGACCGATGCGGCAACGCTTGCTCACCTCCTGAAGTACGATTCGATGCACGGCAAGTTCGGAGGCAGCATCGAGGTCGATGGCAACGCCCTGATCGTGAACGGTGACCGCATCGCCATTTCCGCCGAGAAACAGATCGCCAACCTTCCCTGGAGCGACCTTGATCTCGTGATCGAATCCACCGGTGTCTTCACGGCGAAGGAAGCGCTCCAGCAGCATCTGAAGCATGCACGCAAGGTCATCCTCACCGCTCCGGCGAAGGACCTGCTCGATGCGACCGTCGTACTCGGCGTCAACGATCATATCCTGACGGGTAACGAGACCACACTCTCGAATGCATCGTGCACCACGAACTGCCTGGCTCCCATGGTCAAGGTCCTGCAGGACAACTTCGGTATCGAAACGGGCTTCATGACGACCGTCCATGCCTATACGAACGACCAGAACATCCTCGACCTCCCGCACAAGGACCTGCGCCGCGCTCGCGCCGCAGCGATGAACATCATCCCCACGACGACCGGTGCGGCCAAGGCCCTGAGCCTCGTGATGCCGGAGATGAAGGGACGTCTCGATGGCGTTTCCTTCCGCGTTCCCGTAGCGGATGGCTCCATCACGGACTTCACGGCGGTCGTGAGCAAGGCGGCGACCAAGGAAGAGATCAATGCGGCCTTCAAGGCCGCCGCGACGGAAGGCCCGCTCAAGGACTATCTCGAATACTCGACCGAACCCCTCGTCAGCTCCGACATCGTCGGTAATCCCCACTCCTGCATCTTCGATTCCCTCTCCACGATGGTCATCGGCAATACGGTGAAGGTCGTGGGCTGGTACGACAACGAATGGGGCTATTCGAACCGTATCGTCGACCTCATGATGAAGGTGGCGAAGTGATCCGTCTCGTCACGGACGTCGACGTCGCCGGCAAACGTGTCCTTACGCGCGTTGACTTCAACGTGCCGCAGGACGACGCCGGCCACATCACGGACGACAGCCGGATCGTCGAGTCACTGCCCACCATCAGGTCCATCGTCGACCGCGGTGGTATCGCCATCCTGATGTCCCACCTCGGCCGGCCCAAGGGTGAACGAAAGCTCAAGTATTCCCTGAGGCCCATCGCCGCCTACATGCAGGAACGTATGCCGTCGTTGGCAGGCCGGCAGATCCTGTTCGCCGACGACTGCGTCGGTCAGGCTGCCGCCGAGACCATCGGCCGGGCGAAGCCGGGCGACATCGTCGTCCTCGAGAACCTGCGGTTCCACAACGAGGAGGAAGCCAACGACCCCGCCTTCTGCGCCGAGCTCCGGAAGAATGGCGACATCTACTGCAACGATGCCTTCGGCACGGCGCATCGTGCCCACGCCAGCACCGCCGGCGTGACGGCTCTCTTCGAGACGACATGTGCGGGACTGCTCCTCAACAAGGAACTCGACTATCTGGGCAAGGCCCTGCAGGATCCCAAACGTCCGCTCGTCAGCGTCATGGGCGGCTCGAAGATCTCCGGCAAGATCGACGTCATCACGGCCCTGCTGGGCAAGTGCGACGCCATCCTCATCGGCGGTGGAATGATGTTCACCTTCCTCAAGGCGAAGGGTGTCAACGTCGGTTCGTCGCTGGTTGAAGAGGACAGGGTCGATCTGGCCCGCGCCATCATGGACGAAGCCGCTGCACGCAACGTGCGGCTCCTGATTCCTACCGATACGGTCGCATCGTCCGCCTTCAGCAACGATGCCGACGTCAAGACCGTCGCCGTTTCGGAAATCGGTGATGGCTGGATGGGACTCGACATCGGTCCTGCCACCGTGGAAGCCTATATCAAGGAAATCCGCAACGCCGGCACGGTCGTGTGGAACGGTCCGATGGGCGTCTTCGAAATGTCGCGCTTCGCGGCAGGCACCGAGGCTATCGCGCGGGCCATGGCCGAAGCGACGGCGACGGGCACCATCACGATCGTCGGTGGCGGGGACTCCGCCGCTGCCATAGCCCAGTTCGGATACAAGGACAAGGTCACGCACGTCAGCACGGGCGGTGGCGCATCTCTCGAGTTTCTCGAGGGCAAGGTGCTGCCGGGTGTTGCGGCACTCGACAAATGAACCTTTCGAAGGACTCGTTCGTTGGTCCTTCGACGGCAATGTGACGCTTCCGGAATCGTCCTTGCACACGCATTGGTGGTATCGTACAACGGCAACGTGAACGTGTGGCATCATGCGCGTCAACGCATGGTGCCACCGCGCACGCGACGCAGGGATCGCGCCGGACCACAAACAACATCCAACAACGAGCCTACATCATGCCTCCAGGCCGCGGCTTCGCCTTCTTCCCTCCCTTCATTCGCTTCCTCCTGTTCGCGAACGTCGGAATCTTCCTCCTCACGAGCATGTTCCTGCTCGGTATGACGGTAGGAGGCATTCCACTCGATGACGTCATCATCCGGTGGTTCGCCCTGCTGCCCCTCGACAACGGATTCATGCCGTGGCAACTGATCACCTATCAGTTCCTGCACGGAGGCTTCATGCATCTCTTCTTCAACATGCTCGCCCTGTGGATGTTCGGAATGGAACTCGAGAACATCTGGGGCACGAAGCGCTTCGCCATCTACTATCTGCTCTGCGGTGCCATAGCGGGTCTGGTCCATCTGTTCGTGAGCCCTATGCTGACGCCGGTCGCCGGTCCGACCCTCGGTGCCAGCGGCAGCATCTTCGGAGTCCTTCTCGCCTTCGGCATGACCTTCCCGGATCGGCCGGTCATGATGTTCCCCATCTTCTTCCCGATCCCTGCCCGTTACTTCGTGATGATCTATGCGGGTATCGAGCTGTTCGTCGGCATCCGCAACACCGGTGACAACATAGCCCACTTCGCCCACCTCGGTGGGGCGCTCGGCGGCTTCCTCCTCCTGAAGTTCGGCGAACCGCTGATGTCCTTCCTCGAACGTATCGGCGGAAAGAGCAGTGGCCCCCGCAAACGACGCGAACCGGAACTCGTGGAAGTGGAGTACCGCGATGTTCCGTCCGGTCGCCCATCCCCGCCACAGGCACAACCCCAGGCACCGAAGCGTACGACGATCACACCGACGCGCTTCCAGATCGACGGCGAACCGATCACGCAGGAACAGATCGACGAAATCCTCGACAAGATCTCCCAGTTCGGATACCACAACCTCTCCGAACGTGAAAAGCGCATTCTCTTCGAAGTGAGCAAACAATTGTGACCCCGATGTCCACGACCGACGTCATGCTGCAACCATACTGCGATTCACTCACGACCTATCGCCGACGCGAGACCATCGAAGTCCGTATCGGCGATCTCCGTATGGGCTCGATGCATCCGATACGCCTGCAGTCGATGACGACGACGAATACGATGGACACGGAGGCGACGATCGCCCAGTCCATACGCATGATCGAAGCAGGCTGCGAACTCGTGCGCATCACGGCGCCCAGCATCAGGGAAGCGAAGAATCTGGAAGCGATCCGCACGGGACTTCGTGAACGTGGCTATACGACGCCGCTGGTGGCGGACATCCACTTCACGCCCAATGCAGCGGAGATCGCAGCGCGAGTGGTCGAAAAGGTCCGCATCAATCCCGGCAACTACGTCGACAAGAAGAACTTCGCCGTCATCGAATACGACGATGCATCCTACGCTGCGGAACTCGACCGTATCCGCAACAGATTCGTGCCGCTGGTACGCATCTGCAAGGAATACGGAACGGCCATGCGCATCGGTACCAATCACGGCTCGCTCAGTGACCGCATCGTCAATCGGTACGGCGACAGCCCCGCAGGCATGGTGGAATCGGCTCTCGAATTCCTGCGTATCGCCGATGACGAAGGCTACGACAACATCGTCCTGTCGATGAAGTCCAGCAATCCTCTCGTCATGGTCCAGGCATACAGACTCCTCGTCTCCCGCCTCAGGACGGAAGGCCTCCATCCCTATCCCCTCCACCTCGGTGTGACGGAAGCAGGCGATGGCGAGGACGGACGCGTGAAGAGCGCCGTCGGTATCGGCACCTTGCTCGAAGACGGCCTCGGCGATACCATCCGCGTCTCGCTCACGGAAGAACCCGAAGCTGAGCTTCCCGTCGCAGCAGCGCTGGCACGACGCTACGAGAACGCTGCCCACGGTAACACCGGAACCGTGATCGTCGACGGCGAGACGCCCACATTCGCCATTCCACGCGAATCCTACGTACGGCGTCCGGCACGTACCGTGGCCAACATCGGCCATGACTTCGTGCCGCGTGTGATCGCCGACGTCTCTGCAGGTGATATCACGACGATGGAGGACCTTGCTCCTCTCGGTCATATCCATGACCCGGTTCCCGACAAATGGTCGATGACCGATCAGGGCTGCGACTACATCTACAGCGGTTCGTCGCCCGTACCCTTCATGATGCCGAACGGCGTGCGCGAGATCCTCGACGCCGATGTATGGGCCATGCAGAACGACACCTTCTACAAGGTACCGCTGCACCGCGCGGCGGACTACGCCAGCAGTGGCATACGGCACTCGGTCATCAACATGATTCGCTGCGATACGGATGCCGTGCCCGAAGGCTTCCTCGATGCGATCGCAACGGATCCAACGGCCGTGGTGCTCGCCGAGAGTACGTCGGCCAGACCTATGCCTGCCCTCCGCTCCTTCGTGCAACGGCTCGTCGCACGGAACATCACCGTTCCCGTCGTCCTGCGCAGACAATGTGTGGAGACGACGGACGACGAACTGCAACTGTATTCCGCTACCGATCTCGGCGGGCTGCTCGTCGATGGATATGGCGATGGCGTGATGCTGTCCGGCAGAAGCAACGACGATCTCGGCGCATGCAATCGCCTTGCCTTCGGCATCCTTCAGGCAGCGCGGACGCGGATGACGAAGACGGAATACATCAGTTGCCCATCATGCGGCCGGACGTTGTTCGACCTGCAGGAGACGACGCAGATGATACGCGAGAAGACCGATCACCTCAAGGGCATCAAGATCGGTATCATGGGATGCATCGTGAACGGTCCCGGCGAGATGGCCGATGCCGACTATGGATACGTGGGATCGGGTCCGGACAGGATCACGCTGTATCGCGGTCAGGAGATCGTACGTCGCAATGTTCCGAGTGCGGAGGCGGTGGCGGCTCTGATCGACATCATCAAAAGCGATGATCGATGGCTGGAGCCGATGAACTGAGGCCGGCCGGTACTGGAGTGAGGCACTGTCGGCGAATCTTCGCACGTAATGACGTGCAGCCCCGACAGGTGAAAAACAAAAAAAAACCCGGAGAATTAGGGGGACTCCAGGCTTGAGCATCGGGCGCGGCACTCAGGGGAGAGAGTACCGCTCAACTCGCACGCAAATTCGCAAGATTCCGGCACCTGTGCAAGCTAATCTTCACACCGATCCGCACCACTGCACGGTTCCGCGAGCACGAACACATGCTTTTCATAACTTCGGCACATGGAAACATCCAACGCCGGCTTCGGAACCATCGACGAATACCATGCGCTGGTCCCTGCGGAGGTACGACGATTGCTCGACACCCTGCGCAAGGCCATCCGCAGTGCCGCTCCCGATGCGGAAGAGGTCATCAGCTACAACATGCCGGGCTTCAGATGGAACGGTATGCTGGTCTGGTATGCGGCCAACAAGCACCACATCGGCTTCTACCCTTCCGCATCACCGCTCGTCGTGTTCGAGGACGAGTTGGCGCCGTACAAGACATCGAAGGGCGCCATACAGTTTCCACTCGACCGCCCCATTCCCGTTGCACTCGTGAAGAAGATCGTCAAATACCGTGTGGCCGAGAACCTGGAGAAGCAGCAACTGAAGAGGACCGCGGCACCACGACGTACCCACCGATAACGATATGCAGAACGCTCACGTGCCTTCCATCTCTCCCGAACCACGCATCGAAACCATCGATCCTGTATCTCTCGTCGGCAAGCGGCTGGCGATGACGTTCGCCACCAATCGCACGGCGGAACTGTGGAGATCGTTCATGCCGCACAGGAACAGCATCGGCAATCGTCTGAACGGCGATATGATCTCCATGCAGATCTACGATCCATCGACCGACTTCGCGGCCTTCCATCCGGGCATCGCCTTCGAGAAATGGGCCGCCGTGGAAGTCTCCGACGGCGAGGACCTCGTCGACGGAATGGAGGCGTATCAGCTCACCGGCGGCCTCTATGCGGTCTTCGTCTATCAAGGTCCACCGAGTGCGGCCACACCGTCGTTCCAGTACATCATGACGGATTGGCTGCCACGTTCGGACTATCTCCTGGACAATACACGTCCGCACTTCGAACGTCTCGGTATCGGCTACAAGGGCGAGGATCCGGCATCGGAAGAGGAGATCTGGATTCCGATACGACCACGGACATAGTCCGCGACCATCCACACGAACCTCACGAGCCATCGACTACGACAAGTCGTCAACGTCATCGTGCGCCATGGCTTCATCCCGTGATAACGGAACGTGGATGGCGAACGTCGTACCACTTCCCTCTTCGCTGTGTACCTCGATCGTGCCGTGAATCATGTCGAGGAATTCCTTGACGAGAAGAAGGGCGAGTCCTGCCCCCTGCTCGCTGCGTGTGCCCGGGCGACCATGACGACGCGACCAGTCGAAGAGGCGCTGCAACACATCGGCGGGCATGCCCATTCCGGTATCCGAAATGGTCACGACGAGTTCGTTCCCGATCGTACGCGCATCGAGACGTATGCTTCCGTTCTCCGTGAACTTCGTGGCATTACCGAGCAGCGTATGGACGACGAAGCGTAACAGGTATGGATCCACGTCGATCTCTCCTTCTTCCGCCATCGCCTCGACGGTGATGTTCTTTTCCCTGAAGACCGCATCCTGGAGCCCGACTTCCTCATCGAACAACGAACGTACGTCTACGGTCTGCCGCGCCATGGGCCGATCGCCACGCAGCATCGTCCCTGTCCATGTAAGCGTCTGGTCGAGGATATCCTTCGCGATCACGGCCTGGCGTCTGATCTCGGGCAGCAGTTCGATGATGACATCCGGTGTGTCGGAGAACTCGTCGATCAGTGCGATGATGGAGGCCAGCGGACTCCGGACGTCATGTGCCATGACGGAGAGCAGTCGCGTCGCAGCGCGCGTGAGTTGCTCCAGTGTCGCGTTGCGGTCGTGCAGTTCCGCCACCAGTCGTTGCGTGAGATTCTGGGCGATCCGGAGATCGACGAGGTGGGAGACGTGGCGTGCGAGCACCGTCAATGCCCGTTCTTCCCTTTCGGACAAGCTGCGAGGTTCGGGACCGATCACGCACAGCGTGCCGATGGCATGACCGTTCGAGGCGCAGACGGGCACACCGGCATAGAAGCGGACATAGGGGGCGCCCAGCACGTAGGGGCTATCCGCGAACCGCATGTCCTGCATGGCATCGGGAACGACGAAGACGCCACCCTGGAGGATGGCATGCGAGCAGAAGGCCATGTCTCGCGGTGTTTCCGAATCGTCGAGACCCTTCTTCGCCTTGAACCACTGACGGTTCCGGTCGATGAACGAGATCAACGAGATCGGTGTTCCGCATATCTGCGAGACAAGCTGTACGATTTCCGAGAATTCCTCTTCTTCCGCCGTGTCGAGGAGTTGCGATTCGTAGAGCGTCTGCAGGCGTTCTTCTTCGTTCTGCGGGAGATCGGCCACGATCATGTTCGATGCACCAGGAATGAAAGGTCCTACGATATAACGAAAAATGCGGATCGCCACGATGGGCGATCCGCATTCATGTTGTCATTCTCGATTCGGTGTCGACCGAACGGGATATCAGGAAGCTGCGGCTTCGGTAGCTGCTGCGTCGCCCGATCCCTTGGGAGCCGTGCATGTAACGATGACGGCTTCGGGACGATCCGTGAATTCGACACCCGGGATGCTCACATCGCTGATGTGGATGGCATGACCGATCTTGAGATCGGAGATATCCACATTGATGTGCTCGGGCATGTTGGTGGGATCGACCATAACGTGAGCCCTGTGCATCACGTGTTCGACCGCACCGCCATCACGCACGCCGATGGAGTTACCGACCAGGTGGATCGGCATTTCGACGGACATCTTCTGGCCTGCCGAGACGCCGAGAAGGTCGAAGTGCAGGATCTTGTCCGAAATCGGATCGAACGTCACATCCTTGACGATGCAATTCAGGGGCTTGCCGCCTTCAACCTGCAGGGCCACCATCTTGGCTTCGGCCGTATAGATGATAGGACGCAGGGCCAGCGTCTGAACGCTGAAGTGCACGGGGTCCTGGTTCTTTGCGTAATAGACGCCGGGTACCAATCCCTCGCGGCGCAGGGCCTTGGCCGTCGTGCGGCCCGGCTCACGCTTTACTGCCGAAAGAACGATTTGACTCATGATGACTACCTTATGGTTGGGCTTTTTCGAAGAGAGAGCTGATGGACTGGTTCTCGTGCGTGCGGATGATCGCCTCCGCGAACAATCCTGCGACGCTGATCACCCCGATCTTCGGATGCTCTTTCCGAAGAGGTATCGTGTCCGTTACGTACAACTTTGTCAATGCCGTGCACGCGGCGATCTTCTCGATGGCATTACCGGAGAATACCGGATGCGTACAGACACCGACGATGGTTTCCGCTCCGTTCCGCTTGATCGCTTCAGCACACTGCACGAACGTGCTACCCGTGTCGATGAGATCGTCCACGATCACTACGTTCTTTCCACGCACTTCACCGATGATGTTCATCACTTCGGCAACGTTGTGCTTGGGACGGCGCTTGTCCACGACGACCAGGTCGGCATCACCGAGCATCTTGGCATAGGAGCGGGCCGTCTTGACTCCCCCGACATCGGGCGAAGCGACGGCGACGTTCTCCAGTCCGAGATTCTGCAGCACCTGCGTGCTGAGCGGCGAAGAATACAGGTGGTCGAGCGGAATGTCGAAGAACCCTTGCAACTGCGGCGTGTGAAGATCCATCGTGATGATGCGGTTCGCACCGGCTCTCGTCAGAAGATCTGCCACAAGCTTGGCGGTAATGGCAACGCGGGGTTGATCCTTGCGATCCTGGCGCGCATATCCGAAGTACGGAATGACGGCCGTGATACGGCGTGCCGAGGCACGCTTCGCAGCATCGATCAACAATAAAAGCTCCATCAGATTGTCTGACGGAGCGAACGTCGATTGCACGATATAGAGGTCGACACCACGTACGTTCTCTTCGTACTTGACCCACAGTTCCCCATCGCTGAAATTCTGGATGGCGACCTGAGCCAGTTCACGATGCGTCGCGTGAGCAATCTTTACCGCGATGTCGGGGTTCGATCGACCCGCAACGATCTTGATGTCCGAATCCACGCTGCTATGTGCCTCGTAATCGTGTTGGCTGGGGCGGCAGGATTCGAACCTACGGATGGCGGAACCAAAATCCGCTGCCTTACCACTTGGCGACGCCCCAACGAGAGAGCTACAAAGATAAGGGGGCAACGGTCAGATTTTCAAATGTTTTTGCGAGGAATCCCAGGGGAATTTTCATCGGACGAGGACCGCTCCCCTGTATCCAGGACCAGCGACGAAGTACGTGCCGACGGCAAGCTCCGGACATATCGGTGACGTTCCTTCCACCACGTCCATACGGTGGACCCTCCGCCCCATGACGTCATACCACTCGTACGTACCGGCGGATGAAGCGAAGGCGAGGCGATGCCCTGGGCTCACATCGTATCCACCGCTCGCGGAACGTGTATCGATATCGATCACGCTCGTCGTATTGCCGAGGTAGGCACGGCCGAGTAGAACCATCGCTTCATCCCCGGCTACGGTGTTGTCGGTGACCGTCGCCATGCCGTAGTCGATCGTTCCGTCATCTGCCCAGCGGATGCTGCCCCACCGCACATATTCCTCGACGGGAGGCAGAAGGTCGGACAGGATCGTTGTCGTGGCGCCGTCGTGCCGTGCAACGACGAAGCCATCCCCACGCATCGCACCGAGCATCAGCACGTCGCCATTCATCCGCGCCTGTGCATGCGCAAACGCGGGACCGAGTTCATCGTTGCCGAACTGACGGATCGACGCTGGCTGATCGTGATCCGCCATGGCGACACGCCCGGATATGCTGAGGACGACTGTGCGCTTGCCATCTTCCATCAGGAGAGGTACGACGCTCCGTGCAGGGCCGTGATTCCGCGGTGACGACCACGTTCCCGAACCCGGTACGGAGCTGAAGGCCGTGGCATCCGCGATCCACGTGACGATACCTTGATCCCCACTCCGCACGGCCGCATTCCACGACGTCAGCGATGCGACGCCGGTCACGACGGACCGAGGTGTCGACCATGTACTGCCGTTCCATACCGCGTGCATGATGGCCGACGTGATACCCGTCGATTTCCAGAATGCATGGACCGAACCGTCCGCATCGGCATGCAGCTGAGGCTGTACGGCGGACGATGCGTCGATCACCCCTGAGTCGACGATGATCTGCTTCTCCGCATCGATGACGGCCCATCGAAGACCGATCGACGGAAGGAAGGCCTTGACGTCTACCAGCCTGGGCGAAACCGGAACGGTCGGTGCGGACTCCCACACGACCATCAGCCTGTTCTGACCATCGAAGACAGCGGACGGACGGTGCGCGAAGGCGGCAGACGGAATGTCGAGCCGCTTGACATAAGGCGACGACTTCGCCTGGATGCCTATCGCCACGACAGGTTTGCCCGTTCCTTCCTCCCGTCCGGCCCATACCAGGGCACGCGTTCCGATCGACGCGGTGGATACGACGGGACGTGCACTGCCTCGCTGACGGAAGGCGACCATCAGGCGTTCGTTCTCGCTCAGCAGCATCGCAGGTATGGCGTCACGAACAGGACGTTGCACGATGGGTGTCAGACCTGCCATGACATGTGCCGATTCGGTGGCCACGGTAGTCAGTTCGCCCAGAACATCCACGACCAGCGAACGATCGGATCCACCTTCGACCTCGTTCATACGGATACTGTCCGTTCCGAAGACCCCTGCCCACGTGACGTCGGCACCGGTCATCGCATGCAGCGTAACGTAGTCGTTGACGTCGACCGACCCGTTCGCCTTGAGACGGTACTCGATATTCATATCGGACGCATCACCGGGGCTGACCGTATCGATCGCCGTACGCTCGAAGTAGGCCCTCATCCTCAGCGTCGCATCGTACTTCGCATCGATATTCACATCCTTTATCATTTCCATTTCGGCCGGTGTCACCATCGGCTCGATACTGTCCAGCATCGAACCGAACAGCGAGCCGAGAGACCGTTGTACGATCGCCGTTTCCGTAGCACCTTCGGAAGGGTCCGCATAGTAGGCGAGTTCCAGCTTCCTGTCGCCTAGCCTGAACAACGTGATGACCGGCATGTGGAATTCGACCCTGTCCGGAAGATTCATCGATATGGTGAAGATGTCGTCCTTCGAACCGCCGATACCGTTCCATCCGTTCTCGTTGTGGAACGAGCCACCCGTAGCGCTCGTCATGACGTCACCGCCGAATCCGCACGCCGATCCAAGAACGGGCTGGACGTTGCCACGATCGTAGAAGGTAACCGTCTTCTTCTTCATCGCCAGTGACGTCGCTCCACCAAGGATTCCCCTCTCCACATCGTAACGGACATAGTCCGGTGATTCGGTATCTCCTCGCGTGATCACGGCATCGCCCGCAAGCCAGGCAGGCTGCTTCACGAACGGGATCCAGTAGCTGTCGTCAAGAATGCTGCTGTCGTTCATCTCGGCACGCACGCTCACGGACACGGCGGTATCCTGCCATGTGGCTTCGCCTGCGACATCGACATCCTCGACGCTGAACGACGTCGGGCCATCGGCGGTCATCGAGTACTGCTTGTCTCGTACGACAAGGACCGCGGAACGTATCGCCGTCGTGTCATGACCATACAGAATGGTGGCGCGCCAGGTCGTCGGTACCGTGACTCCGGGAATCAACGGAATCGTCCGTGACGGTGAGAGAACGACTCTCGGCGAGGCACCGATCCTCACATCGACCGCCGTGCCGGACTCCACCGTCCACAACGTGGTACCGTCGTGATACTGCGTACGCATGGTTTCCTGCCGGTGATACCATTCGTTCTGCGAAGCGAACTCCGAATACCTGAACGTATCCTGCCCGTTACCGTACGAGGCCTTGTACTGATAGAACCAGTGCTCGTACCAGGTCGTCCCGAGCTCGCCATCGCACTTCTTGATCACTCCTTCCCGTGGCTTCGTATCGACCGTCAGGCGTACCGTGATGACGGGAGTGGAGGCACTCGCATCGACTTCGATACGCATCGTCCCCCGTCCGTCTTCGGACGTCGTTCCCATGAACTGGCACCCGGGACCGGGTCCATCCCTGCGAACGAAACCGAGATCGACCGAACCGTGCTTCAGGACCACAGAGCCTTCGTAGACAGCCATGGAAGCCGTACGATGGACGGCCGGGAGTATGGTTGGCTGGATCAGCACGGACGTGGTGCCGTAACTACTGCTCTCGTTCCGTACCGTGACGCCACCTTCGTAGCGGACGGTGCAGACGGAATCCATTTCGGCACGCGCTCCGGTGACAAAGCAGCACACTGCAGCGAGGGTCATGAGGGTTTTGATCATCGAACAATTTATCAAGGATATCCGAAACCGGTCGTCCGTATTATCCACCACCGACGTTCGTCGAACTCACGGCAAGGAGTGGATCGTGCGCGCGGATCAACGACCGATACTTCTTCGCAATTTGCCCTCTGCGTGAACCGTCATTCAGCATCCCCATTCATGTTCCGATCGCCATGATCATCTATTCCCGCTGGACCGAACGTTCATCGACTGCCGAACAGGAACTCGAGCGCATGCTCGGTCTGTTCTCCTACATCCTGCTGCAGGTTTCGGGCGATGCCGAACAGGCATTGGACCTGCTGCGCGAACTGAACGAAGAGTACGGCCTGATGACGACGATGTCGATGGACGACTTCATCGCCGCCCTACGGAACGACGGCATGCTCGAGATGAACGACGATGGCACACTCCGTCCGACGGCTGCCGCGGAGCGGCGCATGCGCACGGATGCCCTGGACGAGATATTCCGTTCATTGAAGAAGTCGGACATCGGAAACCACGATGCGCCTTCCAACGGTCAGGGCGTGGAGCGTACGCCCGATACGCGGGACTATGCCTTCGGCGATCAGGCGGGAAACATCGACGTCACGCAGACGATGACGAACCTCTTCAAGCGCACGGGCAACATCGATGGTCCGGACCTTCGCGAGGACGACATCCGCGTCTACGAAACGGAGTATCAGACGTCGTGCGCTACCGTGCTGATGATCGACGTATCCCACTCGATGATCCTCTACGGCGAGGACCGCATCACACCGGCGAAACAGGTCGCCCTCGCCCTTGCCGAGCTCATCAAGACCAGGTATCCGAAGGACTCGCTCGACGTCATCCTCTTCGGCGACGAAGCACAGCGTGTATCGGTGCGCGATATCCCCTACATCCAGGTGGGGCCGTTCCATACCAATACGCGGGCCGGGCTGCGTCTTGCCCGCCAACTGCTGAAGCGCATGCGGGGCACGAACAAGCAGATATTCATGGTCACCGATGGCAAGCCGTCGGCCCTCACCATGGAGAACGGCACGATCTACAAGAATTCATGGGGCCTCGATCCCATGATCGTGAACAAGACACTCGACGAAGCCGTGGCCTGCCGCCGGGATGGCATCGCCATATCGACCTTCATGGTAGCGAGCGATTCCTGGCTCGTCAAGTTCATCGAGGACCTGACGAAGGCCAACAAGGGCCGTGCCTTCTATACCGGCCTCGATGGACTGGGCAAGGATCTGATGGTCGACTACGTCCGCAACCGCAGGAAACGATACTGACGACACCGCGGGCGACGCGAGCCATGCCATTGTGCATGACAGGGTTCATGTATTCCGATTCCCCGCCTCCATACGGATGAGGTCCGATTGCCGTATGTTGTCCGTATGATCAAACGCTACCGCTGGCTCCTGCTCATTCTCGGATGGCTGCTCGTCCTGACGCCTCCGCTCTCCTCCGTTCTGCTCCTCATGCCCATCGTACCCGGCGCACAGGACCTCGACGTCGTCCATATCGCCTATCCCATCCATACGTGGCGATGGTTCCTCATCGGACTCGGCCTGCTGTGTCTCTTCCTCGCCGTGCCGGCCATCTGGAAGAACGGCCGCTGGTACGGCAAGACGACACTGATCGTTCTCCTTCTCGTTGCGACGGGCATCCACGGAATGGTCGCCACATCGATGAGCGCCGAGGCCATGTTCACCGAGCCCGTCGAACGGCAATTCGCCGATGCAAGGCCGGCCGACGACAGTACGGTTGCCATCATCGTCACGATCAACGGACAGACGAAGGCCTATCCCGTCGACCTCATCGCCTATCATCACAAGGTGATCGATACGTGCGGCGGTACGCCGATCATGGTGACGTACTGTACGATGTGCCATACGGGACGCGTCTACTCGCCGGTCATCGACGGCAAGGTGGAGACCTTCCGTCTCGTGGGCGCGAATCACTACAATGCCATGTTCGAGGACGTCAGCACGAAGTCATGGTGGTATCAGGCCACGGGTGAATGCGTGACGGGTCCGCGTGCAGGGATGACGCTGAAGGATATTCCCTTCGACCAGAAGTATATCGGCGATGCCTACCGCGAACGCGGCAACCTCCTCGTCCTCCAGCCGGACAAGGCGAGCGAGAAGAAGCTCGGCAGGATGAGTGGCTATGCGCGACGTGCGGACACGTCGTCGACCCTCGGTGACATGACGCGCGTCGTCGGCATCGTCATCGACGATTCGGCCGCGGCCTATCCGCTGCTCACGACGCATCGCCAGGGCATCATCACGATCGATACGCTCGGTGGAAAGACCGTCTTCGTCGATGCCGCCACCGAACAGCACGTCCGTGCATGGATCGTCCCCGATTCCATCTCCGTCACCGAATGCATCCGCGATACGGAGGGCAAGGGCCTCGCCATCGGACGGACGCGGAGCGGACTACCTGTACATATCGACGGCGGCACGGGAACCATCGTCGTCCGCATGCCCGATCCTGCCAGGACCTACAGCGTTGGCAAGGTGGAACGTATCCAGCCGTGGATCGACTACTGGCATTCATGGAGTCACTTCTATCCGAAGACGAGGATGGTGATCGGGTCGTAGTCGGATGCCTACCGATCCTTGACATCGACGCATCGAAACACGATCCGGGTACAATAGCAGCTATCGACGATACAAACAACACATACGAAAGGCCCCATTCCCGGGCCTTTCACGTCATTACATGGAATCGGCAAGTCAGTCGTGCTGATAACAGCGTCCGCTCGGATTGGTTGTCATATTCTTGCAGCGGTCTCCCTTTTTTGTCCTTGCCGTACATTGTGTAGCCTTGCTCTCGTGGCTTCCTGAGCCTGATCCCGTATTCGCCGATGTATCCGATTTCGACGGGCTCGTACTCGATGACGAACAACTCGAAACACCGAGACAACAGCATATCAGCAATACGCAGGCGACCATTCGCATATCCATTCCTCCAGAAATAATAATAATCCGATCCGCACAGCATTCCCGTACCCTGAGCAACACTACCTGCTCCGGAACCTTCCTATTCTCATACACCGATCGAATTCGGACCGTCCTATATCAACTACGAAAGCCGTACCACGATCAGTGATACGGCTTTCCCCAGACTTCCGGATTTCACTTCGTGTCGGCGCTTCGCACGGTATCTTACCGTCACGGTACACCGACAAACGAACAATCAGCGCGTATCCTGGGCGACGAACGGAACGATGGCCAGATGACGGGCATACTTGATGGCCATGGCCAGGCGGCGCTGCTGCAGAGCCGTCACACCAGTGATGCGGCGGGGCAGGATCTTGCCTTGGTCGTTCGTGAAGCGGCTCAGGAACTTGCCGTCGAGATAGTCGATCATTCTCGACTTCTTGAGCGGGTTCACGCGCTTCTTGGGCTGGTTGCGCTTCTGACGAAACGGCGAATTGATCGTATTCGGATTGTGTGGTGCTGCCACGTTCATGTCTCCTGGAGTTTACTTCGTTTTTGCATCCTTGATGGCCTTCGTCTTCTCGAAGCGCTTGTTGAAGCGCTCGACACGACCGGCCGTATCGACGAGCATCTGCTTGCCCGTATAGAACGGATGCGACTTCGAGTCGATTTCCAGTACCATGCGTTCACCCTTGAAGCAGGAGCGCGTCTGGAACGTCGACCCGTCCGTCATGACCACGTCGATGGTCTTGTATGCGGGGTGGATACCCTTCTTCATGCTATTACCTCGTGATGTCGATCTTGTCGATTTGGCCAGCATCATCAATCTTGACGAAGCGCTCCATGTACTTCACGGTACCCTTGTCGGAGCGGAACGCCTTGATGACCTTCACGTTGATCTTCTGTTCGGTTTTACCCTTCTTGGTCTTGTCACCGAACGATTGGGTCTTTGCCATTTCGGCCTCGAATGAGCGTTGGAATTCTCTGAGAACTGCAAATATAAGGGGCTTAACCGGATGCTGCAACTGGATTTGTTAAGTTTTTCCGTATCTGGAAAACTCCTGTACGCGGCGGTTCGGTCGCCGGGCTGCCGCTTCTGCCCCGGATACCGCCTGCATCCGGCCCGTCAAGTTCCGTACCTTTGTGCCATGAAGGTCATGAAATTCGGCGGAGCGGTGCTCCGCGGCCCGGAAGGTTTCCGGCAGATGTCCGATATCCTCCAGCGCCATGCGGATGAACGTATCCTCGTCGTCGTATCGGCCTTTTCCACCGCCACACGCGACCTGGAATACACAGCACGCCTGGCCGTCAAAGGGCAGCTCGACGATGCGCGCGAACGCCTGGATCATGTGGTGAACGACCACAGGACGTTGATGAAGGGACTCATTCCCTCCCCCTCCGTACGCGAGGCACTGGACGTCCTGCTCGAAGGCTGCCGTACGGAACTCACGAATACCCTGACGGGTGTCTCCATCACACGTCAGCTCACACCACGGACGCTCGACGGCATCCTGTCCTACGGCGAATACATGGCCCTGCACATCGCACGGCACGTCCTTGGATCACGTGGCATCGACGTCGCCGGTGTGGATGCACGGGACGTCATCGAAACCGACGGCCAGCACGGCGCCGCTCGGCCGCTGGTGGACAAGACCCGCGTACGCGTACGCCAGACACTGTGGCCTGTACTGGACGCCCATCGCGTCGTCCTGATCCAGGGTTACGTAGGACGTGCGGAACATGGCGCCACGACGACGATGGGCAAGGAAAGCTCCAACCTCACCGCATCGCTGCTGGGATCGTTGCTCGACGCGGAAGAAATCGTGATCTGGACGGACGTAGCCGGTATCCGGAGCGGAGATCCCCAGATCTGCGAAGGGACGGCGTCGCGGCCCCGCCTCTCCTACGTGCAGGCGCGCATCGCTGCCGAGGAAGGAGTCAAGCTCCTCTACCCCACCATGATCGATCCTGCGGAACAGGCCGGCATTCCGATCCGCATCGCCGGTGCGGCCGAACCCGATGGAGATCAGACCATCATCGCCGCCGAGGCATCGTCGTGCGATCCCATCGTCGTCCTGCGCGACGACATGGACCCGGCCGACAATCATGTGACGGTGTCGGTCGTCTTCGCCCCTGCGGCCGCCTGGCTCGAAGCGGCAGGTACGACGATCCGCGAACTGGGTGTGACCGAAGCCTTCGGACTGGTATTGCAGCCGGGCGATCATACGGCACGCCTGATGCTGCCCAGGACGCATGCCGCCAGGGCCGCGGCGCAACTGCATGCGCGGCTCGTGTAGACCACATTGAACTACGAGGAAAAGAAATGAAGCCCGTCCATGAAAAGATGCCCAAGGATTCCTTCGAACCCGGACAGACCTACCGGGTTTCGATGAACGGCAAGGAACTCTATGATGCCGAGGTCGTGAAGTTCCACGGCGGATGCTGGGCCACGGTACGGGTCCAGGAGCCACTTCTGAAGGAAATGGCTCTGGACTACGCTCCCGGTACCGAATTCGACATCAAGGTGGCTCAGTACGACTTCATTCGTCGGTAGAACCGGCCTTCTGTATTTCCTCGTTCGAATACTTGACGATCGCAGCCATCATCTCGCGCTCGAGCAAGCCGTTCGACGTCCAGAAGTGCACCTGATTGGTGATGAACTCCTCGAATCCCGAGAGTTCGGCCTTCAGCGTGATCTTCGTCTTGTTCTGCGCTTCTTCGCGGATGTTGATCTTGTACTGGATACGGCCACTGATCCACATACCGCCGCGGATGCGGGGAATGTCGCCATAGCGCTCCAGCACGTCACGCGTCGTGTCCTCTCCCGTCGCCAGGATGCAGAAATCCGAAATGTAGATACCCTTGTACAGCCCGCCTTCTTCGGCCGGCTCGATCACCTTCTCCGTCTGGGGTTTGCCGCAGCCATGCACTTCCATCGCGCGCTTCACGGCTCTCCATACCTTGCCGAACGAACCGTCGAGCGTTTCGTTCAGGACGACCTGTTCCGCGTCCCCTGCCTTCGTCTCCGGCACGATACAGACGGCCAGTACGGCCACCAGCATCAGGACAGACAAACGTTTGATCATCATACTCTCGGGAATGTGTAGTTGAACATCAGGCTGCGGACTTGCGCGGCGAGTCGCCCGACAACTGGACGCTGACGAGCTTCGACACTGCCGGCTCCTCCATCGTGACGCCGTATAGTGTATCGGCGGCTTCCATGGTCTTTTTATTGTGCGTGATCATCAGGAACTGCGTGTTCTCGGCGAACCTCCGGATGATCTTCAGATAGCGGTCGATGTTCGCGTCGTCGAGCGGGGCGTCCACTTCATCGAGGATACAGAAGGGGCTCGGCTTGACGAGATAGATGGCGAAGAGCAGGGCGATGGCCGTGAGCGTCTTCTCGCCACCCGACAGCATTTCGATGCTGTGCGGACGCTTGCCGCGAGGTTTGGCCACGATGTCGACCTTGCATTCGAGCGGGTCGGCATCGTCCACCATCATGAGATCGGCTTCGTCGTCCTCGGTGAACAGGACCTTGAACAGCGTGATGAAGTTCTCGCGGATCCTGATGAAGGTATTCGTGAACTGCTCACGGGCCGTCAGATTGATTTCGGCGATCGTCTCCGTCAACGTCTTCTGGCTGTCGAGCAGGTCCGTCAGTTGCTTCGTCAGGAACTCGAGGCGTTCGGCTTCGCGTTCGTGCTCTTCGAGTGCGAGGAAGTTGACGTTCCCCATCGTCGTGAGCTTGCGGCGCAGCTCCTGGACCTGCAGTCTCAGATCGTCCGGACTGTGCTCGGATTCGGGCTGGACTGGCTCGTCGGGAACCGCGATATCGAGTTCTTCGGTGGCACGTCGTACCAGTGCTTCGACGCGCAGACGCACTTCGTTGAAGCGGAGATCGGCTTCGTGGAGTTCCTGCGTGACGTTGTCGACGACCTTGCGTTGCGCGCGTACGGCATCGCCGGCCGCATGGAAGGCAGCCGAGCATTCGCGCACCGTGAGTTCGAGCGCTTCGCGTGCGGCACGCGATTCCGCCAGATGGACGACGAGTTTCTCCGCCTGACCTGCCATGTGATCACGTTCGACGGCGAATTGCTCGAGCTGCTGGCCGAATTCCGTCCGCTCGTGATCGCGTTGTTCACGGCGCTGGTCGATGGTCAGGCTCTGCGTCGACAACCGGGCTTCATCGCTTTCGAGTGTCTGCCGTTCACCGTTCAGGCGTACGACGTGGATTTCGGCGGCACGCATATCGGCCGTCGCTTCGTTGAGTCTGCTTTCTGCGGCCAGCAGTTCCTGCTGCGATGCATGGACGTCCTGTTCGAGCTGGGCCACACCTTCGGCCGTGGCCGTGATGGCACGTTCGGCTTCGGCACCCTGTTGTTGTACGCCTTCGAGTTCCGCACGGAAGCCTGCGGCCTCTTCCTCGAGCATCTCGCGCTGCGACGAGATATCGTCGATACGTCCCTGCAGGGCCTGGAGCTTCTGGATCCGGTCGTTGCGGATCAGGGCGATCCGGCGCACGTCGTCGGCGAGTCGGCGCAGGTCGATCGTCGACAACTCCTGCTTGATCTCGCGCAGGCGTTCGTCGATCTCGCCGATACGCTCCTCGAGCCGGGCGACCTCACCACGAAGCTGTTCGATGCGTTCACGGCGTCCGACACGGACACCTTCCGTCTTCGACACCGAGCCGCCACGGACGGCACCGGCCCGATGCACGATCTCACCGGCCAGCGTCACGGCAGCATCCGCCGGCGTCTGTTCGATGGCGCGCCATGCGTCTTCCACCGTACGGACGACGACGGTACGACCAAGGATGCCGCGGACGGCACCACGGAGAGCGTCGTCGGTACGCACCAGCTCGCTCGCCCAGCCCATGATACCATCGACCTGAGGCAACTGCGGCGGAGCGCCGAGATCGGGTACTGCGTCACGGCAGAGGAACGTAGCCTTGCCGACGTTGTTCCGGGCAAGTGCGCCGATTGCCTGATTGGCTTCCTGGCGATTGGCGACGACGAAGTAGCGGGCGGATTCGCCCAACGCCGCTTCGATGGCCACACGCAGATCTTCGGCCGTATTCAGCACTTCGGCCAGCGTGAGTTTCTCGCCCGACGGCGTCCACTCCGGCGTCGACATCAGGAACTTGCTGCTTTCGGTCGTGTCGACGAGGCCGATCAGGAATTCGAGGGACGCCTTGCTATGGGCGGCCTGGGCGCGGAGCCCTTCCGACTCCTGCTGCAGACCTTCCTGCTCGGTACGCAGGCGCTGTTGACGTTCTTCTTCGGAATGCTGGCGCTGTTCAGCTTCTGCGAGCTGAGCGTCCAGTGCGGGCAGATCCTCGCGTTCGCGGATACTCTGCTCCTCCACCTGACGCAGGCGCTCGGCGGCCACCGTCTGCTGGCTTTCGTTGTCGCGGAGACGACGTTGAAGCCCTTCGGCCTGGATGCGGAACCTGTCGGCCTGATTACGTTCTTCCGCCAGGACCTGGCGGGCCTGATTCAATGCTTCACGTCGTGACGACGCTTCCTGGCGGGCCGCATGCATGCCTTCGTTCATCTCATGCACGCGCTGCTTCTGTCCGCCGGCATCCTGCTGGGCCACCTCGACTTCGACGCGGATCGCCTCGAGGCGTTCACGCACGCTGCGGAGTTCTTCGGACGTGCTCAACTGCTGCGACTGCGACTCGTTCTGTTCGCGTTCCAGTCTGTCCAGTGCACGTTGCGTGGCGGCGCGACGCTCTTCGAGCAGAGAGACCTGCTGCTGCACTTCGCCCAGGGCCGAACGCACATTGCCTTCGGCTTCGAGCGCGGTCCGCAGTTCCACTTCACGTGCCTGATGTTCGGCCTCCGTCGTCACCACTGCGGCTTCTCCGCTCTGCAGCGTGGCTTCGGCTTCTTCGCGACGTTTGCGGATATCCGTGATACGGGCCTCGAACTGCTTCAGGGCCATGTATTCGTCGAGATATTCGAAGGCGAAGAGCAACCTGTCCAGCTCACGCAGACGCGTCGACAATTCCTGGTGCTGACGAGCCTTCTCGGCCTGGCGTGCGAGCGAGTTCACCGTCTTCTGCACTTCGCGGACGATGTCCTGTACGCGTGCGATATCGCGTTCGGCGGCTTCGAGCTTGCGCTGTGCCTCGCGGCGGCGAGCCTTGTACTTCGTGACGCCTGCGGCTTCCTCGAACAGGTGGCGGCGTTCGTCGGCCTTGTCGCTGAGGATCGTCTCGATCATCTTCAGCTCGATCACCGAGTAGGCATCGGAGCCCATTCCGGTATCCATGAAGAGATCGACGATGTCGCGGAGACGGCACTGCGTCTTGTTCAGCAGATACTGGCTGTCTCCGTTCCGGAACAGGCGCCGTGTGATCGTCACCTGCGAATACTCCGTGGGGAGTATCTGCTTGTTGTTCTCGATCGTCAGGGACACTTCGGCCATGCCGAGCGGCTTGCGCGTCTTCGAGCCGTTGAAGATCACCTGATCCATGGAATCGGCACGGAGGGTGGACGACTTCTGCTCGCCCAGCACCCAGCGGATGGCGTCGACGATGTTCGACTTCCCGCAACCGTTCGGCCCTACGATGGACGTGACGCCGTCGGTAAAGCTCAGCTCGGTCTTGTGAGCGAAGCTCTTGAAGCCGACCATTTCAAGTTTGCTTAGATACATGCGGAACCAACGGGAAACGTGTTGCGAATCGTGGTGACGGGCCCTCGTTACGGAACCTTCCTACCACTCCTTCTTCCTGTTGACGTAGAGCATCGGGAAGACGGCGGCAACGGTGGTGTACAGCGTCGTGGCCACGCCGTACGTCAGAAAAAACATGGGGAACGAGATCTGCATCGGCTTGACGTAGAAGAAGAAGTAGAGCACGTTGTGCAATCCCCCGCACAGCGCCACGATCAGCAGGAAGCGATAGCTTCCGATCGTCTGCATGGCGAACCCTTCCCTCCAGAAATAGCCGGCCACGAAGGCCGCCACCGTCTTGGCGAGTGCATTACTGCCGAGTACGTCGGCCGATACGATATCGAACAGGATACCACTGGCGAACCCGGCAAACATACCGACGAACTGACCTTCGACCAAAGCGATCCAGACCGTGAGGATCAGCAGGAGATCGGGTGTGACGCTGCTGACGGCGACGAACCGAAGGAAGACGACGTGAATGACGGACAGCACCATGGCGACGACGGCATATGCCACGAAGCGCAGGGCCGGATTGGTCGCGAACTGAGTCCTATCGAACAGTACATTCATGATCGGAAGAGCCTATCGTTGTTGTGAGCGCTGGCGCATCCGCTCGTCCGTCGCATGCTCCAGCTCCAGCCGTTCGGTATTCGGAATATACTCGACGATGAAGACCTGTTCCAGCGTCGCGAAATTCACGGCGGGCTCCACCACCACGCGGCGGAAGAGCGAATTGTTCTCGTCCTCGACCTGTGTAAGGCGGCCGATGACGAGGTTCGCCGGATACCGGCTGCTGTAGTTGGACGTAAGGACGACGTCGCCAGCCTGGACATCGAACGACTTCGGAATGTTCTTCAGCGTCAGATACGTCTCGCCTTCCCAGGCGATGATGCCATCGACGCGGGAACGCTGGACCTTCGCCGCCACCCGCGTATCGCGGTTGAGCAGGAGCTGGACCACGGCATAATGATCCGACACACCGATGATCAGTCCCACCAGGCCTGCATCGGTGATACAGCACATGCCTTCCTTGAGGCCATCGGCGCCGCCCTTGTTGATGGTGGCGTAGTTCCGCAACTGTGTCGTCGTCTTCCCTACCACGTCGGCGGCGATCAGTCGATACTCCGTCAGCTTCGGAAGTTCCAGCATGCGGCGCAGCGTGGCGTTCTCCACCATGGCCTGGCGGCTTCGCGCACTTTCCACCGACAACTGGAGATTGAGTTCGCGCAGGGCAAGATTCTCGCTCTTCAGCGCCACCGGATTCGGAATCCAGGCGAACAAGCTCTGCAACCACCCGATGGAGCCTACGACGACGGCGCGGAACCCGCCGAGCTGCGACAGGCTGCCGAAGCTCATCATGGCGAAGCTCATCACCACCAGCGCACAGAGGGCGATGTAGTTCTTGAAGCGGACGACGAATGCGATGAACCGCTGCATCAGTAGCGCTTCGACTTGATCAGGACGTTCGAGTATCCACTGAGATCTTCGAGAACCTTGCCGGTGCCGCGCACGACGGCCGTGAGCGGGTCTTCGGCTACATGGACCGGCAGCTTCGTCTCGCGGCGCAGACGCTCGTCGAGTCCCTTCAACAGGGCGCCACCGCCCGTGAGGATGATGCCACGATCGTAGATATCCGCCGAAAGTTCAGGCGGCGTCTTTTCGAGGAGGTTGAGGACGGCTTCGACGATGACGGTGACGTTCTCGTTGAGAGCCTCGCGGATCTCCTCGCTCGAGATGATGATGGAGCGGGGGATGCCGCTCACCATGTCACGGCCCTTGACTTCGATCTCCAGCTCTTCGTCGAGCGGGAAGGCCGAGCCCACATGGCACTTGATGATCTCCGCCGTACGATCGCCGATAAGGATGTTGTGCTGGCGTTTGAAGTAGTTGACGATGGAGCTCGTGAGCTCGTCGCCTGCGATACGGATCGATTCGTCGGCAACGATACCGGACAGGGCGATGACGGCGATCTCCGTCGTTCCCCCGCCGATATCCACGATCATGTTCCCCATCGGTTCGTGGACGTCGAGGCCCACACCGATGGCGGCGGCCATGGGTTCGGCGATGAGGTGGACTTCCTTGGCGCCGGCGTGTTCCGCAGAATCCCGTACGGCGCGTTTTTCCACCTCGGTGATGCCGGACGGAACGCAGATCACCATACGACGCGCGGGCTGCCATGAACTCGACAGTTTACGGATGAAGGCCCGCAGCATGCCTTCGGCGATTTCGAAGTCGGAGATGACGCCGTCCTTCAAGGGACGTATCGTCTTGATTTCCCGGTGCGTACGCCCCACCATTTCCTGCGCTTCCCGGCCTATCGAAATGATGTGCTTCGTCGTACGATCGAAGGCCACGATGGTCGGCTCATTGAGCACGATCCCTTTGCCTTTCTGCCAGATCAGGGTGTTTGCAGTACCAAGGTCGATACCGACATCATTGGAGAACAGTCCAAAACGGGCCATGCGCGTATGCGGTCGTTAGGGGTTGGAAGTGGAGTTGCGGGAACGAGGCCTTGCAAATTACGGCGAAAACCGGTAGCACGAACCCTGCAATCGGGGCGGCAGCCCATGGAATCGGGGACGGCACGAACATTGCTTTTCGTTCGTCCTCGACCGGTCACGCGAACCGGTATTCCCCACCCCTCTCATCCCGCAGGAAGTCCCGATGTCCCAGTTACGGCCTCTCGTCCGCCTCGCCATGCCCGTCGCGATCTCCCAGGTGAGCGACATGGTGACGGTGGCCGCCGACACCATCATGGTGGGCCGCGTAGGAACACTGCCCCTGGCGGCCGTGACCCTCGGGAACAGCATCACGATCATCGGCCTCCTGTTCGCCGTGGGTTTCACGATCGCCATCACGCCACTCGCCGGTACGGCCTATGCACGCCGCGATATGGTCGACATGGCCCGGCAGGTGAAGTCCGGCAGTATCGTTTCGGGCGGCATGGCCGTCCTGATCACGACCGTCCTCCTCATGCTGTCCCTGTTCCTGGACCGTTTCGGCGCCCCGGCCGACGTCGTCGTGCTGGCACGTCCGTTCTACATCTGGATCGTATTGAGCATCCTGCCCCGGATAGGCTTCGGCCTCTTCAAGCAGACGGCCGAGGCGATGAGCAATACGCGCGTGGCACTGATCGTGAGTATCGCGGGCAATCTCACGAACGTGGCCCTGAACTGGGTCTTCATCTACGGCAACTTCGGCATGCCGGCCATGGGCGCCGCAGGGGCCGGACTGGCAACCTTCCTGAGCAGGGTGCTCATGGTGGCCATCGTCCTGTGGATATTCATGTCCTCTCCATTCTTCCTGCGTCTGCGCGCCGCCCTGCGTTCCACGATTCATACGCCATTACGGCATCTGAAGGAATCGTTCGATATGGGATTTCCCATCGCCGGGCAGATCGTGCTCGAAATCGCGGCCTTCGCGCTCGGCGCAGTGATGATGGGCTGGCTCGGCGCCGTATCCCTGGCCGCACACCAGGTGGCGATGAATCTGGCGGGCTTCACGTTCATGGTAGCCCTGGGCATCGGCAGCGCCGCTACGATTCGTATCAGCCATTTCAGAGGTCTCCAGGACCGCGACAACCTGAAGAGCGCCGGCAAGGCCGCCCTCCTGCTCGTCCTCGGATACAACGTCGTGACCGCCATCGTCTTCCTGACGCTCCGCCATTGGTTGCCTACCTGGTACAGTACCGATCCGGAGGTCATCGACCTGGCTTCGCACCTGCTCGTCTTCGCCGGAATGTTCCAGTTGTTCGACGGCGTGCAATGCGTCGGCCTCGGTATCCTGCGCGGCATGGCAGACGTACGCGTTCCCACGCTGCTATCCCTGGTGGCCTATGGCTGTATCTCCCTGCCGGTGAGCTATCTGTGCGCCTTCACGCTCGGCATGGGTCCCGGCGGGATATGGATCGGATATCTGGTCGGCCTCATGACTGCCGCCGTGGCCTACGTCATACGCTTCCGGATGCTGGCCGGGCGCCCGCTCCCGATGGAACCATCGGCGGCAGGACACTGACCGTCATCCGACGGGACCACGAATGACCATGGCATGCCGCACCCTGTCGGGCGGACATGCCACGGACATGGAGTCGGGACTCAGCGAAGGATCGGAACCGCGACCGTTCGCCTGCCCCTTGCGGAATCGATGGTGACGATCACCGTACCCCCGGGAAAGGTCCGGGCATCCACCTGCGTCAGCGGCGGTGTGATCGGCATCGTATGCAGGAGGCGTCCGCGCACGTCTACCACGACGACGCGGGCCCGACCGTCGTCGCACGTCACGTCGAGCGTCTCGGACGCCGCCACATACCGTACCCACGGAGCCATGACATCGGAATCCTCTTCGATGGACGTCACAACACGACCGGTAACGACGCACGTCAGATCGTCACCCTGGGCATCCGACTGCACGCGAACCGACGCCGTATCCTTGCCGACCGTCGTACGACCGTAGCACAGGTCCTGCACGTGAATTTCCGCGCCCGGCAGCACTTCGATCGGCAGAGGTGGAACGGTGGGTGTCGATAACGTGACGTTCGGATTCCCGATGTCGAACCCGGTGATCGTTACCGGCATGTTTCCGTTGTTGACGATGCGCAGACCGCCCGGCTTGCAGACCCGCTCATCCGCCCGGACATCTCCCACGGCCCAGTCCTCGACGTCCAGGAGGGCAAGACCCACCACCCCTCTGATCTCGGACGTCGTATTCCCGCACTGCGATTCGACGACGAGAGCAGCGTGATCCTCGGCGGTCGTACCGCGCACCGGCGCATAGTCCAGCTGGACGTCGAACGTTCCAGACGGCGGGATCGTATAGGGCAAGACAGGCGGATTCGCGATGGCGAACGGTCCGTTGCCGCGTATCCTCATATCCGTGATCACCGTGGGCTGCGCAGACGTGTTCCGGACAGCGACGGATCGGCGTTCCCTCGTACCGGCGCGCACGATGCCGTAGTCGACACGTGCCGACGAAACGGCCGGTGCCGCCGGCCTGATGTTCACGGTATCGATACGCAGATTGTTCGCGAAGTCGCGTACCACGAGAATGGCCCGACCTTCCTTCGAAGGATCGACGAGCGAAATGCTGAACGTGAAGGACTTGTACGATGGCGTGGAGGGAAACGACTGATCCGTCACCAGCATGAGACGCACGTTGACCGGCGCGGGAAGGTCCGTGAAGCCGACCGAAGCGATGCCTCTGTCGATCTGATCCGTTTCGCGTGGAATGGCGTTCGGTGGGTCGGGCAGGTTCCGGACTTCGGTTGCGACGTAGTTCCATACGCCGCAGGCCTGCTCCGTTCGGACGAATTGCGGCGGCAAGGTGTCGATTCCGGGCTGAAGTTTCCGGACCCGATCGTCATGCCCACCGCCTGCGTGACCATCCGTGACGATACCTGTCATTCCGACCAGGATGCATAGTGTGAGGAAGCGGCCCATATCGCATCTCCATGGCATCGATAGAACAACTGTGAAAAGCACCGACAACCGTAACGACACCGACCGGACCGTTCCGTTTCCGTATCGGGAAGCACAATAACCGGCGTGAATTAGGGATTCGCGGAGACCTCGCGCCTCGGCATCCCTTCGTATTTTCGTACCATGCGAATCGGTACTGTCGACGTCGAACAAGGTCTGCTCCTGGCACCCATGGAGGATGTGACCGACCTCCCCTTCCGTGTGATCTGCAAACGGTACGGGGCGGATATCGTCTATACGGAATTCATCTCGAGCGATGGTCTGATACGTGACGCACGCCGGTCGATGGAGAAACTGCGGCTGGCCGACGAAGAACATCCTGTGTCCATCCAGATCTTCGGTGGCGACATCCCCGTGATGATCGAAGCGGCCCAGCGGGCCGAAGAATCCGGACCCGACTTCATCGACATCAACTGTGGTTGCTGGGTCAAGAACGTCGTGGCACGTAACGCAGGTGCCGCCCTGCTCAAGGATCCGCCGAAGATGGCCGAGATGACGCGCGCGCTGGTCGACAACGTCAAGCTGCCCGTCACGGTCAAGACCCGTCTCGGATGGTCACCCGACGAAATCGTCATTCTCGACGTGGCGCGCATGCTCGAGGATGCTGGTGCGGCCGCCCTGACCGTCCACTGCAGGACCCGCGACCAGGGCCATAGCGGCGACGCGGACTGGACGTGGATTCCACGCATCAAGCAGGTCGTGAACATTCCCGTCATCCTCAACGGAGACGTCCAGACACCGGAAGACGTACGCCGCGCATTCGCGGAAACGGGTGCGGATGCCGTGATGATCGGCCGTGCCGCCATCGGCAATCCCTTCGTCTTCAACCAGGCCAAGGAATACATGCGCACGGGAACCATGCCGGCACCGGTATCGCACCGTGAGCGGATCGACGTCTGCCTCGAACATCTCCGCCTCGAACTCGAGTGGAAACCGTTGCGACGCGCCGTCCACGAGTTCCGCAAGCATTACGGCGGCTATCTCAAGGGCCTGCCCAACAACTCGCTCGCACGGCAGGACGTCGTGCGCTACGAGACCTACGAAGAAATTTCCGAGCGCCTGCTCAGATACGCCGACGACCTGGATCAGACGGAATTGACGGCCCGCCCGTTGCCGGTATGATGGAACATGTCACGCAGATGCATCGATCGATGCGGAGCTTCCTTACCCTGCATCACTGCACCGATACGACGGTACTGGCAGGTGTCAGCGGCGGCCTGGACTCGGTAGCGCTGCTGGACATCGCGCATGCCGTACGGCATGACTGCGCTATGGATCTACACGTCGTCCACGTCGATCATGGTCTGCGCGGCGAGGAATCGCGAGGCGACGCATCTTTCGTGGAAGACGTCTGCCATGCGCTTGGCATTCCGTTCCATCTCCGGAAGGTCGACCCGGCGTCGTTCTACGACGATGCCAACGGTCCCGAAGACGCCGCACGGCGCGCCCGCTACGAAGCCTTCGACGATGTGGCGCGGTCGATCGGTGCCCAGCGTATCCTTCTGGCCCACACGGCCGACGACGTCGCCGAAACACTACTCATGCACCTTGCCCGCGGCAGCGGCATCACCGGTCTAGCCGGCATTCCGCCCATGCGGGTCATGCCCTCGGGTCTGACGGTGCTCCGCCCGCTCATCGATGTCACAAGGACCGCACTCGAGGAATACGTCCACGCACGGAACCTCGCCTGGCGTACCGATTCGAGCAACGACGAAGACCACTTCCTGAGGAATCGCCTGCGGCATCACGTCATGCCGGCCGTACGATCCGTTCTCGGTACCGACGTTACCACAGCCATGGCGCGATCGGCCGGACTCCTCCGCGAAGCCAGGTCCATCGTCATGGACGCCGTACAGCCCATCGCTCGCGAAGCGACCATCGTCGACGGCACGACGGCAGGACTACGGCTCGACGTTCTCCGTCGTTGCAGTACGGCGTTACGGGTCGAAGTGCTCCGTTACGTCCTTCGTCGCGTCGTTCCCGGTCATCCACCGGACAGGGATGGCACGGAACGGATCATGACCCTCGTCGACGCAGAGACCGGCAGCAGGGCCAGCATAGGACGTAACCTCGTGGCCTTGCGGGAACGGGATACGATCCTCTTCGTCGAAGACGATACCGCCGGGCGCCCCATCCATGTTGCGATAGTGCCCGGAGCCACGTATGTTGTCGGTTCCCGGACGCTACGTGTGGACATGGTCCCGGCATCCGAGATACGCCTCTCACCGGATCCCTCGGAGGCCTATCTCGACGCCGACACCGTGCGTGGAGATCTGGCGTGGCGTACCTGGCAGGATGGCGACCGGTTCCGGCCGCTCGGCCTCGATGGCACCGCCCTCGTTTCCGACATGCTCACCAATGCCCGGATCCCCCATTCACGACGATCGTTGCAAACGGTGGTTTGTGACCGGGAAGGCATCCTGTGGATCGTCGGCCTACGGATTTCGGATCTGCACAAGGTTTCGTCCACCACCACACGCATTCTTCGTCTTGCCATCGCATGAATCATATCAGAACCCTTCCGAGCTCATGACCGAACAGACCATACGTGTGCACGACCGTACGTTCCGGCCGTACATCCACAAGCATGAAATCGACGAGCTCGTGGGAGCGATCGCCGGACGTATCAACAGTGCCTATGCGGGCAAGGAACTTACCGTCCTCGTCATTCTCAAGGGTGCGATGATCTTCGCATCCGACCTCGTGCGCCGCCTGCGCATTCCCTGCGTCATCGAAGTGCTCCGCGCGTCGAGCTATGGCCCGGCCATGCGGAGCAGCGGCACGCTGAACGTCGAAAGCGTCCTTCCCGAAATCGAGAACCGCCACGTCCTCATCGTCGAAGACATCATCGATTCCGGCACGACGATCGTGGAACTCATCAAGCACATCAGCGGACTCAATCCCGCGAGCGTCACCATCGCCGCTCTTCTGAGCAAGCCCGATTCCCACAAGGAAAAACTCGTGATCGACTACGTAGGCCGGGAGATCGCACCCGACTTCGTCGTCGGCTACGGAATGGACTATGCCGGTTACGGACGTGAACTCGACGCCATCTGGGTCGTGTCCGAAGATTATTCGTCCGACGATCCGCGTACATGAACTGCCTGCGGCAATCGTCATAGCCCTGGAACCAAGGAGACAACATGTCCGAACGAAACACACCCAACAACCGGCCGCAGCGTCAACGTCCTTCACAGGACAACGGACCCGACGACGACAACGACGTCACCGTATCGCGCATCCTGCGGAACGTGCTGATCTGGGTAGGAATCCTGGTTGCCATCATCATGGTCGGAATGTTCATGATGAATGCCAACAAACAGGAATGGCCACTGACCTATAACGAATACACCGAATTCGTCAAGCAGGATCTGGTCAAGGAAGCCGTCGTCAGGAAATCGCAACTGAACGACTTCGAGTTTCACGGCGTCATGCGGCGCCCCGTCACCGTCCAGCGGGAACGTGGTGCCGTGGAAGTCAAGAACTTCCGCACCAAGCTCGGCATCGTCGATTCCTCGACGGAAGCCTTCTGGCGCGAACACGGTGTCTCGTGGACGTACGAAGACGGCGACTCGCCCTGGTGGGTCTCGCTGCTTCAGTTCCTGCCGTGGGTGCTCCTGCTCGTCGCCTTCCTGCTCGTCACCCGACGCATGCAGATGGGTGGCGGCGGCAAGAACATCTTCTCCTTCGGCAAGAGCCGTGCCCGCCTGCAGACGGAAGGCAACGTCCACGTGACGTTCCAGGACGTCGCAGGTGCCGACGAAGCCAAGGAGGAACTCCAGGAAATCATCGAATTCCTGAAGGACCCCACGAAGTTCACGCGCCTCGGCGGCAAGATTCCCAAGGGCGTCCTCCTGCTCGGCCCTCCGGGTA
The DNA here is from genome assembly GCA_001899175.1 of Candidatus Kapaibacterium thiocyanatum. Classification (NCBI taxonomy): domain Bacteria; kingdom Pseudomonadati; phylum Bacteroidota; class Eximiradiia; order Eximiradiales; family Kapaibacteriaceae (SeqCode); genus Kapaibacterium (SeqCode); species Kapaibacterium thiocyanatum (SeqCode). Next base: position 166,948 of record MKVH01000002.1, on the reverse strand, counting down.
CGGGCAAGACGCTTCTTGCACGTGCCGTGGCCGGTGAAGCGGGTGTCCCATTCTTCTCGATCTCCGGTGCCGACTTCGTGGAAATGTTCGTCGGCGTGGGCGCGAGCCGCGTCCGCGACCTCTTCGACCAGGCCCAGAAACACGCTCCCTGTATCGTCTTCATCGATGAAATCGATGCAGTCGGCCGCCATCGCGGCGCAGGCCTCGGCGGTGGGCACGACGAACGCGAGCAGACGTTGAACCAGCTCCTCGTCGAGATGGATGGCTTCGAACAGAATGCCGGTATCATCATCGTGGCCGCCACGAACCGCCCGGACGTCCTGGATCCTGCCCTGCTCCGCCCCGGCCGTTTCGATCGTCAGGTCGTCGTCGATCGCCCGGACATGAACGGACGCCTCGGAATCCTCAAGGTCCATACGCGCAAGGTGCCGATCGCCAAGGACGTCGATCTCGACGTGCTGTCGAAGGGTACCCCAGGCATGAGCGGTGCCGATCTCGCCAACCTCGTGAACGAGGCAGCGTTGCTGGCCGCACGGCGCAACAGTACGGAAGTGGCGATGTTCGACTTCGAGAATGCCAAGGACAAGGTCCTCATGGGCGTCGAGCGGAAGAGCATGCTCATCAGCGATAAGGAAAAGGAAACGACGGCCTATCATGAAATCGGTCATGCGATGGCCGGCAAGCTGCTCCCGAACAGCGATCCCGTACACAAGGTCACCATCATTCCCCGCGGCCGCGCCCTGGGCGTAACGTCCTATCTCCCGCAGGAAGATGCCCACACGATGAGCAAGGAGTATCTCATCACCCGCATCGTTACCCTGCTTGCAGGACGTGCAGCGGAGAAGGTCGTCTTCAACATGCTGACGACGGGTGCCTCGAACGACCTCGAACGCGCAACGGCCATCGCACGCAAGATGGTCTGCGAATTCGGCATGAGCGACATCCTGGGTCCGGTCCGCTATGCGAGCCAGCACGACGAGGTGTTCCTCGGCCGCGAGATCTCGCAGCCCCGTGACCATAGCGAGGAAACAGCGCGATCCATCGACGCCGAAATCCGCAACCTGATCGTCAGTTGTGAGCAGCAGGCCGAAAAGCTCATGCGGGACAACATCGACATGCTGCATCGCCTGTCCCACGCCCTCGTCGAACGCGAGATCCTCGACGCCGAAGAAATCGACATCCTGATGAAGGGTGGAGAGCTGCCGCCGATCGTGAAGGACGTGAACAAGCTTCGTGAGGCCATCAAGGCATCCACACCGTCGAAGCCGAAGGAGCAGCAGCGTCCCGACGAAGGCGATACGGCAGGACTCGCCCTGTCGCCATCGTAACTTTCGATAGTATCATGCGGTAATCGACAGTATCACGCAGCAACATGAAAGCCTCCGCACCGATCCGGTACGGAGGCTTCTTCTTTTTCGCACGGCCCGTTCATTTGACTACGTCGTCATCATCACTGTTTCACGATGACGATCTCGCCGCTGGCCTTCGAGTACATTCCGAGCCTGCCTTTTGCCCCCATGTCACCATACTCCAGTCGCGTGTGCGTGAGCTCGACGCGTATCTCTTCCGTACGCTTGTCGTAGGCCTTCTGCATCGTGGACTGCGGTACGACGATGTGTCCCGTATCGTCCGTGATATAGGCGTCGGTGACCGTGAACGAACGCGAGACGTTCTGATCGCTCGTCCGGACGGTAACGGCGTAGACGACGACGATGATCTTGCCTCCCGTCGCTCCCTGGTAGTCGAGCACGACATCACGAGCTACGGGCTCCATCCGTTCGGGATTGTTGAGCGAGATACGTGGTACGGGATGCATCGTGAACCGGTAGTCGTGGCCTCCGAAGCCGGTGATGGTCCAGTTCACGGAATCGGCGACCCTGCGGTTGGTGAGGAAGGAGTTGTAGGAGACTCCGTTATCTCCTCCCTCCACGGCGGCCAGCGGATCGTTTCCGGCAGACAGGGCGCCGAGACGCACGAACTTCTCCGTCGAATCGATGAAGTATCCCTGCAAACGGATCAGTGGACCACTGTTCGTCGTGAAGGACAGCGGATCGGCTTCGTGGATCACGATGGCATCGATCGGTAGCTGTGGCGTGTCGTCATAGAGAACGATGACCTGCTTGTTGATGATGTCGCGTGGCGTCGCCTTCCGCGCCGCAATGGGGTCACCACACCCGACGAGGGTGAGGCCCATCGCCGTGAACCACGCCATCACTCCCATGACCTGTTTCATGGTGCATTCCTTGGGATTCCGCATCCCTATGATATCCGGATCTAGTTACTGACGCTGATAGGAACGATCTTGCTACGCATTGACCGCTGTCCGCGCGATCGTGTTACCGCCTTGACGTCGAGCTGTATGGTGCCCTTGACCTGTCCCCTGCTCAGCGGGAACCTTCCACCGGTAAGTTTCAATCGCACCTGATATTCCTGGCCCCCGGTGTTCTTCACGTCGATGACCGATGCGCCGAACGTGGTATTGGTCTGCATATCCCGTATGGATGCCGACGATACAGAGGCCTCGACGCCGTAGTCCATAGGACGGATATCCGGCAGACCATCTACCGAATCGGCCTTCGGTGAGCGGAGCGTGAGACCACGCACGACGATCTCCGGATCGTTCTGGTCCGTGATCGGCTCCACCTTCATCGCGTGGGTAAGGATGACGCCCTTCGGCAAGGGTTCGTTCGCGATGGGCACCGTCAGCCGTTGCGTCGACGTGACGTACGGTCCGGTCGGCAGGCGTAGTAGCGCCCGCACCGAAAGGATGACGGCACCGCGAACACTGTCGGGCAACGGAAGATCCTTCCCCGTCAGTTTCATCGCGATGAGAACGGCGCCATCACCATCGTGGGTCACTCCCCTGAGCACCGGTTTGTACCGCTGCAGGGTACTCTGCGAACGGATGGCCGAAGGATGAACGACGACGTCGATACTGTCGAAGGGACCGGCGATCTTCAATCCCCGGATGACGAACTCGGGATTCGCGTTGTCGGAAATGAACTCGCTCCTGACGTCGTTCGCGACAATGACAGGACGCTCCTGCGCCCGGAGCGGTATGGACAGACCGAGCAGGATGACGAGTCCGATCAGGCATGCCATCGCCGCCGATCCGCCTTCGCGCACGGGTGCGCAACGCTTCCCGCCAGGGAAACGCAACACCGTCGTCAGAGTCGTCGTCGGGGCGAGGACCGCTCCGGATCCCATGCGCATCACATCCATATCCCGAATTTAGAGCCTGTCGGCCTATGTCGCACGAATTTTTCGCTCCATAACCCGGATCCTCAACGGATAGTACGACACAACCCCGGAACGTGATTGTTCTGGAGATCGAGAAATGCCTGTAACGATGCCCCGGTCGAGAAGCGACGTACCGTGTCCTACTCTTCCCATCCCTACGTCGTCGATGCCTTCCATGCTGCCTTCGGGTGTCCGGACATCGGGGCGAGCTGGTCCAGTCCGCGTATCTGCAGAATACGCCCCTGCACGTGGCGTCACGACGAATGGCGAGACCCGGAGCCCGGACATGGATTCGACGGAGGACCCGTTCACGGAATGCCATCGAGAAAGACCCGGCACCGAACGGTATCGATGCGAACCGGAAACGGTGGACGATACTCGGCAATGTTCCGGGCACTGACTCGACGAATGCGAAGGACGGACGCAAGGTTGATGGCCAGTGTCGCACTGACAAACACATCAAGAATCAATCTAAATCTATGATTCTCAATATGTTGGAAATTCATCAGGAGTCCCGTCCTTTCACTGTCTGCACTGCGTCGGCATGAACTTCAGTGCGGTACTGTCTCCAAGCCGCAATGCCGTTCTGAAGTCGCGGCATGCCGCCATGGTATCCAGTCCCATATCCATCGTGAGCCGTGCGCGAAGTACGTGGGCCCTTGGAAATACCGAATCCCGTGCGATCACCGTGTCGACGTCCTGCAGTGCGAGTGGACGCTGCCGCGTGGCCGCATAGGCTGCGGCACGCTGCATATAGGCCTGCGTGACGTCCGGTGCGAGTTCGATGCACTTGCTCAGATCCGTGATGGCTTCATCGTACTTCCGAAGTCTGAGATAACAGGTGGCACGATTGAACCGGATTCCCACGTTGAACGCATCCTGTTCTAGTGCCTTGCTGAAATGATCGATGGCCACGTCGTACTGACCCTTGCCGAAGGCATTCATACCACGGCCGAAATGCTCGTCCGAATCCTGGGGTAACGGCACCGCATACGCCAGCACGCAGGCCAGAGCGGCGACGAGTATCGCTGGTAACTTCTTCATGGTCGTAATTTACAGACATGGCACTGTTGACCGTCACTTCCCACGGACTCTACTGTCCGGCAGGCGATTTCTTCATCGATCCCCTCCGCTCCGTCGACCGGGCCGTGATCACGCATGCGCACAGCGATCATGCCCGCCCCGGAATGCGCGCCTATCTCACGCACGACGATGGCGTTTCCATCCTTCGTCATCGGCTCGGAAGCACCGCCGTCATCAGCGGTATCGCCTACGGCGAGCGACGTACGATCAACGGCGTTGGTATATCGCTCCATCCCGCAGGACATGTCGTGGGTTCCGCGCAGGTACGTGTCGAACATAAGGGTGAGGTATGGGTCGTCAGTGGAGATTATAAACGACAGGAAGATCCGTGGGCCACACGATTCGAACCGGTACGTTGCCATACGTTCATCACGGAATCGACGTTCGGCATGCCGATCTATCGATGGCCATCCAATGAAGCCGTATCCGCGGATATCGATCGCTGGTGGGCTGGTAATGCGGATGATGGGAGAACGAGTATCCTGAACGGTTATGCTCTCGGCAAGGCACAACGGTTGCTCGGCATGGTCGACCGATCCATCGGCAGGATCTTCGTCTCGGACAGCGTCGGGCGCATCAATGACGTTCTGCTCCAGACCGGTGTTCCCCTGCCAGCCACCGAGCGTATCACACGTCATACGGCGGTCGACGATCTTCGCGGGGCCCTCATCATCTCGTCCGGCAGTAACGAAGAATGGATCGATCGCTGCACGGATCCGTCCACGGCCTTCGCCTCCGGATGGATGGCCGTACGAGGGCTGCGCCGCAGGCGCAGCACGGATCTGGGCTTCATCGTCAGCGATCACGTCGACTGGCCCGATCTCCTGCGCACGATCGCCGATACGTCGGCCGAGCGTGTTCTGGTGACGCACGGCTTCAGCTCGACCGTTGTCCGATACCTGAAGGAGGAATGCGGCCTTGCCGCCGATGAACTGACGGTACTCTATGGTACGAACGAGGAGGATCGATGAACCTCTTCGCGCGCCTGTACGACGACCTCGATGGTACGACCGACGATCGTCGTAGACATGCCCTGCTGAAGGACTACTTCGATACGGCCCATCGTAGCGATATCCCTCATGCCCTGCTGTTGATGCTCGGATATCGCGGAAAACGCAGGATCGCACTCACAGCCCTCCGCGAGATCGCCATCGATGATGCGAGCGTGCCGGAATGGCTCTTCGAAGAATGCCAGACCGCCGTCGGCGATCTGGCCGAGACCATCGCCCTCGTCATTCCGACCGGGGTGAAAGACGGTACGACGTCGTTGCATGACCTCCTCGCCGCGATCGATTCCTTTCAGGAGCACTCCGATATGGACGTGAAGGCATGGATCCGCGAGCGATGGCACCGAATGAACCCTTCGGAGCGCATCGTCTTCAACAAGTTGCTGACGGGGACCTTCCGCTTCGATGTCGGCCGTGGCAGCGTCGTCCGTGCATTGTCGGAAAGTACCGGCACCGACATCGCGACCCTGACCATGCGACTTGCCGGCATGACGACGGCGTTACCCTATGAAGAACTCATCGCCGTCGACGAGACGATACGCTCGAATGCACGGTATTATCCATTCGCGGAACCGACACGGCTCGAAGGACAGATCGACGATCTCGGTGACGTGAAGGACTGGTTCATCGAACACACGTACGATGGCCGCCGCGTACAGATCGTGATGCGCGAAGGATCGCTCTACGTATGGACCACGGACGGCGAGCTCGTAACCGATCGATATCCGATGCTCGACTCACTACGATACGAGATGGACGGGATACGATCTATCGTGCTCGACGGTACGATCGTTCCCATGAAGGACGGACATATCGTTTCCGCACATACCCCTGATGGGAAGGTATCGAGCGATGGAGCATCGGTCTTCATGGCATCGGATATCCTGGAATACGACGGGATCGATACGAGACATCTTCCCTGTTCCCAACGGCGAGCGTTGCTCGGACGCCAGCGCGGCGACATCGTCGCTCTTTCCGTCATACTGCCGTCGTCATCATGGAACGACGTACGTCTGCATCACGCCCAGGCACGGACGCATCATGCCGCAGGACTTTCGTTGCGTCGCATATCATCCGCTTATGGTGAAATGGAACCCGCGTCATGGCTGTTCTGGAAGAACAGGGCACTGTCCATCAGAGCCGTGTTGCTCTACACGCAATTGAACAACCAGACCGGTCGTTCGGAAATCTATACGTTCGCCGTATGGAGGGATGGCGAACTGGTGTCCGTCGCGAAAACCGCGGCCGACGTTCCCGATGGGTTTGGCATCGACGTCGAGACCTTCATCCGCTCGAATACGATCGAACGGATCGGGCCTATCCGCACCGTGAAGCCGGAACTCGTATTCGATATCGGATTCGACACCATCCGCCGTTCCGCACGGCACAAGAGTGGAGTCAGCGTCAGCGCTCCGAGAATCCTCGCATGGCACAGGGACATGTCGATCGACGAAGCCGATACACTCGACGATATCCTCGCGTTGCTCATCCAGCATTGAGAGCAGGCCTCCGAACGAACGCCTAGGCTTCCGCGCTCTTCATCAGGGCCTGGTCGAGATCGGCGATGACGGCACGCGTATCCTCGAGGCCGACGGACACGCGGACGAGCCCGGGAAGGATACCGACGGCCAACCGCGCTTCTTCCGTGAGCTTCGAATGCGTCGTCGACGCGGGATGCGTCACGATCGTTCGCGTATCACCGATGTTGGCGGACAGCGAGCACATACGGATAGCGTCCAGGAACCGGCGTCCGGCATCGATACCACCCTTGACGTGCATGGCCACGATGCCCCCGCCTGCCTTCATCTGACGCATGGCCACGATGTGATTCGGATGCGACGGCAGACCGGGATAGATCACACGTTCGACCATCGGATGGGCCTCGAGAAATCGCGCGATCTCCATCGCATTGGCACAATGACGGTCCATCCGGACGGCCAGCGTTTCGAGACTCTTCGACAGGACCCATGCGTTGAAGGGCGACAGACTCGGGCCCGTGTTCCGGCAGAAGAGATAGATCTCACGGATGAGATCCGCACGACCGAGAATGATACCACCGAGCACTCTCCCCTGGCCGTCGATCCATTTCGTGGCGGAATGGACGATGATGTCGGCGCCGTAGTCGACCGGACGCTGCAGGTACGGCGTGGCGAAGCAATTGTCCACGTTGAGCAGGATTCCGTGCGACTTGCACATACGACCGAGGACGTCGAGATCGATGACGTCCAGTCCGGGATTCGATGGCGTCTCCACGATCATCATCTTCGTCGCGGATGTGATCGCCGCTTCGAAGCTCGACGGATCGTTGATGTCCACGTAGGTATGGGTGATTCCCCAGCGCGGCAGGTACTGCGTCAGCAGCGTATGCGTGGATCCGAAGACGGAACGTGAAGCAACGATATGATCGCCGCTACGGAGCAGTCCCATGATCGAGGCGAAGACGGCAGCCATTCCTGTCGCCGTCGCATAGCCCGCTTCCGTCCCTTCCAGAGCGCACATCTTGTCGATGAATTCCGTCGTGTTCGGATTCGTGAAACGACTGTAGATGTTGCCCTGCTGTTCTTCGGCGAAGAGAGCACGCATGTGCTCGGCATCGTCGAAGACGAAGCTGGACGTGAGATAGAGGGGTACCGAATGCTCGTGGAACGGCGTGCGTTCCGCCTGGATGCGCACGGCATCCGTATGGAAGTGCTGGTCGGGATTCATCCCGCAAGTTAGCTCAGAGTTGCTTGACCTCGGTCACGAGAGCCGCAAGCGACGTCTTCGCATCCCCGAACAGCATGGCACAGTTCGGGCGGTAGAACAGCTCGTTGTCGATACCTGCATATCCGGACTTCATCGAGCGCTTGAGAATGATGACCTGCTTCGCCATATCGACGTCGAGGATGGGCATACCGTAGATCGGGCTCTGCGGGTCGGTCTTCGCTGCAGGATTCACGACGTCGTTCGCTCCGACGACCAGCACGACATCGGTCGTAGCGAACTCGGGATTGATCTCTTCCATTTCCACGAGATTGTCGTAGCTGACGTCCGCCTCGGCCAGAAGGACGTTCATATGACCGGGCATACGTCCGGCCACGGGATGGATGGCATATTTCACCTGCACGCCCTTCGAGGCCAGTTCATGTTCGAGCTGATGGCAGACGTGCTGCGCCTGGGCTACGGCCAGACCATAGCCGGGTACGATGACGACCTTCTTGGCATAGGCCATGAGTACCGCCGCATCGGTAGCCGACACCTCACGTATCGGACCGCCTGCCGTTCCCGCACCACCACCACCACCGCCTCCTGCCTTGTTCAACAACCCGCCCAGCAATACGTTGGCCAGCGACCTGTTCATGGCACGACACATCACGACGGTAAGGAGCGTCCCTGCACTGCCGACGAGGATACCGCCGATGAGCATGACCATGTTGTCGTAGAGGAAACCTCCGCATGCTGCGGCCACTCCCGTGAAGGAGTTGAGCAACGAGACCACCACCGGCATATCGGCGCCGCCGATCGGCAGGACAAAGAGAACGCCATAGACGAGCGCACAGCCGGCGATGACGACGAGCGGACCGATGCCTTCGATTCTTCCCATGATCAGCAAGGCCGCCATGACGACGATACCCGCCATGATCAGCAGGTTGATCGCCTGTTGTCCCCTGAAGGACACGTCCTTGATGCGCTCTTCGAGCTTTCCGTATGCGACGATGGATCCGCTGAACGAGACGCTGCCGATGACGAGTCCGGCCATCGTTGCGAGCCCGCTCCCGAAGGTCCACATTCCCCCGCTCTCCATCGTCTCGAGAATGGAGATGAGCGCGGCGCAGGCGCCCCCCATTCCGTTGAAGAACGAGACCATCTGCGGCATGGACGTCATCTTCACACGCACGGCCATCATCCATCCGAGTACGGTACCGATTCCGAGCGCTGCGAGAATGAGCGGAATGTTGCCGAGCGGCTGTCCGTCATGATTGCGATGGAAGATCATCGTCCCGGCGATGGCGAGGGCCATTCCCGCCGCTGCCACGAGATTCCCCGTCCTCGCCGTCTTCGGCGAGCCGAGCATCTTGAGTCCGATGATGAAGGTCACGGACGAAACGAGATACAGGATCGGAAGGAGCATCTCCATCATGACTTCTTCCTGAACATTTCGAGCATGCGATTCGTCACCACGAACCCACCGACGACGTTGAGCGTGCCGAGTACGACGGCGAGGAAGCCGAGGATCAGGCACCAGGCGTCGTTGGCCTCGCCCATGACGATGATGGAGCCGATGATGACGACACCGTGAATGGCATTGGCGCCACTCATCAAGGGAGTGTGCAGTACGGACGGCACGTGGGAGATGAGTTCCACGCCGAGGAAGATCATCAGGACGACGAGATAGACGATCTGTAACGTCGATGTATCCATGCTCAACTCCTTGTCGTACCGTTATGCGTGACGAGCGTCGCCGAAATGATCTCGTCGTCGAGATCGAACTTCATCCCTTCCGTCGTAGCCGCATGCGCGAGGAACGTCGTGACGTTCTTCGCATAGAGTTCACTGGCGTTCGCGGGAACCGATGCGGCAAGATCGTTGGCACCGATGATGGTCACTCCGTGATGGACGACGGTCGCATCCGGCTGGCTGAGCGCGCAGTTGCCACCGGCAGCCGTGGCCATGTCCACGATCACCGCACCATTCTTCATGCGCGAGACCTGATCGGCGTCGATGAGCACCGGGGCCTTACCGCCCTGGACCAGTGCCGTCGTGATCACGACGTCCGCCTGCATCAACCGCTGGTCGACGGCCTCGCGCTGGCGTGCGAGTACGTCTTCACCGATGGACGCGACATAGCCGCCTTCGACGGCCACCCGTTCCATTCCCTCGACCATGATGAAGGACGCTCCGAGAGATTCGACCTGTTCCCTCGTTTCCGGGCGTACGTCGGACACTTCGACGATGGCACCCAGGCGGCGCGCCGTGGCGATGGCCTGGAGACCAGCAACACCTGCGCCGTAGATGAGGACGCGGGCCGGTGTGACGGTGCCGGCAGCCGTCATGAGCAAGGGGAACAGCTTCGGCGCGGCGTCGGCAGCTACGATCACGGCCTTGTAGCCGGCGAGATTGTTCTGTGAACTCAGCACGTCCATGCTCTGTGCCCGCGAGATGCGCGGCATGCAGTCCATGGCGCAGGCGGAAATCGATCGCCTGGCCAGGTGGCTCACGACGTCGGGGTTCCTGCGCGGATAGATCAGGGAGATGAACGAGCGTCCCGAAGGAAGAGCATCGATGAGCGATGGTTCAGGTACGGCGACGTGGACGAGAAGATCGGCGGCAGCCATCACGGCGTGACGCGCATCGAGGGTACATCCGGCCTCCGCATATGCTGCGTCCGTGAATCCGCCCCGCTCGCCCGCCCCGTGTTCGACGAGGCAGGAGTGGCCTGCAGCTATCAATTGACCACATGCCCTGGGAGTCAAGGCCACCCGTCGTTCACCGGGAGCCGATTCCGCCACAACACCGATTCGCATAATCCATACGTCCGCATTAGTGGATTATTCCCTCGTCAGGTCGGACGGCATGATACGGTTTTCGGATCGAATTCGTAAACGATCGGATCGTTATTTCCGCAAGTATCGATATCCGTGATACCGTTCGTCATGATGAACGATCGACAATATCACCTCCGACGCCTGTTTTCGATCGTGCCACAGTTAAATTGCCCTCCTGTGCCACGGGAATGGCCGACGCTCAGGGATGGTCCGTTCCGACAATGGCCCGTGCGATCCATAACATTACGGCGTCGGCATCGTCTCCGTACCATGTTCCTCTCCATGACATGACGACCAGCTTATGATGATGCGTTCGCTCTCGAAGTCGATGCAGGACTACGTCAAGGCCATCTATCTGCTCACACGCAACGGAGCGGCTTCGACGACCGACATCGCCGCGCGTCTTTCCATCGCACCTGCTTCCGTCACGGCCATGCTGAAGCGGCTGTCCGAACTCCAGCTCGTCCACTACGAAAGCTATCGTGGCGTGGAGCTGACGCATGCAGGAGTCAAGATCGCCCTCGAACTCATCCGCCACCATCGTCTGCTCGAGCTGTATCTGGCCGAAGCGCTCGGATATTCATGGGACAAGGTGCATGACGAAGCGGAACAGCTCGAGCACCATATCTCCGAAGAGTTCGAGGACCGGATCGCGACGATTCTCGGAGACCCCTCCTACGATCCTCATGGAGACCCGATTCCGACGAAGGACGGGCGTATGCCCCCTACCGTCACGGAGCGTCTGGCCGATGCCAACGTACGGGAAACCGTCGTGATCCGGCGCGTGAACTCGCATGACAGGCAACTGCTCCAGACACTCGCCGAGGAAGGCGTGGGACTCCATACATCCGTCCGTGTCCTCGAACGAAACGACGAAGGAGGCCTGACCATCGCCGTCGGACGGAAGAAGATCACGCTATCGAGGAAGGCCGTGGAGAATATCTACGTCGAACGGCCGGCAGCAGCATGACGTCCGATTCATGTAACTTGCGGCATGCCTAGAATCACTTCCACGCGAGACCTCCGCTCGGACATCCTCGATGCCCTGAAGCGATCGTCCACGCCGGTGCAATTGCTCGAACTTTCCAAGATGCTTCGTATCAAGTCGGATACTGCCGACTACGATTATCTGCGACAGATCCTCACCTCCCTCTGCGAAGAGGGTGTCGTCCAGCGCATGAGCCGTCGCCGCTACGGCCTGTCGCGTCGTGACACGTCCGGCTTCCAGGGCGTCCTCACCATCCATCATGAACGCGGTTCGGTGACCACGGACGACCCCGACATACCGACGATCACCATCAAGCGTCAGCACATGTCCACGGCGATGGATGGCGATACCGTCATCGTCAAGCCACTCGCACTCCGTGCCGGAAAGAAGACGAACGGTGAAGTCGTCGCAGTCGTCAAACGTTCGGAGCAGCCCATCAGTGGCACCATCGAATACGATGGCAGCTTCTACTATCTCGTTCCCGACGATGCCAAGCACTACGTGGACTTCCTGATCACGAAGGAAAACCTCCAGGGTGCCAAGCCGGGCGACAAGGTCATCGCCACCTTCCTGCGCTGGGAACATGCGAACGCTTCTCCCGAAGCCGTCGTCAAGGAATCGCTCGGGCAATCCGGCAAGGCCTCGGTGGAATTCGGCGCCATTCTCAAGGAATTCCGCCTGCCAGCGACGTTTCCCCAGGACGTACTGGACGAAGCCGAGAAGTACAGACAGCCGGGCAACACCGTTCCTAAGGGACGTACAGATCTGCGCAAGGAAGTCATCGTCACTATCGACCCCGACGATGCCCGTGACTTCGACGACGCCCTGTCGCTCAGGGATGCCGGTGACGGCAATCTCGAGCTCGGTGTCCACATCGCCGACGTATCGCACTACGTCAAGGAAGAAAGCGCACTCGACCGCGAAGCCCTGCTTCGCGGCAACAGCACGTATCTGGTGGACTGCGTCGTTCCCATGTTGCCGGAGCGACTGTCGAACGACATCTGTTCGCTCGTGCCGAACAAGCCGCGCTTCGCCTTCTCCGTCTTCATGACGTTTTCATCCCGCGGCAATCTGAAGGACTACCGCATCGAGGAAACGGTGATCCAGAGCAAGCGCCGCTTCACGTACGGTGAGGTCCAGACGATCATCGAAACGGGCAAGGGCGATCATGCCGAGCTGATCGCGAAACTGCACAAGCTGGCCAGAACGCTCAACGCGAAGCGCATGAAGCAAGGCGGCATCGACTTCGAGACGCAGGAAGTCAAGTTCGTTCTCGACGAGCAGAAGAGGCCGATCAAAGCCGTCGTCAAGACCCGAACCGATGCCACCTCACTCGTCGAGGAGTGCATGCTCGCCGCCAACAGGACGGTGGCCGAGCATCTCAACAATCTGAAAAAGGCATGGAAGTCGCGCTCGCTTCCTCCCTACGTCTATCGCATTCACGACAATCCCGATCCCGAGAAGCTGGCCGATGCCATCGCCGTCATTCGGGCCCTGGGCATCAACGTACCGTCGGGCAAACTCGGTCCGAAGGAAATCAACGGCATCCTCCAGCAATCGCAGCACAGACCGGACAAGGCCGTGATCCATTCGCTGCTGCTGCGCTCGATGGCCAAGGCCGTCTATGCCGAACACAACATCGGACACTACGGCTTGGGCTTCAAGGAGTATGCCCACTTCACGTCGCCCATCCGTCGCTACCCCGACTTGTACGTTCATCGTGCGCTCAAGGAGTATGCGAAGGGTGCACCGTCCAAACGGCGCTGGGCCGAGCTCTCCGACATCGCCGCGCGCGTCAGCGACATCACGACGCAGACGGAACGTTCGGCCGTCGAAGCCGAGCGTGCATCCGTCAAGCTCGCACAGACGGTCATGTGTCGCGAGCATCTCGGCGAGGACCATGAAGGCACGGTGACCGGCGTTACGTCGTTCGGCGTCTTCGTGACGATCAAGGACCTCATGTGCGAGGGCCTGCTGCACATCCGCGATCTTAATGACGACTACTATTACTTCGACGAGAAGCGGTATCGGCTCGTCGGAAAGCGCACACGGCGCATGTTCGCCTACGGTACGGACGTGCGGATACGCATCGCCAAGGCCAACGTCGAAAAACGCGAGATCGATCTCGTCCTGGCACCGGCCGATGCCGTCGTCACACCGACGCCGCAGGGCCGTGAATCGAAACGCCGTACGCGCGAATCGTAATATCCCTGCCTGCACCACTCCTCTGCCCTGACGATGGTATCGTCAGGGCATACCTGTCCGTCCCCTTATCGCTGCGGTCCCGACATTCCCGGGAAGTTGCGGATGTTGTACGTGAAGGTCAACAGCGCATAGCGTTGCAGCAGGTTGGCCTGGACGTCCTCGGTATACGATTCACTGACCGTTCGCTGGATACTCGTGTTCTGCCGCAGGATATCGGCTACGCTCAATCTGATCTCCGCACGGTCGTTCTCGAGGAACTTGTATGCGAGGGCCATGTTCCAGAGCCAGACACTGCGGTCGTAGCCGGCCGAGTAACCGCTCGTGAGCGTGTTATTGACGTCGGTCGACCATACAAAGCCTTCGAAGAAGCGCCAGTTGAGCCGCAGACGGGAGAGGCCGTTCAGATACTGGCCGTTCTGATCCGAACGTGCCGTATTCCGTACCCAGCTCGCATTCACGCTGGTCGATGCCGTGAAGTCCACGTTCTCACTGATGTTGCTGCTGATCACGACGCCGAGGCCTGCCATCGGCGTATGGGCGATGTTCTCGACGCCGTTGATGAGACCGGGCGTGCGCGTATAGTTGACGCTGCCGAAGAGGTTGAGGTTCGACGAGATGAAGCCTACCGGCATGCCGTACGAGAAGAAGCCGCGCAGATTGGCGTAGCCGTCGAGATTGACGGGCTTCTGGAGTTGACCGCCGCGGGGAAGGACGATGCCCGGTGCGATCGTCGTATCACTGCGTGCGATCGTCACGCTGTTCCCTACGTAGTCCTCCGTGACACCACCGCCGATCATGGCGAAGAACGTGGTGGCCGCATCGACGTCGTTCGCCGAATAGCGAAGGAAGAGGTTGTGCGAGAAGTCCTGACGCAGGTTCGGATCACCCGTCGTGAGCTGGACAGGGTTGGTGTTGTTGATGACGTCCTGCAGTTGATCGACCGACGGCGACGACGTTCGCGTACGGTAGTTCAGACGCAGGTTCTGGTCCTGCGAGATGTTATACCTGAACGAAGCCGTAGGCAGGATGTTCCTGAATGTGCGATCCAGCGCCGATGCCACGGGGAACTGCTGGTCGTTCTTCAACTGGGCGATCTGATACGCGACGCCGACTTCCGTTTCGAAGTCCTTGACGTTGTACCGGTACGTAGGCTGGACGGAATAGGTATTGTACTGGCTCTTGAACGTATTCGTCAACGTCGTGTCGAGGTCGTCGTAGACGTTCTGCACCGCTCCGGCCTTGAACGTGCGCTTGTCCGATTCGTTCGACGCGAGCGATGCCGTGGCAGTGAGAGCCAGGAAGCTCACCGTGGAAAGCGGCTCCGTATACGTAAGCGTTGGTGTGACGGTAAGACCGTTCTTGTCGAGGTTTGATCGCTGATCGATGGTATCGCTCGCATCCGGATTCTGCATGTCGGCGATGAGCGAATACAGGCTGTTGTCTCCGGTATTCTTGTTGACCGTGACGTTCACGCTGGCACTGAAGGTACGCCCGGGTTCGGCGAAGGCAAGACGATAGAGCAGGTCGTTGTTGATGTTGTATCCATCGAGCCGTGATGCGAAGTCGTTCGTCGTCGTGTTCAGCGGCGATGTACCGAGCGTATTGGCACCGTTCAGCAAACTCGATCCGTTGTTGACCTGGAGCGAGGCGCGTGGACGCCAGACGATGGACTGCATGGAGTCGAGACGTGCTTCGAGACGTGCATTGAAGCGGTGATTGATGTTGCGCGAGGTCGTCTCCGTGTTCTCGTTGTAGGTCTGGCCCGTCGCTCCCGGAAGGACGAACTGACGGAACAGGTCCTGGTTGGCATCGTTGTTCGACCAGTTGAAGAAATAGCTCGCCGTGACGTCGACGTCGCTGCTCCACTGGTCCGCATAGTTCACACCCAGGGCGTGCGTCGTGGTGATACCGTTGCTCTGGTTGACGAGGAAGTCACCGACGCCCCCCATCGGTCCCCCCCCACCCGGACGGCGTCCGCCGCCACCGGCCATCGCGCCCATGATGTTGCCCATGCGGCGCATTCCGCCACCGCCGCCCTGGCCACCGGACATGGCACCGACGAGGTCTTCGATAGCGAAGTTCTGTTCGTTGATGTTGTTCGTCTGGGCGAGAATGGTGATACGTCGCGCATTGTCGAAGATGTTCATGACGCCGCCGGCCTTGTATCGGCCGTCGTCACCGTAGCCTGCATAGAGCCGTCCGAACTGGCCGTTCCGCATCGAGCGCTTCGTGACGATGTTCAGGGTCTTCCTGCTGTTGGCATCCGTGAGACCGGAGAACTTGGACTGGTCACTCCCCTGGTCGAAGACCTGGACCCTGTCGATCATTTCCGCCGGAAGGTTGCGCAGGGCGGCATTGGGATCGTCACCGAAGAACTGTCTTCCATCGACGAGGACCTGCTGCACCTGTTCGCCCTGGGCCTGGATACGGCCGTCCTGGATCGTCACGCCCGGCATCTTCTGTACGAGATCTTCCGCCGACGCATCCTTCGACGTCTTGTAGGCATTGGCGTTCATCTCCACGGTATCTCCCTTCTGTACTGCGAGAAGGGCCTTGTCCGTGACGACGACTTCCTTCTCGTCGATACCCGTATTGGACATGACGATGGTGCCGAGGCCCAGTGGCGCACCCTGGACGCGGATCGTCCGGCGATGGGTGCGGTAACCGACGAAGGTGACCTGCATCGACCATGTTCCGTCCTGGACGTTGTTCACCGTGAAGCTGCCGTCCTTCGCCGTCAACGCGCCCGCGCGAAGCGAATCCGACGTTCTCGTGAGGAGGACGCGGGCACCGTTCAAGGGAGTCCTGTTCGTACTGTCGACGATGGTGCCCATGATCTGGGCGGCAAGGGGAACGGAGAGGAGCAGACAGAGGACGAGGAACAGCGAACGGCGGACAGTAGGCATATGCGGGACGTCGAACGTTGATGGAGGGTGGAGGAACGATCCCAAAAAACGAGTCCCCCGACTACACGGTAGCCGGGGGACGTTTTGTCGTCGATTGTAGTGACTCTCGAACTTGCCTGTCGGTTTAATGGGCGCCGGTAGAATCGCCGTTGGAGGCGAGGCGGACCAGATCCGATTCCGTGATGCGGCGGGCACCGATCATACGCTTGGAATAGTAGGTCGATTCCAGCGAAGAGATGGTGACGCCATAGCGTGATGATGCATGAGCGAACAGGTTGTCGCCAAGGTAGATTCCGACATGCGACACGCGTGCGTGACGGCGAGTGTGGAAGAATACCAGGTCGCCAAACCTGAGATCATTGCGCCGGTTGACCGGCATACCGACGGTGGACTGCATGGCTGCGGTACGGGGCAGTTCGATGGAGGCCACGGTACCGTAGACGGTACGCGTGAAAGCCGAACAATCGATTCCGTCGCGGCCTACACCACCGAAGTGGTATCGGGTTCCGAGCCAATCCATGATGGCATCGGCGACCCGTTGCTTTTCGATACCGGCATCCGTGAACTCAGGGCTGCCGTCATCGACGTAGGACAGCCACAGGGAGCGGAACGCTTCCATGTCGACCGTCACGTCGTCTTCCCGCTCGAGTTCGGCGAGATCCTCACCTTCGTCTTCGAAGGATGTGGTTTCGATACTGGTTGCGTCTGATTCGCCATCGGAGGCGATCAACTGTTGCGCCGAAGCGTGGGCTTCGGCTTGCGTGGCGGGCTGGACGCCCACCATCCGGCAAAGTTCGGCACTCTGGGTCCGGACAAGCTCCATGGCTTGCCGCTTTCCTTCCGCGCGTGCGGCGGGAGAGCATTTCGAACCGGAGCGTCGTTTCTTCTTCTTATTACCGGAAATCTTTCGGGATGTCTTGTACCGCGTCTTCGCGTCGATATCCGTGGGAACGGTGATCGACAGCGCGAAGAGTGCAAGCAGTACGGAACAGATAATTGACAAGCGACGATTGATGCTCATCAACGCACTCTCCTCTGATTTCGTTCAACAAGCACTTAACGACTGGTCTTGAACACACGCTCAAGAACCAGTCTGTCGGAACCGTCGACGGTGAAACCGTGGACGTTGGGTTGGGTCAATCGCACGAGGACATCATAGTAGAGGAACACCCATGGTGCCTCCTCGATGATGATCCGCTCCATGCGATTGTACAAGGCGTACCGTTCCGCCGGCGCCAACGAAGGCGACAAGGCCCTGGCATACAGGGAATCGAGATCCGCCCTGCCGATCCGTGTCGTATTCGGACCGTTGGGCGAACGATTCTGGGTGATGAACAGTGAAAGGAAGTTCTCCGGATCGGGATAGTCCCCGATCCAGCTCGTACGCCACAAGGCGAGATCGCCTGCGCGTACCATGGACAGATGCTGGGGAAAATCGACCTGACGGATGTTGACCGTGAGGCCTACTTCCCTGCACTGCGCCTGTATGGCTTCGGCCACGGAAGCGGTACGTTCACTGTTCCCCAACTGCAGAAGCAGCGGAGGAACGCCGTATCCATTCGGATACCCTGCGGAGTCCAATAACCGACGTGCTTTGTCCGGATCGTACGTATACCCCCGAACGCTGTCTGAGAAACCTGGCATAGTGGGTGGTAACACACCATACTGTGCTGGGATTCCACGCCCGTGGAGTAGATAGGTAACGATGCGGTGCCGGTCTATGGCGTAATTCAATGCCTGACGTAGGAGACGGGAACGGGCGAGAGGTACGGTACGTGCCGCCGGAAACGACGTATCCAGCAGGATACCGTAATACTCGACCGTATGAGCCGCCGCCCGGTAGGACCGGAAGCGGTCGAAGGGAGGCCTGAGCTTCCCGTTCGGCTCGAAGATCGTCGACGCAAATGATCCATCAACTGAACTCACGAAATCGAAATGTCCGCGCGTAAACTCCAGAAACTCATTCTTGGGATCCCGCAGGAACGACACCCGTATCGTCTCCAGATAGGGTAGCCGCCGACCGCTCGCGTCGGTCTTGAAATACTGCGGATTGCGTTTCAACGAAAGCTCTATGTCTGCTGCCCACCGTTCGAACATGAACGGGCCCGTACCAACGGGATGGCGTCCGAAGTCTGCCCCATACGATTGAATCGCTTCCCTAGGAACGATCCAGCCGTACGGCATGGTGAGGACAGCCAGAAACGGAGCGAATGGTTTGGTCAATCGAAAGCGAACGACGGAGTCGTTCATGACCGTGATGCCTCTGATCGTACCTGTTCTTCCCTCTCGGGTGCCGCGATGGAATTCATCGGCACCGTCGATCTTGGTACGAAATGCCCACAAGCCCGTGGATTTGGTCCTCGCATCACAGATCCGTTCGATGGAATACTTCACATCGGAGGCCGTGACGCGCCGGTGACCACTGGTACCGAAGCAGGCGTCGGGATGGAACCATATGTCCGTGCGGAGCGTGAAGGTCCATTCCGTGCCCGTCGGGTCCACACTCCAGGTCCGCGCGATGCACGGAACGATGGAAAGCGAGGAATCGAGCTCTACAAGACCGTTGAAGATCTGCGAGCCCGCCCAGGTGGCACTGCGGTACGAAGCTGTTGCGGGATCGAGGCTGTTGATACCGTCAGGTTCATTATAGCAGAAGGTATCTGTACGTTCGGAAGGTGACGGCACGCGGCCGCCACACGAAATAATGACGAGACAACTGCAAATGGCAAGTCCGATTGTCAAAGAGCGCTGCGACAGGCCACGAACCATTGTGTGGAGGAATGTTGACACTTGTCGCATCATTTCGGGCGCAAAGTTGCAAAAACAACCTGACACGACCAATGAAAAGAAGTTCACATTGTTTTTACCGCGCCGGCGGGTACCAACTTACGTCCTCCGTGATAATTTAGTGGCCGATGCAACGCTTCATCGCCACCATCATGATGTTCTTCCTCGCCGCGGTCTCCGTACTGCCGGGAATGGACGTCCATGAAGCCGAGAAGCTGCCGGACCTCATCCGGCACTATCGCCATCACCTCGCAGAAGCCCCATCGTCGGAAATGACCTTCCTGGAATTCATGGCCTTGCACTACGGTGCAGGTCGGACCGGACACAAGGAACAGGAACACGAGTCCCTGCCCCTGAAGAGCCACGCCTCACCGTGCCCCGGACATTTCGTGACGGTCGACGACGTACCGACGGTTTCTTTCGCCGTCCCCGCCGCCCTGCCCACAGATACCATCGAACGACCGGCGCCCCTGCCCCGCTCGACACCGTCGAGCATCTTCCAGCCGCCGAGAGCCTGATAACATTCCCATACGTGTCCACGCCCTGACGCCACGAGGCCTGCCTCGCGACATCAACCGTGCCTCATCCATATCGTGATAACCACGACGGCAATGCCGTCCGACTATCCTGTCTCGTCGCCATTCCCAACAACGCGAAACGAGTACAATGTTCGATACCATCATTTCCTTTTCGATACGCAACAAACTCGTGATCGGCCTCGGAGTCGTGGCCCTCGTAATCTGGGGCGTCGTGTCGCTGCGCAACCTGCCCATCGACGCGGTCCCGGACATCACGAACAACCAGGTCCAGGTCGTCACCCTCTCACCGGCACTCGCTCCCCAGGAAGTCGAGCGCCTCATCACGATGCCCGTGGAACTCACGATGGCATCCATTCCGGGCATCACCGAGATACGGTCGATATCGCGCTTCGGACTGAGCGTCGTCACGATCGTCTTCCATGACGACGTGGACGTCTACTGGGCACGCGCCCAGGTGGACCAGCGCCTGATCGACGTCCAGCAACAGATTCCGGCCGGCGCCGGTACGCCGCAGATGGCCCCGGTAACGACGGGCCTGGGCGAAATCTATCAGTACACGCTCCGCGTGAAGCAGGGCTACGAATCCCGATACACGTCGATGGAGCTCCGTACTGTCCAGGACTGGATCATACGGCGACGGCTGCTCGGCACGGAAGGCGTGGCCGACGTCTCGAGCTTCGGCGGCTACCTGCGCCAGGTCGAAGTCGCCGTCGATCCCGAACGGCTCCGCACGATGGGGCTGACGATGGCCGACCTGCTGTCATCGGTCGAACGCAACAACGCCAATGCCGGCGGCGCCTACATCGAGAAAGGGCCGTCACTCTATTATATACGTACGGAGGGCATGGCCACGACGCCGGAAGAACTGGGCGCGACCATCGTACGACGCACGGATGGCGGACTGCCGGTCCTTCTGCGTGACGTCGCCACCGTTCGTGACGGCCATGCCGTACGCTACGGCGCGATGACGATCGATGCGAAGGGCGAGGCCGTCGGTGGTATCGTCCTCATGCTGAAGGGCGCCAACTCGTCGAGCGTGATCGAGAGCGTAAAGCAGCGCATCGACGATATCGGCAGGATGCTGCCGGACGGCATCGAGATCGAACCGTTCCTCGACCGGACGAAGCTGGTCAACAAGGCCATCACGACGGTGTCCACGAATCTGATCGAAGGTGCCCTCATCGTCATCTTCGTCCTGGTCCTGCTCCTCGGCAACATCCGCGCGGGCCTGATCGTAGCCTCCGTCATTCCACTGGCCATGCTCTTCGCCATCGGCCTCATGCAGGTCTTCGGCGTAAGCGGCAATCTGATGTCACTCGGCGCCATCGACTTCGGCCTGATCGTCGACGGAGCCGTCATCATCGTCGAGAACGTCCTGCACCACCTCCAGAGATTCCGGCCCGGCGACCCATCGAGGCCCTCGAATACGGAACGGGAATCGGTGGTGGAACGCGCGTCCATCCAGATACGGAAAAGTGCCGCCTACGGCGAGATCATCATCATGATGGTCTACCTCCCCCTTCTCGCCCTCGTGGGCATCGAAGGCAAGATGTTCAAGCCCATGGCACAGACGGTGATGTTCGCCATCATCGGCGCTCTCATCCTGTCCACCACCTACGTTCCGATGATGTCCGCCCTGCTCCTGCGGAACGTGAAGCCGCATGGAGCCACCGTATCGGACCGCATCATGGCCGTCTTCCACAGGATCTACGATCCCATACGACATGCCGCCCTTCGCAGGAAAAGCTTCGTGCTCATAACCACACTGATATTATTCAGTGCGAGCATGTACGCTTTCCTCTCCATGGGTGGAGAGTTCATACCTCAGCTCGACGAGGGTGATTTCGCGGTCGAGACGCGGTTGATGACGGGAAGTTCGCTCAACGCGACGGTCGATGCGAGCCTTCGCGCAGCCGATATCCTGAAGCGGCGCTTTCCCGAGGTCATCACGGTCGTGGGCAAGGTGGGCACGAGTGAAATCCCTCTCGATCCCATGCCCGTGGAGGCCTGCGATCTCATCATCGTGCTGAAGGACAAGAAGGAATGGACCACGGCACATGACCGTGAATCGCTGGCGCGGGCCATGCAGGATGCCCTGGCCGAACTGCCGGGTGTAACCTTCGGCTTCCAGCAACCGATCCAGATGCGCTTCAACGAATTGATGACCGGCGCCCGGCAGGACGTCGTCATCAAGGTCTTCGGCGACGACATGGATTCACTGGCCGCCCTCGCGAATCGCATCGGAGCCATCGCCCATCGTGTGCAGGGTGCGGAAGACGTCTACGTCGAACCCGTCGGCGGGCTTCCCCAGGCCGTGGTGCGGATCGACCGCGATGCCTGTGCCCGCATGAACGTGATGGTCGATGACGTGAATCGTACGGTTCGTGCCGCATTCGCAGGCGAACCGGCAGGCGTGATGTACGACCAGGAAAAACGCTTCGACATCGTCGTGCGCCTCGACTCGAACCTCCGGAAGACACCGGAAGATCTTTCACGGCTCACCGTACCGACGGCGACGGGAACGCTCGTTCCGATCGCGCAGGTGGCGTCCGTCGACATCATCGTCGGCCCCAACCAGATCCAGCGCGAGGATACGCGACGACGCATCGTCGTCGGATTCAACGTCCGTGGCCGCGACGTCGAGAGCATCGTGACGGAACTGCGCGGAAAGGTGGAGAATCAGCTGCGGATGCCGGCTGGATACTACGTTACGTATGGTGGACAATTCGAGAACCTGGCCGCGGCGAAGCAGCGCCTCTCGATCGCGGTACCGGCCGCCCTGCTCCTCATTCTCCTGCTCCTCTATGCGACCTTCCGTTCGCTGAAATACAGCCTGCTGATCTTCACGGCCATTCCCCTCTCGGCCATCGGCGGTATCGCCGCCCTGTTGATCCGCGGCATGCCCTTCAGCATCTCGGCGGGCATCGGCTTCATCGCTCTCTTCGGCGTTGCGGTCCTGAACGGCATCGTCCTGATCGCCGCATTCACGGCACTGCACGATTCGGGCTACAGGAATATCCATCGTATCGTTCTGACGGGCACGGATCAACGTCTGCGGCCCGTCGTGATGACGGCCCTCGTCGCTTCGCTGGGCTTCCTGCCGATGGCCCTTTCGACGGGCGACGGCGCGGAAGTGCAACGGCCCCTCGCCACCGTCGTCATCGGTGGCCTCATCACGAGTACGATGCTCACGCTCCTCGTTCTCCCGGTTCTGTATACCGTCCTCGAACGGAGACGGTTCGAAGGCGAGCGGAAACTCATCGTCCCGATGATCATCTGCATCCTCCTCCTGGCCGGTACGACATCGATGGCACAACCACGCAAGGTCGCATTGGACGAAGCCATGCGGATGGCACGGACGTCGAACATCAACGTCAAGGCCGCGCGGTCGAATGTCGCGCAACGTGAAGCGTTGCGTGGCGCCGCGGTAGATCTCGGCAAGACGTCCGTCACCTACATGGGGGGTCAGTACAACAGCGTCAACAGCGACAACAACATCACGATCGCGCAGACCATTCCCTTCCCCCTGGCATGGAGTGCGAACGCCTCCCTCGCCGACGCACGCGTGCTGGAAGCACAGGCGCTCACCGTTCGTACCGAACGGGAAGTGGATGCCGCCCTACAGCGCATCTTCATCCGCCTCGCCTTCCTGCGTACCATGACGGCCCTCATCGAAGAGCAACGCTCTCTCCTGCAGCGCACGGTGGAGATCACCACGCTCCGCGAGCGCACCGGAGAAGGTACACGTCTGGCACGTATCACAGCCGAGAGTCAGAGCGCTGAACTCGACGTCCAGCTTCAGCAGACGACGACGGACATCAGGACAGCCGAGATCGAACTGCAACAGCTCTGCGGAACGATGACTCCCATCACCACGGATCAGGACAGTCTCGTCGCCCTCGCTCTTCCCGTGGATACGGCGGTAGGGGCATCGCTCCTTGCGCTCTCGCAGCGCTCCGTCGATGTCGCGAACGAAGTCGTACGCACGGAATCGGTGCAGTACTGGCCGGACATCACACTCGAGTACTTCAATCAGTCGCTG
Source organism: Candidatus Kapaibacterium thiocyanatum (assembly GCA_001899175.1). Lineage (NCBI taxonomy): Bacteria > Pseudomonadati > Bacteroidota > Eximiradiia > Eximiradiales > Kapaibacteriaceae (SeqCode) > Kapaibacterium (SeqCode) > Kapaibacterium thiocyanatum (SeqCode). The sequence goes on along the minus strand of MKVH01000002.1, from coordinate 142,626 downwards.
ATCGGAACGCAGACGGTGAACGGTCGGGACGTGAACTACACCATCGGCGATCGCTTCCAGGGCTTCGCCGTCGGACTTCATCTTCCTCTCTGGTTCATGCCCGTCAAGGCACGCACCGAACACGCCGTCCTGCAACATGAGCAGGCGAAGGAACAGGAACGCTGGCAGCGTATGGCCTTCCAACAGCGCCTGACGCAACTCACGCTCGATATCGCGGCGGCACGGCGGACACTCGACTACTACGACGGCAAGGGTCGTACCGAGGCTGCCACCATCGTCGACAACGCACAGCGGGCATTCGAAGCAGGCGAAATCAGCGCCCTGGAGCACCAGCAGGCACTGATCCGCGCACTGGCCATACGTACCGCCGCACTGCAGGCGCTGATGCGCTACGATCTCCTGATCGTCGAACATCGGCTCATCACCACACCTTGATCACCTCCAACGGAACACTATCATGTACTACGTTCTGTCCATCGCCATCGCCGTCCTGATCCTTACCGGTTGTTCCGGCAATACCGCCGAAGCGCCGAAGAACGCTCAGCATGCCCACGTGACGGGAGACTCGGTGAAGCTCACGCAGCAGCAACGCGCTTCGGCACGCATCCGGTCGGAAGTCCCGGTCGAACGTTCCCTCAGCACCGGCCTGCGTGTCCAGGGCATGCTCCACGTACCACCGCAGTATGCCGTCAGCATCACCGCGCCACTCGGCGGCATCGTACGTTCCACCTCCGTCCTTCCCGGTTCATACGTCCGCAAGGGTACGACGCTGGCCGTGCTGGAGCATCCGGACTTCATCACGTTGCAGCAGGACTATCTCACGACGACGTCGTCACTCGAACTGGCGGACCTCGAATACAAACGTCAGGAACGTCTCGCCCAGGACAACGTGAATGCACGGAAGGCCTTCGAGCAGGCCGCCGCGGAACTACGCTCGCTACGCGTGAAGGCGAAGGCCCTTCAGGAGAAACTGTCCCTCATCGGCATCAACGTCCGCACGCTCGACGAGAAGACGTTGTCGCGCAGCGTTCCCGTCGTCGCTCCCATCGATGGTTACGTCACGCGTGTCCATGTCAATACCGGCTCCTACATCGCGCCGAACGATCCCCTGCTGGCCATCGTGAATCCGGACCACATGCACATCGAGCTCACGATCTTCGAGAAGGACGTCATGAACATCAAGGTCGGCCAGACGCTGACCGTGACACTCGCCGACGACCCGTCGGCGACCCGCAAGGGTCATGTCCACCTCATCGGAAAGGAGATCGAGGCGGATCGTACGGTCGTCGTACATGGACACTTCGACGAAGCCGACCCGTCGCTCATTCCCGGAACGTCGTTGACGGCCATTATCGATACAGATCCGCGTATGGGTCTCGTCGTTCCCGATGCCGCCATCGTCCGATACGAAGGGCAGATCTACGTATTCGTCGATACGGAGAACGACGGGCTCTACGTACGCAGGCGTGTCGAGACCGGACCTTCCGCCGGTGGCTTCACGGAGATCACGGGCGCGACGACGACCGACCTGAAGTCGGCGAAGATCGTGACCAGCGGAGCCAGCGCCCTGCTCGGTGCGATGGTGAATACGGAAGAGGAGTGATGCCGCGGCGGACGCTGATATATGGTCTTCGACCCGATCCGATGTAATGCGAAATGGCTGTCGTCCACACCGGACTCCCGAACGAAGGTCCGGAAGCCGCTGGACGGCAGCCATCAGTATCCGGCACGGACGGTCGTGTCTATGTCTTCTGTTTCTTTTTTTTTGCTGCGGGAAAGAGGATGTTGTTGAGGATCAGGCGGTAGCCGGGCGAGGTGGGATGGAGCGCCAGGTCCGTAGCCGGATCACCGACGGCATGACGATAATCTTCCGGATCGTGGCCACCGTACCATGTGAACGTTCCCCTGCCCACGTTGCCGTGGATGTATCGGACCTGTTCGGTACCGTCGCGTTCACCGAGGATGGTGACGGACTTCTTCACGAGGCTCTTGCGGAAGGCCGTGGTCTGGCCCAGGAATCCCTTCACCACGTTCACGTGGCACTGCGTCAGCATCGTCGGCACGGGATCGTACTTGGCGGAGAAGTCGAAGAGCGTGAACCAGTCGTTCTCTTCGCCACCGGCGAGGATCTGGTTCGCGTCCACGTCGATGTCCGAGTATTCGTACTCGAACGGACTCGTAATGAGCTTGAAGTTCTCGAAGGCGAAGGTGCGTGTATAGTCGAGTTTCTCGTTGGCGGACGGGTCGGCCGGATCTCCATCGAAGACGGACTCGCAGATATCCACACCGGCGGCAGCCAGGGCGATGTCGTACGTATCGGTAGCGCTGCACATGGCGAACATGAAGCCGCCATCGGCAACGAAGGTGCGGATCGTCTCCACCACTGCCTTCTTGAGTTCGCTCACCTTGCGATAACCGAGCTTGCGGGCCGTACCTTCCAGCAGGGCCACCTGCTGGAGATACCACGGCTGCGTTGCAGCCGATGCATAGAACTTGCCGTACTGACCTGTGAAATCTTCATGATGCAGGTGAAGCCAGTCGTATTCCGACAGCTTGCCCTTCAGTACTTCTTCGTCCCAGAGCTTGTCGTACTTCACCTCGGCGTATTCCATGGCGAGGGTCACGGCATCGTCCCACGGACGGAATCCCGGCGGGACGTAGACGGCGATACGGGGCGCCTTCTCGAGCCGGACGACTTCCATGTTGTTCTTTTCGCTCTGGACTTCGGCATAGATACCGGCGGCCACGGCTCCGTCCAGTTGCTCGAACATCACACCGCGGATACGGCATTCGGCCGCGATCTCCGGGGAATAGTCCATCATGAAGGACCCGCCACGGTAGTTCAGGAGCCAGTCCACGGTACGGTCCTTCGTCAGCACCCAGTAGGTGATTCCGTAGGCCTTGAGGTGGTTGGTCTGCGACAGATCCATCGGGATCAATACCTTCTGCGCCAGGGCGGGAAGGGCAAGACCGAGGATCAGGAGGGTTGTGGCGAGTAGTCTGGACACGTCGGGCCGAAGGCGATGGAAAAGGCTGCGTCGATGAACGACAACGAAGTTACAGCGCCGATATTGAAGGACCCAGGTCTTTTCGCCCGTTCGGGCCATCCGCCGGGTCCGGACGCCCTTCAGGGATAGTGGTTTTCGTATCTTGCGGACGGTTAAAAACGACAAGGTATGACATGAGTATTGTATCGCAGGACATCACGGTCATGGCCGGTGTCCTGGGCGCGGCCGAACAGGTGGACGCTACGTCCTGGTTCTGGAATATCCGCGATGCCGCCACCGGACGAGTCCTGGCTCTTACCGTTTCCATCGACGTCGATCTCGGCGGTGGCCAGCGCGGCACGCTGGTATCGGCGCAGACGCAGCAAGGATACCTCGAACTGCATGGCGTACATGCCTATCTCTGCATCGAACCGGACGAAGTCATGTTCATCGCCCGGCGGGACGAAGGATTCAGCAGTCTGGTCGTAGGCAAGTCCTGCACCTGTTCGCTCTTCGCCAACATCAGGGCATCGCTGGTACGCAGCGATCTCACGGAGCTCGACCCCAGCGTCCTCATGGCCGCCATGCAATTGTCGCTGGCCGAGTCGCTCCTGGAAACACTGCAGTAAACGAGACAGCCCACCAATACGTCAACTCCATGGCTCTTCGCATAGAGATCACCAACGCATCGGGCGGACGCTATCGCGGACGCCAGGACATCATCGATGCCGTGGCCAGGGCGTGCAAGGGTCAGAAGGTCCGCAACGCATGGATCGACATCATCATCCTCGACGACAAGTCGATCCGGCGCATGAATCGGGACTTCCTCGATCATGACTATGCGACGGACGTCATCACCTTCCCGCTCGAGGACATTCCGCTGACGGGCGAAATCTACATCTCGCTCGACACGGCCCGCAAGCAGGCCGACGACTACGGTGTGACGCTCGTAAACGAACTCTCGCGCTTGGCCGTCCATGGTGCCCTGCATCTCATGGGCCACGACGACGCCACGGACGAAGACCGGGCCGGGATGCACAAGCTCGAAAACAGATACATCAATGGACGTACATGACAGATCGCTACACCGTCGAACGCATCATGGAAATCATCTCATTCGTCATCGACGAGCTGCGTCACGATACGCCGCTCCAGGCCGTTGACGTCAGTGAGCTCCATCGACGCGGTTATACCGAGAGCGAGATCTCGGCAGCGCTTTCATGGATCATGGAACGCCAGGGTACGCGTATCGTCGATACCGAGATGGACCGCCCCGACAGCGGATCGTTCAGGGTTCTCCACGACATCGAACAGGACCTTATCGCTCCGGAAGCATGGGGCCTGGTGCTCACCTATCGGGACCTCGGCTTCCTCACGAACGAAGATGTCGAGAACATCCTCGAACGCGCCATCGTCATGGGTGCGGATGGCGGAGTGAGCGAGATCGATGTCCGCAACCTCATCGCCGCCTACGTCATGCATCAGCATCCCCTGCCCCAGAACGGCAGCCGGAGCCTGCTCAACGGCAGCGAAACCATCAACTGAAACGGCTTCCCGCGAAGCAAGCATCCATGCGGCTTCCGGCGGGTTCCGATGCTCTCCGTACATGGTACCTCCGACATTTTCCGAGTCGGACACTGCGCAAAAAGTCCCTATTTTGGCGATTGTATTGATGGCCGGCAACGCCATCGCTGGCCTCGTAGCTCAGCTGGATAGAGCAACTCTTTCCTAAAGAGTAGGCCGCAAGTTCGAGTCTTGCCGAGGTCGCACGAAGAAGGGTCTGTCCACGATGTGGACAGACCCTTCGCATTGTTGGGATGGCGATCGTCGATCACCACCGTTCATACCCCCGTGCCGAAACGCCCTATCGTACGATCACGCCCGCATCGAACTTCCCGGCAGTGACCTGAAGCTCCGGCGTCATGAGATCGGACGTACGGGCGAAGGATCCCGTGAACTGTCCCTTGGCGCGATCGCCCCAGGAGTCGATCTGCACCGAGCCCGACGTCGCGACGTAGGTACGCGTCGTGTCTCCATTGGAGATGACGAGCGACATCGTGGTGCCCGTCAACGCATTGACCTGCCAGGTACCGGCCGTGGCGGCCGGCGTCGTCATGACGATCGTGAAGCCTTCGAGCACCTTGCTCGTGATCCCCGTCATGGTGACGACGCCCCTGCCGCTCTGGACCGTCGCGACAGCCGCGGTGTCGATGTTGAAGGCATTGAACGACGCAGCGGAATAGCCTCCGCCATTCACGGTCATACGATTGTTGGCGCTGGTGAACGGACCTGCGGGATTGTCGGCATTCTTCGTGCATGCCGCGGCGAAGACAGCGACGGCCAGCGATACGATGACGACGAACGAGCGTACCATGAAACGACCTTGATTGAGATGGAATGGAAAATGGAACGGCTACTACGGACCAAAAATAGCCTTGTTCCATGAGATGGGGTCTCGTCTGTCGACTTCGGTATCTGGTCATCGGCCCAACGTACATTCGATGGACGGGTCGTATCGATGCTCCATCACTGTCCAGCCTACGAACACCGGTACATCGCATGAGGCCCGGAAAAGCTACCCGATCCACTATCCCCTGTCGCGATACCCTATCGAGCCTCGCTCGCGAGCCTCGGCTTCGGCGAGCGGAACTTCGTATACATACCCTGCATTGCGAACAGGGCGAACCCTATGGGTGCTAACTGCGGGTGGATGAAGCTGAGGACGATGGCGAATACGAAGACGATGAGGGGAAACTCGAGTTCGCTGAAGAGACTGCGATGGTCGATGCCGACATCACCGTCACTGACACCATTGGCGGGGTCGAGCGCATATCTGAACAGTATCAGATTGGCCAACGAGGCGGCAAAGTAGTTCAGACAGTAGAAAACGATGGCGACGTTGCCGTGATCGAGACCGTTCTCGAAATTGAAGGCCGTGGAGAACGGAATGAAGATGATGGTTCCGAGAACGACGAGATTCCTGACGATAAACCCCGTGGTATAGTTCGTGATGCTGCGGAACAATTGATGATGACGATACCAGAACACCCCGATGAGTGCGAAGCTGAGCGCTACGCCGATGAACATCGGCGTGAGTGCGGCCAGTTGCATCAACTGCTCGTGATACGCCCCGTGCAGATGCGGTGGCTTCACCTCGATGATCATCAAGGTGATTGCGATGGCGAATACCGCATCGCTGAAGAAGGCGATACGTTCTACCTGGAATGCTGTCTTGTCGGCGCTCACGGTGACTCCCCTGACCAATCCGTTAATGGCAGGCCGAAGATACAGCGGGAGACTATCCGATCCAATGATCGGCAGTTCCTACCCAACAATGAGATCGAGCATAACGGATGGTATACTACGTTCTCAAAGGGCCTACCAACAATCGCTTCCAGAGCCGGTTCGATGAACGATCGTATCGATGCTATCTATGCCCTGATACGAAACATCGCCAGACACATCCTCGACGAACCATTCCTTCAGCCCATTGACTATCTTGGCGCGATACATTACCGGAAGTATAGATATGATGTACCTGCTTACGACACTCATCGTATTCCTCCTGTCTGGAATCACCTATATCACGGCCCAGGTACTACAGAACCCGGAATCGAGCTATAACCGTGGCATTGAAGCCATACGGCGCAACGACTTCGCCACCGCCAGAACCGAACTGACAAAAGCGGTCAAGGATAGTGCGACGAATGCCCAGGCATGGCATGCTCTCGCCTTCGTCGGAATGGAGACCAGGGACTACGGGCTGATCGGTAACGCAGGAAAGCATATCTCCGCTCTCGAGCCTGCACGCTATGAAGGATGGTACTTCCTGGCTCTCGAGTACTACGAGCGCAAGGTCATGGATTCGCTTGCCATCATGGCACGGAAGGTCATGGCGATTTCTCCGGAGAAGGCACGGGAAGCCAACCTCGTCGATATCCTGCAAGGTCTGTCGCAGGACTCCATAGGGCTGCGCGACAGTGTCTTTTCGACTCCGGACGGTACGGTACGGATATCCCTGCCTGCATCGTGGTCGACGAGACTCATCGATGACGGAAAGACCCTGAACTGGTTCATTTCCTTAGAGCCGGTAAAGACGGAAACGGACATGTTCTCGACCGGCGTCTCCATCCACTGGATTCGCAAAGTCTCCGAGTCGTTCAAGCTCGATGGTCAGACCGATGCCCCATTCCTCGTCGGTTTCTGGGCGGGATATAGCGAGAACATGCCCAACACCATCCATCCGTTCTATCGCAAGCAACTGGATACCATCGCAATAGAGCGTGGAGAAGAATGGTGGGGCAGGATCGTCATGGAAGACCGCCAGCTCACCGCCGACTCTCACAAGCTGCGGAAGTATGGCGCCATCATCGCCCGTAAGGACGAACTGTTCCTGTGCAGTATGGAATGCCCCATGGAGAACTGGCCATTGTACGAGGACCGGTTCAAGAAGGCGTTCGAGAGCATCGTCTTCCCGAACTGAAGAGACCATGAGAGGTATACCACTGCGCATGCGTCCACACTACGGCGCGCATCATGACATGGGCGCGATGGTATACCATCGGCGGATATGATTCGGGTATGGTCGACATCGGCCCATGACTTCATATGAACGACCTGACCTATGGTATCCGATCACGGCATACCGTTCGGGTCCATCCAGAACACTTCCCAGATATGGCCATCGAGATCGGTGAAGGCACGGTTGTACATGAATCCGTAGTCGAGCGCTTCCCGCGGCGTACCACCACCGGCCGCGATGGCCTTGGTCACCATATCGTCCACGTCCGCGCGATCGTTCGACGATATGGCGGTGATCACTTCGACTTGCCTGGAGGTATCGCAGATATCCTTCGTGATGAAGGTCCGGAAGAACGGTTCCATGAGCAGCATCACGAAGCTGCTTTCGCCCACGATCATGCAGGTGGCGTTCTCGTCGGTATACTGCGGGTTGAACGTGAAGCCGAGCTTCGTGAAGAATTCCACCGACTTGTCGAGGTTCTTCACCGGAAGGTTGACGAACATCTGTCGCGCCATGGATCACCTGTCGGGATAATAGTGATGATGATGAAGTGCACATCCGGATCCGTACTGCCGAGCGGCCAATATCGCCGATTGTTCCCGCATCCGAACCGTCCCTTCGTCGATCGGTCCGACGAGAATCGATAGTGTCGCCTCAGGGATGCCGTTCTCCCCAATCCGCGATACCCGTCAGGGTCCCCTCGATCCGCTTGAGACGTGTTTCCGCGCGCTTCGCCTCATCGATCCACTGCAGGTACTCTCGCTGGCATGCCGCGCTCATCCGCTCGAACGTCTCTTTCAGGGCGGGCCTGCCCTTCAATGCCTCGGCAAGTTCCGCCGGAACGTCCACGCCGTTCTTCGTCGTCATGATGGCTCTCCTTCAGGGATTCGGTCGGTTCCGTTCACTACGGTACGCGAACAGCAAAACTACACGAACAGGACGCGTCCTGGAACCGGTCTATCACCTCCGTTCCCGTAAATGTACCGGGTCCGCGAAAACCTTCATACTATCTTGCATCGATCAATTCATCGCTCCAGATCATGTCCCTTCTGTCGCTCAGACTCCGGCACCATCTTCTGTCCACTCCCGTCGCGACAGGACCAGTCGACGTCGTGGCCCGCTTCGGCGCGATGCAGGCCCAGGAGTTCGCCCATGCGAAATGGGCCGTCGGTCTTCGCTGTCCGTCGGTAACCGACGAAGCACTCGATCAGTGCATCCGCGAGAGAACTATCGTCCGCACCTCGCTGTTGCGCGGCACCTTGCATCTGGTCGCGGCCTCGGATATCCGATGGATGCTGGCCGTTGCTGCGCCGATCGTGAATGCACGCTATGCGTCGCTGCACAGGAAGCTCGGCCTCGACGACGAAAGGTTCGGTCCGGTCGCGGACACATTACGACGCCATCTCGAAGGCGGCAAGCGGCTGACTCGCCCGGAACTGTTCGCGCCGCTCGAAGCATCGGGCATCGCGACGAACGGTCAGCATGGCAATCACATCCTGTATCGGGCGGCGCTCGATGGCCTGATCTGCATGGCCGCTCCCCGTGGCAAGCAGACCACCTACACACTGCTCGACGAGTGGTGTGCGGGAACGACGAACATCGATCGCGACGCTGCCCTGACGGAGCTGGCCCTCCGATACTTCGGTACGCACGGTCCTGCGACGCTCGGCGACTTCATGTTCTGGTCGGGCATGCAGACCGGTGCGGCACGAGCGGTCCTGGATCTGGCGGCACCGGGACTTCATCGTGAACGATGGGATGGACAGGACTACTGGATGTCACCGGATATACCGACCGATACTCCAGCCGAGCGATCCGTACATCTTCTCGCCGGCTTCGACGAATACGTGCTCGGCTACAAGGATCGGAGCGCCTTCCTCTCTCCCGAACAGGCATCCGATGTCATCACCGTGAACGGCATCTTCAAGCCCGTCATCCTGATCGATGGCAAGGTCATGGGCACGTGGGCGAGGACGATCGGAAGGGATTCCATCCGGATCGACCTCATGCCGTTCAGACCACTGCACAAGATGGAACGGCAGGCCGTCGTCGAAGCCGCAGAACGCTATGGCGCATTCGTCAGCCTACGGGTATCCGTTCAGGAACAGGCCCGGTTCGGACGCTCATGACGAAGTCCGATCCATCATCGATTCCCCGACTCCCCTTGATCTTGACCGGGGCATCGATATCTTCGCGCCATGAATACTACACAGAAGTATCTCGGTCTCGCTCTCGGCCTGCTGCTCGGCGCATTCTTCATCTACAAGGGTCTCGACAAGCACTGGCTCTCACCGTGCAAGGTCTACGGTCCGGAAAGCACGCTGCCGGTCTACTATCAGCAGGTAATCACGGCGCTGTGCGCGTCGGGTTTCCTGAAGATCATCGGAGCATTAGAAATTCTATCCGGCCTGCTGCTGTTGCTTCCGCGCACGCGTATGGTGGGCGCCTTCATGCTGCTGCCCGTCATCGTCACGATCTTCCTGCTGCACCTGTTCCTCGACAACCGTCCGCACGAACTCGTCGAGACCGGTATACCGCTGGTCATGACGATGATCGTCATCGGTCTGCATCACCGTCAATGGCGCAAGGCATTACGGAACGAGTAGTCTCCCGGTCGGCGTCACGACTTGAGCCGCATGAACAGTCGTTCGGGAATCGCACGAACGATGGCCATGATCGGGCGCCAGAACCACGGGACGTAGATCACCGGCGTTCGCTGCCGCATTCCCCGCACGATGGCATCGGCCACGTGTGACGGTGCCGCGAACAGCATATTCTTTGGAAGATGGGCCGTCATCGGCGTATCGACGAAACCGGGTTTCACGGTAAGGACGTGAACTCCGGTACCCCGGAGGCGGGCACGCAGACCCGACGCATACTGCGTCACCAGTGACTTGGCCGCTCCGTAGGTATAGTTGCTCGGACGTCCGCGTTCGCCGGCCACGGACGAGATCACGGCGAGTACCCCACGGCCCTGCTTCTTCATCACGAGGGCGAATCTCTGCATGATGGATACGGCACTGAGCGCATTGGTCATCAGTGTATCGATGGCCTTGTCCACGTCTTCGTCGCACTCGTCCTGATCGGGCAGGACACCGTGTGCGATCAGGACGGCATCGATGGTACCGAGAATGGTCACGCTGCGGTCGACGAGGTCCTGATGCGCTGCCTTCATGCGAAGGTCGGCCACGTAGAGATCGACGGCGGAAGCACCACGGACCTTCAGGTCCTCGGCGACGGCGCGGAGATGCTCCTCGTTGCGGGCGACCAGGACGAGATGGGCATGGCGTTCCGCGAACCGCCGGGCCACATGCGTAGCGATGGCCGATGTAGCGCCGACGATGACGATACGTGGCATGTCCTGACTCATCTTGCCTCCTGCCATACACGGCGCCAGAATGAACTCGAGAATTTGGGATCGATGAAGGGAACGAGGCGTTCCGCTTCGGGATACATACGACGGAAGGTCGCTGCGGACATACGCGCATCCTTGGCTGCGTAGACGCGGCCACCCGCTTCCAGCACCATATCGTCGAGCCTGTCCAGTACACGATGGACGCTTGTTCCATCGTTGCCGAAGTCCAGCGCCAACGTCAGGCCCGGCTTCGGGAACGAGAGGACGCCCGGCGATTCGATGTCACCGAACATCTTGAGCACGGCGAGGAAGGAAGCGATGCCGGCCTTGCGGAACTCCGACAGAATGGAGCGCATCAGTTGCGTATCGCCGTTGTAGGGAATCACACACTGATACTGCAGCATTCCGCGTTTTCCGTACAGTCTGTTCCATCCATGGACGATATCCAGCGGATAGAAGAACGGATCGATACCGACGCGTGAACGTTTGAAACGCCTGAGCTGACGATGGAAGTAGAGGCGATTGAAGACGGTGACGCTGTATCTGTTCAACAGCCAGTTCGGTGCATCGACGGGAATGTCGACGAGGCTTCCATCCACGGTACGGCGATCGACACGCATACCTCCTGCCGACCGTGCGTGATTGCCACGCATGAACAGTCCCCGCCCTGTCTGTGCCCCACCCTTCGTGCAGTCGATCCACGATACGGTGTAGTCCCAGTCCTTGTCGGAGATCATCGTCCAGTACACGATCTCGTCGAGCGTACGGACCTTTATGGTCTCCATGTCGACGATCGGACTCTCGATCCTGATCAACTGCAGCTCCACCCAGGTGACGAGGCCGGTCAGGCCCATGCCGCCGATAGTGGCCGCATACCAGTCCGCATGCGATTCGGACGAACACAGCAGACGGCGTCCGTCCGAACGGACGAGTTCGAAGCAACGCACATGACGTCCGATCGTTCCCATCCGGTGATGGTTCTTCCCATGTACGTCGTTGGCCACGGCGCCACCGAGAGTGACGTACTTCGTGCCCGGCGTAACGGGGATGAACCAGCCGTGGGGCATGACGAATCGCAGCAGCTCTTCGATGATCACCCCGGCTTCCGCGCGGATGATTCCGGTCACCGGGTCGAAGTCGATGAACCTGTCGAGACCGCGTGTGAGCAGGAGGGTTCCACCGTTGTTGAGGCAGACATCGCCATAACTCCGTCCCATTCCGTACGGGAGTACGGACGTATCTGCCGCATTCCATGCAGGCTGGTCGGCTCTCCACGTCACGGGCATCACGCCGTCAGGTGCGGATGCAGGATAGCGCCCCCACGATTCCAGTGTCACATTCGACATCATACGCTGGCCATGACGATGATGACCAGGGCCACGACGCCGACGAGATAACTGATCGGATCGCGCACGGCGAAGAGGATGGGATCGTCGTGCATCTCACGTCGGTGTGCGATGAACCACAATCTGCTGATCCAGTACAGGAGGCACGGCACCAGCAACCAGAGACGCAGCGGATGCAGGTAGAGGATCTGGACGTCGCGACTGTTGAGATAGAGCGTGAAGACGAGGACTGCGATCAGACCGACACCCGGACCGATGGACCGCACGAAGTCCGCATCCGCCGGTACGTATCCGCGTCCTGCGACCGTCGTCCCCTCGCGGTCCGCCGTGTCGACCAGTTCCGTATACCGCTTCAGGAAGGCCAGACTGGTGAAGAGGAACATGGAGAACATCAGTAGCCACGGCGATACCGACACACCGGCGGCAGCGCCGCCGGCCAGAATTCTCAATGTATAGAGTCCCGACAACGTGAGCACGTCGACGATGGCGACGCGTTTGAGGACGAAGGTATAGAGCGTCGTGATCACCGCATAGCCCGCCACCCATAGGGCGAAGGACCACGGCAGAAGAACGGTGGTGATGACGGTACCCACTGCGAGCAGCACGGGAACGGATGCCAGGGCGACGGGAATGGGTAGTACGCCCGATGCGAGTGGACGATGACGCTTCGTGGGATGCCGCCGGTCGCTGGCGAGATCCATCAGATCGTTCACGACATAGACGGCCGAGGCCACGACGTTGAAGACGACGACGGCGAGCACGACGTTCAGCAGCGCATCGGGGTCCGTGATGCGATGCGCGAGGAACAGCGGCCCAAACAGCAGGATGTTCTTCACCCACTGATGTACGCGCCATTGCCGGAGAAGGTCCGCCAGCGTCCAGGATTGCTTCATGAATGTTCGTTCGATGGTCGTATGTCGGGCAGCCTGCTCGACGAGATTCCGATCGTGCGTGACGACGACGGCGGCATCGGCCTGCTTCCAGATGGAGAGATCGACGGCATGGTCACCGGCATAGGCCCAGGAACGTCCGGCCGCATGTTCGCGGATCCGTTCGGCCTTCGCCTCGCCCTTGTTGTTTCCCCGCGCATCGGTGGCCAGGACATCGTCGAACATCCCGAGATGATCGGCGACGCTCCGGGCTATGGTCTCATGTGCAGCCGTGGCCAGAACGATCCGCCGTCCACGCTCGTGTTCGGCGCGAAGATAGACCAGGAGCGTTTCGTCATAGGGCAGGCTGGCCGGATCGATGCTGATGCCATCGGCCACGCGACGCTTGAATGCCGACCTGCCCGAGCCGATGGCCGTAAGGGCCGACAGCGCCTTGAACGGTGCGCGACCGGAAAGCAGGACCAGCGACTCCCACAGTGTATCCGTCCGGACGAGTGTTCCGTCGAGATCGACGTAGAGCGATTGGGGAGCGATGCCTGACGTTTCCATCATGCAGCGAAGTTACGGCTCCGAACGCAGAAGGCGCAGAAGTTCAGGTTCCAGGATACCGTCGCGTTCCTCGGTCGCTCTCAGCATCTCGACATCGGCCGTCTGCAGCTTCGACGACACCATGTAGCGTTCGGCCATATCGCAGAAGCGCATGGCTTCATCGGCATGATTGTGGAACCGCATCGTGGCATAGTCCCGCGCGGAGAAATTCGTGATCAGGAACTGCCAGTCCGAGGCCTGGGCCAGCAGCATCTCACGCAAGGCATTCATCATGATCCGACGCATGGTGGCATCCCACGTCGTCATCGGATGCTTTTCGCTCAGCATCCGCATCCTGTGCTCGATCGCATATTCCCTTTCCCACGTCCATTGCGTATCGGGATTCATCCATACGTCATGACCGCCGCCCTGCCCCCACGACGATTCCGGCAGGGCCACTTCGCAGGAGGGTCCGATACCGTCCATCGCCTCCGATGCCGTCGACGTACCGAGCGAGGCCGAGCCGTGGATGCCGCGGAGAACATGTTCGAGGAAGTCGATGCCTTCGAACCACCAATGACCGAACAGTTCCGTATCGAAGGGCAGACAGACCAGAGGCTCGCGATCGACGGTGCTCCTTCTGTGCCCTATTGCCACTTCCAGAACGTTCACGAAGTGCGCGGCATGATCCCGCACCTTGGACGCCGCCCATTCGGGTATGTAGGCCTGCTTGAAGGCCATGTCGGCCTTGACGTCCGTCACGCGCCAGTACCGCAGCGACGACCGGTGGAATTTCTTGTGGAAGTCGAGATAGTCGGGATCGCCGGGATAGCCTGACTTGCCGCTCCATACCTGCAATGCGATCTGGACGTTGCGCGCGAAGGCGACAACGGACGGAGCATCGTCATGGTCGGCCGCACCGACCCTGAACAGATCGTACGTCGACCGTTCGTCGAGTTGCTCGCGGACGGTTCCGTAGGTCTCGTCGTAGTGCGTCCTGTGGCCGTCCGGACCCCGAATTCCGAGTGGCCGTGCCCTGGACAGGGGGTCGGCATCGGTCACGAAGAAGCCCAGGTCATGGCGCGTCATCACCTGTTCGACGGAATCGCGCATGCGGGTCGTGGCATAGGGCGCCACCGGAAGCAGCGTCCTCCATGGATAGGCCGGCCGGTAGGCGCATTCGGGAAGCCATATTCCCCTGGCACGCCGTCCGAAGTGCCGTTCGTAGTTGTCCGTTGCGAGACGTATCTGGAGATCGACGGAAGCGTCTTCCGCCAGCAGGGGCAGATAGCCGTGCGTCACCCCGCACGTCATGATCTCGATGGCGCCTGTATCCTGAAGCCTGCGCAGGGTGCCCACGATGTCGCGACCGTAGGTCGTGAAATCCGTCAACCGGTCCTCGTACCAATGGTACCAGTAATCCGTAAGACCGAGGCGCTCCGGTTCCGCACCTTCCGCTTCGAGCACGGGCCTGTCTCCATGGGCGAGCTCCATCCGGTGTCGGCAGTATTCTTCGAACAATACCGGGAAGTCGGGATGGGACAGTTGTTCGCACAGGACCGGTGAGATATCGAGCGTGATGCCGGGTCTGATCCCTTCTTCCAGTAATCTGTCGCACATCCGCAGCAGGGGCAGATAACTTTCGGCCGTGGCCTCGCACAACCAATCGCTGCCGTGCGGCCACGCACCGTGGTGCAGCACGTAGGGCATGTGCGTATGCAGGATGAAGACAACCATGGATCGCGACCTGCCTCAGTGGATGGAACCGTCGTCCGTCATGATGACAAGATCATATCTTCCGCCGGATTCGACAAATGAACCTGTGATCGCGTTCCCCGCTGAAGATGGCGAACGTACGCGTGCCTTCCGCTCCGAACGGAAACGCCACGGCTACCGTGTCGGTATCGTGGCGTGCGTGTGGGGCGAATGACGGGGCTCGAACCCGCGACAACCAGAGTCACAATCTGGGGCTCTACCAACTGAGCTACATCCGCCGTTTGGGCTACGAAAATACAAAAAAAAAGGTCGTGACCCCTAATGTCACGACCTCCCTTTCATCTCCTCAGATGCAACAGCCTGTCTTGCACCATAGCTGAAGTCACCTAGAGTCACTAAAATACGACCCCCGGGACCCCGTTGTCAAGGTATAATTGTGGATAACGATCCCCAGTTCCGGGTAGGCCTCCCGGCTCGTCCCGGACAGCGGGACAGCAGCTAATTTTATCATTTTCGTTTTTTTGTTTGGAGAGAATACCCCAATCGACGATGTTTGTACGACATCGCTCGGGCAGCTCCCACGCCCGACCCCCTCTCCTGCCTGTTTTACGTTTACCTCCCTAGCTTCATGGCACAACGTCTTCAAGAGACGCAGGACAAGTTGATCGACGTCCCAGCACTCAAGTCAAAAAAGATCGCCGAACTGACGGAGATCGCTCGCCAACTCGGAATCGAAGACTATCAGGATCTGCGCAAGCAGGATCTGATCTTCAAGATCATCGAGGCCGAGAACCAGCGTGAGATGAAGGAATCGCACCGCGAAGGCCTCACCGTCTCCAACGGCGTGATCGAAGTTCTTCCCGACGGCTACGGATTCATGCGCTCGGCCGACTACAACTATCTTCCCTCGCCGGACGATATCTACGTCTCGCCCTCGCAGGTCAAGCGCTTCGGACTTCGCACTGGCGACACGGTCAAGGGCTATGTTCGCCCCCCGAAGGATGGTGAACGATTCTTCGCCCTGCTGAAGGTGGAAACGATCAACTACGTTCCGCCGGAGATCATGCGGGACCGCACGTTGTTCGAGAATCTCACGCCACTCTATCCGGACGAACGTATCCGCCTCGAAACGATGGCCAGCGAATTCAGCACACGCATCATCGATCTCGTATCGCCCGTAGGCAAGGGGCAGCGCGGACTGATCGTATCACCACCGAAGGCGGGCAAGACGATCCTCCTGCAGAAGATCGCCAACTCCATCGCACGCAACCATCCCGAAGTGAAGCTCATCGTGCTTCTCATCGACGAACGCCCCGAGGAAGTCACCGACATGCAGCGGTCGGTCAACGCGGAAGTGATCGCCTCGACCTTCGACGAACCGCCCGAACGCCACGTCCAGGTCGCCGACATGGTCCTCGAAAAGGCCAAGCGTCTCGTCGAAGCCAAGCAGGACGTCGTCGTTCTGCTCGACTCCATCACCCGCCTCGCCCGCGCCCACAATACCGTCATCCCCCATTCGGGCAAGCTCCTTTCCGGCGGTGTTGACGCCAACGCCCTCCACAAGCCCAAACGTTTCTTCGGTGCCGCACGGAACGTGGAAGAAGGCGGATCGCTCACGATCATCGCCACCGCTCTCGTGGAAACGAATTCCCGCATGGACGAAGTGATCTTCGAGGAGTTCAAGGGAACGGGTAACATGGAACTCGTCCTCGATCGCAAGATCTCCGAGCGCCGCATCTTCCCTGCCATCGATGTCAATCGCTCGGGTACGCGTCGAGAAGAGCTCCTCATGACGTCCGACGAACTGGCCAAGGTATGGGTACTGCGCAAGGTTCTCAGCGAGGACACGCCGATCGAAGCAATGGAAACGCTGCTCGACCGTATGAAGTCGACGAAGTCCAATCAGGAGTTTCTGAAATCGCTGAACTCGTGACATCGGCATGAAGCCACCGATCGTCGAGACACGGGCCATGAACATCTCCCTTACCGTGGGGATGTTGATGCTGGGCGCAAAATGGCTGGCATACATGTTGACCGGCTCGGTCGCCATCTTTTCGGATGCAGCCGAAAGCGTCGTCCATATCATCGCGGTGGTTTTCGCCTCGTACTCGCTACGGGTCATGTATCGCCCACCCGATGATCAGCATCATTACGGGCACGAGAAGATAGGCTTCTTTTCGGCCGGTCTGGAAGGTGGCCTGATCATCCTTGCCGCAGGCGTCATCGTCGTAACGGCCATCGACAAACTGATCCACGGCGTCACCCTGGAACGCATCGGCACCGGCGCGGCCATCACCGGCGCAGCCGGCGCGGTGAACGCATGCCTGGGCTGGTATCTGGTCCGTACCGGACGCCGTGAGAACTCACTCGTCATCAGGGCCAACGGCAAGCATATCCTTACCGATGCATGGACGAGCGCTGGCGCCGTCATCGGGCTGCTCATGGCTCATTTCACCGGCTGGCTGATTCTCGATCCTATCCTGGCCTTATTGTTCGGCCTCAACATCATCCGCGAAGGTTCTTCACTGATGAAGGCGTCCGTGAACGGTCTGATGGATCGCACCAACGAACAACTGGAACTTGTGGCCAAGGCCGAGCTGGATGCATTCTGCTCGGAACACGATGCCAGTTACCATCGATTCCGCCTGCGTGAAACGGGCGCACGCGTCCATATCGATTTCCACATGACCTTCAACGATGAGCTGCCCATCGCCTCGGCACACAACCTGGCGACGCTCGCCGAGGAGCGGCTCCGCGCCCGTATTCCCCTCCCGACGGAAATATTCACGCACCTAGAACCGACGACCCTGCCCCACGATCATATCTGATCGCACGCAGCATGTCGATGGTCAGCAGTATCTGGATCCCTCGCGGACCGTCAGGCTCGACAGCTCGTCGTAGTGTGCATCGATGAACGTGCGCACGATCTTCGGATCGATCTTGGAATATTCCCTCAGCGCCCATCCGGCCCCTTTCCGGACGAAGAACTCCGTGCTGTCGGCACGACGCATAATGCACCGGAAGAGCAGCTCTGGATCGGTATCGAGCTTGTAGTGCAGTTGCAGGAGGATGGCCGATCGTTGCAGCCAGAAATTATCGTCTTCGATCCATTTCGATGCGATCGATGTCCGCAGCCCCGGATCGGCACGTACGATGGCGGCGGCGATCTTGGACGAAAGCATGTCGACGGTATCCCACCAGCTGTTCGACGTGATCATGCTCTCGATCACCGGCAGGTCGGCAGGCTTCAACTGCTTCGCGTACTTGATCAGCAAGGCGCACGCGACATAGTGACATTCGCGCTGCGGGACGGCCCAGAGCTTCGCCACCTCGGTACGGAACGACGAAGGCTTGCCGTGCTCGAGCAGGCAAGCCTTCGTCAATGCTGTGCGCAACGGCATCGGAATGCCGAAGAACGGGAAGTTGTCCTTCATGTACGCCGACATCTCCGCGGCCTGCTCCGGATCGGCATGATCGCGGAAGGTCCGGATGATGGTATCGGCGAACGACATCAGGCGACCTTCGCTCCGACGGCCGCTTCGATACGCTTGAGTGCTTCCTGGATCTTCTCCACGCTGTTGGCATAGGAAAAGCGGATGAAGCCTTCTCCATGAGCGCCGAATGCCGTACCGCTGAGGCAGGCCACGCCGGCTTCGTAGAGGAAGAAGTCCGCAGCTTCCTGCGACGTCATTCCCGTACCCGTGATGTTCGGGAATACGTAGAAGGCGCCATGCGGCTTATGGCAGCGGAATCCGGGGATGGCGTTCAGGCCGTCCACAATGATGTCACGGCGACGTTCGAATTCCTTCAGGAAGTCGGACACATAGGGCAACGTGCGATCGCTCAGGGCTTCGATACCGGCGATCTGGGTGAACGAGCTCGTGCACGACGTCACGTTGGTCTGGAGCTTGGCCACGACCTTGGCGATGTGCTCGGGGAAGGCGCCGTATCCCATACGCCAACCCGTCATCGCGAAGGTCTTCGAGAAGCCGTCGAGGATCATCGTACGTTCCTTCATGCCGTCGAATTCGGAGATCGACGTGTGCTTGAAGTCGCCGTACGTCACCTGCGAATAGATCTCGTCGCTCAGGACGATCAGGTTGTGCCTGATGGCCAGTTCGGCGATCTGGGCAAGGTCCTCGCGTGTGAGGATACCGCCCGTGGGATTCTGCGGTGTGTTCAGGATCACCATGCGCGTCTTCGGCGTGATACGCGCTTCCAGGTCGGCGACGTCAAAGCGGAATTCCTTCTCCTCACGCAGGGGCAACGGAACGGGCTTGGCCTTCAGGAAGTTGATGACCGATTCGTAGATCGGGAAGCCCGGATTGGGGTAGATCACCTCATCGCCTTCGTCGATGCAGGCCATCATTCCGAAGAACATGATGGGCTTGCCACCCGGTGTGACGACGATTTCTTCCGGCTTCCAGAGATCGTAGCCGCGCGTCCTGTTGATGTAATCGGCAATGGCTTGACGTGTTTCGGGCAGGCCTGCGGCCGGACCGTAATGCGTAAAGCCCTTGTCGAGTGCATCCTTCGCAGCTTGAATGATGTTCGGAGGGGTATCGAAATCCGGCTCGCCGATCTCCAGGTGAACCACGCTCTTACCCTTGGCTTCGAGAGCACGGGCCTTGACCAGAACTTCGAATGCCGTTTCCGTTCCCAAACGCGAGATCCGCTCCGCGATATGCATGAAGACAATCCTTGTATCGGTGGTTACTACGTGCGCAACCGCAAAGATACGCTTTCTTTCGACGCCCCGGATCGCCGCCGATGGGCCGTGACACTGCCCTCACGGGCAGTGTCACGGACAAGATCGTCCGGTATATGATGACGACGCAGGAAGGGCCCGGATGCCGGATCGGTCGCGCTACAGACGCTCGATTCCGACCGGTACGGATTGGTAGCGGATGTCGATGAGACGGATGTTATCGTCGTCCGGGTCGGCCGTGATGCGCACGGTATAGTGCGCTCGCGGAAGCAGGTGTTCGGCCTTTTCCGACCATTCCACCAGTTTGATGGCGTCATGGGCGAAGACGCAGTCGTCGAATCCCACTTCTGCCAGCTCTTCGGGCGTTTCGATACGGTAGAGATCCACGTGGTAGATCTTGACCGGCACTCCATCCGGCGTGGTGCCGGCATATTGATTGATGATGGTGAACGTAGGACTCGTTACGATGTCCTCTACGGCGAAGAATGTACAGATTCCTTTGACGAACTCTGTCTTCCCCGCACCGAGATCTCCATAGAGAGCTACGACGTCGCCGATGCGCAGGCGCTGGGCGAAATCTCCACCGATGACGATGGTCTCTTCTTCACTGGAGGAACGAAGGAGCTCTGGCTCCATGATGAACCGATGATGTGCAACATGTGCTCCGCTCGCTCAGGAACGGGAACCCAAAATTACTACCGGAAGGATCATTTCCTCCAAGGAGATTCCACCGTGCTGGAAACTGTCTCGGTACTTCTGGAGGTAGTGATGGTAGTCGGTCGGATAGACGAAGTAGCGATCTTCCTTGGCGATGACGCACGTCGTGGCCAGCCCCGGAGCGGGGATCCTGTATTCCTCGGCATTCCGGATCACCATGGCGTCCCGATCGTCGGCCTTGACGTTCTTGCCGATCTTGTAGCGGAGGTTCGTGGTGGTTTCCCTGTCGCCGATCACCTTCACGCCGCGCATGCAGCGGACGCTACCGTGGTCGGTGGTGATGACGATCTGGACGTCGGGAATGGTGCTCAGCGTCTTGAGAATGCCGAACAGACTGGAGTGCTGGAACCACGACTTCGTCAGCGACCGGTAGGCGGCATCGTCGGGTGCGATCTCCTTCAGGATCGGATAGTCGGACCGCGAATGCGCGATCATGTCCACGGCATTGATGACGATGGCCGTGAGGTGGTGCTTGGCATAGCGCATGATGTCGGACTCGATACGCTTGCCGAACTCCGTGTCGATGATCTTGATGTACTGCAGTTCGTTGTCGAGCTTGATGCGCCGGCGCTGGAGCAGCAGGGACAGCAGTTCCTTCTCGTTGCGATTCAGGGTATGCTCGTCCTTGCCCCGTTCGTCGATCGTGAACTGTGGGTAATGCTTGTTGATCTCCGTGGGATAGAGTCCGGCGAAGATCGAATTCCGCGCATATGGTGTGGCGGTCGGCAGGATGGAGCAGTAGTAGTCGCGCTGTACCGTGAAGTACGGCCGGATGAATTCCTCCATCACCATCCACTGGTCGAGGCGCATGCAGTCGATCACGAAGAAGAACGTGGGCTTCTTCTTCGCGAGGCGTGGAATGACGTAGTTGTCGACGATATGGGGCGAAAGCATGGGCGTGCCTTCGGCACGCTTGTCCTTGTCCACGAGCCAGTCCCGATACTCGTGCTCGATGAACTTGGAGAACTCGGCATTGCATTCGCGCCACTGGTCGCGCAACGATTGTTCCAGTCCCACATCCGGATGCTGGTCGAGATCGATCGAACGCTGGACGAGCTTGATGTAGACGTCGAGCCATTCGCTCCACGACATCCTGTCCAGAAGCTTGCGCGTGATCGTGCTGTATTCCTGGTGGAATTCCTGCGTGATGCGGGCTTCGGTGATACGCTGCGTTTCGAGGAATTTCTTGCAGGCGGCGAGGATCTGCGTGGGATTGACGGGCTTCGTGAGGTAGTCGTTGATCTTGCGGCCGATGGCCTCTTCCATCAGGGATTCCTGCTCGTTCTTCGTCACCATCACGACAGGCAGCCCCGGATCGATGTCCTTCAGGATACCGAGCGTCTCGAGTCCGGATATACCGACCATACTCTCGTCGAGGAAAACGAGGTCGAACCGCTGGTCCTGGACGAGTTCGATGGCGTCCTCGCCGTTGGTGGCCGTAGCCACATCATATCCACGCTGTTGCAGCAGGATGATATGAGGCTTCAGCAGCGCTATTTCGTCATCGACCCAGAGGATCCGCTTGGTATTTTCCATCGTCTGTCTTGGAGAGTGGAAGCAGGAATTGCGTTTGTGGAGACGGCCCATCCCGGTTTTATTGTCGTCAGGGAGTGATCACGGCCATCGTCGTCGTGGCACGCGCGATGAGCACGGCACGGTCGTCGTCGTCATGACAGTAGACGTCGGCCTCGCAGAAATGCAGGGACCGGCCCGGCTTCACGACACGTCCCACGGCACGCAGACGGCGTCCGCGTCCTTTCGCGAAGTAGCTGATCTTCAGCTCGGCCGTGACCGTATGCTGATCGGGTCCTACGAGCGTGAATCCGGCAAAGCCTGCGGCGACGTCGGCGATCGTGGCGGTGACGCCACCGTGGACGAGGCCTATCTGCTGCCGATGGATGACGTCGAGATCGATCTCGGCTTCGACGTAGCCCGGTTCGATCACCGTCAGCCGGCAGTTGATGTGCTTCATGAATTCCTGGCATTCGAGATGCGCGAGAATCGTCTCGCGGAAGTCGGGGTTCAATACCGTAAACGTTTGCATGGCGCGAAGATACGGTTGCCGTGCGAACGATGCGGTACGTCATGTGATTTACGAAAACGGCCCCTCGTTCGTCTACAGCCCCAGCAACATCGATCAGGTCATCACCATGAATCTCAACAAGCTCACCCTGAAATCGCAGGAAGCCCTGCAGACCGCGCAGGAAATCGCCGCGAGCTACAACAACCAGGCCCTGGAACCGATCCACCTTTTGGCGGCACTGCTTCAGGACGCCGAAGGTATCGTGCCGCCGTTGCTGCAGAAGCTCGGCGCCAACATGAACTATCTGAAGATCAAGGTCAACGAAGCCATGGAGCGCCTGCCGAAGGTACAGGGTGTCGCGGGTACGCATCTCGGTACGGATCTCAACGGTGCCTTGCAGAAGGCCTTCGACGAGATGCAGAGCCTGAAGGACGACTACGTCTCCACCGAACACCTGCTTCTCGGCCTGGCCGAATACCGCTCCCCCGCCTCGCAGTTGCTCAAGGACCAGGGCGCTACGCGCGATGCGATCCTCAAGGTTCTCCAGGACATCCGCGGCAACAGGCGCGTCACCGATCAGAATCCCGAGGACAAATACCAGTCGCTGCAGCGCTATGCGCGTAATCTCAACGACGAAGCGCGGAAAGGAAAGATCGATCCCGTCATCGGGCGCGAGGACGAGATCCGTCGCGTACTCCAGGTCCTGTCGCGCCGTACGAAGAACAATCCCGTCCTGATCGGAGAACCAGGCGTAGGCAAGACGGCCATCGTCGAGGGTATCGCCCAGCGCATCGTATCGCAAGACGTCCCGGAGATGCTGAAGACGAAGGTCATCTTCTCTCTCGACATGGGTGCCCTCATCGCCGGTACGAGTTTCCGCGGCCAGTTCGAAGAGCGATTGAAGGCCGTCGTCAAGGAAGTCACCGACTCCAACGGAGAGTTCATTCTTTTCATCGACGAATTGCATACGTTGATCGGCGCCGGAGCGACGCAAGGCGCGATGGATGCCGCGAACATCCTCAAGCCTGCACTGGCGCGTGGAGAACTGCGGGCCATCGGTGCCACGACGCTCGACGAATACCAGAAACATATCGAGAAGGATCCCGCACTCGAACGTCGCTTCCAGAAAGTCTTCGTTCCCGAACCGTCCGTCGACGACGCCATCTCCATCCTCCGCGGTCTCAAGGAACGCTACGAAGTCCATCATGGAGTACGTATTACCGATGCCGCCATCGTCGCCGCAGCGCAGCTTTCCAACCGGTACATCACGGATCGCTTCCTTCCGGACAAGGCGATCGACCTCATGGACGAGGCCGCGTCGAAACTCCGCATCGAAATCGATTCGATGCCGGAGGAACTCGATACGCTCGAGCGTCGTATACGGCAACTGGAAATCGAGCGCCAGGCCTTGCTCCGCGAAATCGGATCGTAGACCCCTTCAAAGGGGGTATTCCCTACGAAAGGCATCGGCGATGTTCGCACCCGATCGACCAGCGACGACTCGATCGAATGAAGTCACTTGTCACACTTCACCCTCGCAGTAGTACATGTCATGAAGATCGTCAACATGCATGAAGCCAAGTCAACGCTTTCACAACTGGTAGAGCAGGTCATGAACGGAGAACGTATCTTTCTCGCGCGGAACGGCACACCCGTCGCGATGCTCGTGCCACTCGCGGAGTCGGCCGGGCTTCGCCCGATAGGACTCAATGCAGCGATCTCGCCGGAGACGTCGGACAGCGCACTGTTCACTCCGATGACGGCCGAGGAACTGGCGGCATGGAACGAAGACGATGTCCTGTGTGCCGAAGCATGAATGTCCCCAGGTACCTGCTCGATACGCATGTACTCCTGTGGTACGATACCGCGCCGGAACGGCTGCCTCCACACGTACGCAAGATCCTCAGAAGCCGCATCACCGATATCTGCATCTCGTCGGCGTCGTTGCACGAGCTCGCTCACAAGCATCGGCTCGGCGGGATTCCGGAGGCCGCGCCCCTGCTGGACAATGCCGGGAGATTACTGAAGCTCTACGGCTTCGGAACGCTCTCCATCGATGCCGGCCACGCCTTGCGTGCCGGAACGATGGACTGGGAACATCGCGATCCGTTCGACCGTGTCCTCGCCGTACAGGCCATGGCCGAAGAGCGCATCCTCGTGACGTGCGATGCCGTGTTCGCGGGTATGAGAGGTCTGAAGACACTCTGGTGATTCTCCTTATCGGCGCATGTCCTCACCGTATCGGCCATGCAGGAAGCGTGCGCCCCCTTGACGTACGGTATCGTATGCACGCGCGCGCAGGACCTGATTCATCGAATGGCTCGTGAGCAGAAAGGCATGCATCGTATACACGCGCGCAGGACCTGAAGAGCACCGGTGATCCTTGAAATGGTTGGGCGCAACGCAGAACACGGCCGAAGAACGCATCGTCCGCTACACGACGCCGTGTCACAGGTATGAGAGACTTGCGTGACCATGCCGGTGATCCCCGGTTTGGTGCCCGGCGCCGTACGAACAGTCTCCGAAGGGCACAGCGTCATACTGTGCGTTGACGAGTCGCCGGCATGTGGGCTCTGAAGACACTTTCGCGGCCCCTTTCATCGTCTGGTAGCACCATCGTCCATATACGTTCACGAACATTCCATTCCCCGCATGGCAGCCTTCACGATAGAACCGCGCATGAGCATCAGGAACCTCGAACCGGATGCCTACGATACGCTCCTGAATCTGGAGAAGTACATCGGATCGACGGGACTCGACCGCGGATTGCGGGAGCTCATCAGGATCAGGGCGTCACAGATCAACGGCTGCGCATACTGTATCCAGCTCCATACGACGGAAGCGAGGGAACTGGGCGAAGAGGAACGACGCATCTACGCGCTCAGCGCATGGCATGAATCGCCCCTCTTCACGCCCGAGGAACGGGTCGTCCTGGCGATGACGGACGAGATCACCGACATCTCCCTGAACGGCCTTACGGACGAAACGTATCACGAAGCGCGGCAGGTCTTCGACGAACACACCCTGGCCCGTCTCATCCTGCAGATCGTCTCGATCAACTCATGGAACAGGATCGCCGTCGCCACACGGATGGTACATCCGTAGGAACTGCGATACGCTCTCGTGAAGAACGTGTAGGACGCACAGGATACTCGGATGCGCATGCGGAATGTACGATACGCGACACCCGTCACGATGCATCAGGGAATCACAATCCGTTTTCGTGAAGTGCGGGTAGGATACGCCGGTCGGATCCATGACGTTCGATACCCTCGTCACGTACGACCATCGCGATGTTCATGATGTTGATTCCACTATGAGATATCCCTCACCGGACGGCTCCCTGTGCATCGCCCGTACGGCATGCCGGTTCATGATGCGGCATGTCGTGTCCCCAATCCGGATCGTTATCCGTATCCTCGACCCCTGGATTCCACACTACCTTCAGGATCGCGTCCGAGAACAGAACCTACTGCATATACCTGTCCCAGTATCCGGCTTTCGGCTCCACTTGTTCCACCACGTCCACATGCATTCCATTCGGGTCATGGACGGCGAACCGACGTTGCCCCCAATCCTCGGTAGTAAGCGGATATGCGATCGTCAGACCAGCCGCCCGCAACGCGTCGTGTACCTGCCGCGCATCTGCCACCTGCAACGTGATGAAAGCACCGTCACCGTTCATCGGCTTCGGCGAAGGTGGTGAACTGGGATGGTCCTCGTTCATGAAGGCCAGATAGGCCCCTCGTGCACCGGGCGACTGCAACAGGATGAACCAGGACGACTCGAAGACGGGCTTGAAGCCGAACCAGTCGTGATAGAAGTCCTTGCATGCCTTGATGTCCTTCGTTACGAACACGGTGTAGACTTCCGTCAATCGGTCGGCGATCACGGCATGATGCAGATTATCGTCCATAATTGTCGTTGTTGTTATGCTATCGGAAGTCAGGATCTTCGGATAAGATACCAATACCCTGGGTTATGGAGACTCAACTACGTACGTGGCCACTTCGGGGCCCTGTTATCTCTACTTCTTCAGTACCACAAACTCCCTATTCCACTGAGCAAGACGAGCTTTGTTGTAGACGACGCCGTCCGACACATTCTTCTTGAAGTCATCATCAGAAGTGAATACTCCATAGAAGGAGTTGGCATCAGATCGGGTCATCACCGCCCTGAAATCCTGCTCTATGACGATGATAACCTTCTTTATCGAAGACACCTTCTGAAGAACTTTGGGGATACACCGAGCTGCTGTTCGTTCGCGGGAGTCCCCACTCCAATCACTGGCTCCAAGTGACTTGTACGTAATGGTTGCGGTTGTTCCATTCACCTGAACATCCTTCACCAGTGAGCCCTGGAGCGAGGACTTCGCCGCTGCCTTAACGTCCTCCGAGACCCCAGCTACGGCAAAGCCTGTCATCGTGAGCAGGCACAGAAATGAGCACGTGAGATTCTTCATTATCCCCTCAGATGTAGGTAACATGACAGGTTGCCCTAGCCCGAAGGCTAGGAAGTCAGAATCTGCATTCACTTCAAGCAAAGGTGCGGTACCCTGAATTCCTCGACGATTGAATGCGGGTCTTCACGTTCGGATGCCTCGTCGTAACACGTACCGCAACGGTTATCCATCGTCGCTTCCGTCCATCATTGTTATGTCGAGGCAGGATCGCTGTCGATCAGAACCGGGACAAGCTCGACCGCCCACGCAGATAACATACAAATCCAACCACTCACCCTGCTACCCGCTTCATCACGATCTCGGTCACACCGTCGGCATTCAGCCCCGTGATTGCACCTTGCGGGACGAAGCGATGTTTGGCGAAAAGTGCGAGCGCGGCCGTGTTCCAATCTTCGGTCGACGTCCACACGTCCAAGCCATCATACTGGCTCAGCACGGCTTGCACCAACGCAGAAGCGACCCCCTTGCGCTGGTATGCCGGCTCGACGGCAATGGCACATATGAAGGGACGGTTGAAGAACGTGTTGGGGTTGAAGGAAATGAACCCGGCGACAGCACCCTCTATTTCGCATACGAACAGCTCGCCTCGCCAGTTGTCGACACGACGTTCGCCAATGAAGGGATCGAATCCCTTCAGCGTCTTCGCTTCGACGGTAGTTGCCCGACGTACGATCATTGAACGCCGCCCCTGATATATCTGCGGATGTGATGCGGAGACGTCGGCTGACTTGATGAATCGAAGCCGGACGATGTGACTTCCTGTTTGTCCCGAAATTCCGATAACCGAAGGAGAAAGCAATGGGCGTCGTTGCGGGAGGGGCTTCGATGCAAGATCCCCGGTGGTTCATCGACCTTCCGTAGCTCGATCGCGACTTGCATCGCGGGGCTGTCCATATCAACGACTCCGAACCAGGGCACTACCCGCGGCTCTCGTCATACGGATCATGCATGGCACGACGGTTCGGTACCGCGGGATATTCAGGGCAGCAAAGAAAAAGGGTGTCCCGGAATGAACGGGACACCCTTCATGTTCAGGGTCTATGTACGATGCCGGACGATCAACGCCATTGACGCAGGAACTCCAGTCGATCCTGGAGCTGCGCCACGGGAATGAGCAGCTTCTCCTTGCCGAAGACGCCCTCTTCCTGCGATCCGAAGACGAGTTCGTAATCCTTGCTCATGACGATGGCCTCTTCCGGACAGACTTCTTCGCAGAAGCCGCAGTAGATGCAACGGAGCATGTTGATCTCGAACTTCTCGGGATAGCGTTCCTTGTCCTGCGTCGTCTCGGCGGCACGGACTTCGATGGCCAGGGCCGGGCAGACGCGTGAGCACAGACCGCAGGCCACGCAGCGTTCCCCATCCTCTTCCATGACCAGTACCGGCCGGCCACGGTAGGAACCTTCCGGTTCCCAGCGCTCTTCGGGATACTGGCGTGTGAATTTGGGCTTGAACATCTGACGCAGCGTCAGCCCCAGGCCACGCGCGATTTCAGGGAGGTAGATACGCTCCCAGAAGGTCATGCGTTGTGCTTCGGTATTGGTATTGACGTTTGCCATGTCTGGATTTCGAGTGTGTCGTTCGAATGTTAACGGTTTCCGGGCCTCACTGCAACAGCAGCAGGACGACTCCGGTAATGGCGATGTTCACCAGCGAGAGTGGCAGCAGGACCTTCCAGCCGAGGTTCATGAGCTGATCGTAGCGGAAGCGCGGGAGCGACCAGCGGATCCACATGAAGACGAAGACCATGAGGGCGGCCTTGCCTGCGAAGGCGAGGAAGCCGAGGATGGCCATGGGCAACGAGCCCTGGGGCAGGCCCAGAATGGCCGAATCGTCGAGGAACGGGATGAGGTCCCATCCACCGAGGAAGAGCGTGGCCATGATGGCGCTCGACGCGAGCATGTTGGCGTATTCGGCCAGGTAGAGCAGACCGAACTTCATGCCCGAATATTCCGTGTGATATCCACCCACGAGCTCGGGCTCGGCTTCAGGAAGGTCGAACGGAGCCCGGTTCGTTTCAGCGAGAGCCGTGATGATGAAGATGATGAAGGCGAAGGGCTGATAGAAGACGAACCAGCCGCTCTTCACCTGCGCCATGATGATCTCGACGAGGTTGAGCGAACCGGCCAGCATGAGAACGCCGACGATCGACAGGCCCATCGACAGTTCATAGGAAATCATCTGCGCCGCGGAGCGCAGACCGCCCATGAGCGAATACTTGTTGTTCGACGACCAGCCGGCGAGAGCCACGCCATAGACGCCGACCGACGTCATGGCCAGGATGACGAGCAGCGCCACGTTCATGTTCGGCGCCATCGTCAGACCGTACTGGATGCCGTTGATCTCGACGAACGGACCGCTCCAGGGAATCACGGCATAGACCGTGATGGCGACGGCGATCGAAATGACCGGCGCCAGGGCATGAAAACGATAATCGGCGGCCGCCGGTACGACGTCTTCCTTCATGTAGAGCTTGAACACGTCGGCGAACGACTGCAGCAACCCCCATGGGCCTACCCGGTTCGGGCCGATACGGTTCTGGATCCAGGCAGCGACCTTCCGCTCGGCCAACACCATGAAGGCTGCCGAAATGAGCATGACATTGACAAGAATGCCACCCTGAATGAGAATGATCAGCAGTTGGGTCAAATCCATATCAATTCGGCTTCAGAACGTGGGACTCATAGATGACGCCGACCGGTTCGGGCTGATCGCCCTTGCCAAGAATCAGACCTTGATATGCATCCAGAACTTCATAGCTCATGCCATGGAAGCTCTTCACGTGCGTCGCCACGTCGGCGAAGACGTCCGTCGAATGCGCGTACGTCCATCCAGCACCGAGGGCGTTGGCGATGTCCTGTACGATCCGCCATGCCTGACGGCAGTCGCGGCGTTCACCATGCGTCCACCGGTCGTTCGGCGAACCGAACTTGTCCCAGCGGCTCATCTTCATTCCCATGTACCGGGCGTTCTCCTTCGTGACGAGAGCGGGCTGGACATGCTGGACGCGATGCAGGGTATTCGTGTAGGTGCCTTCGAGTTCGGCGAACGACGCAGCCGGGAGCAGGACGCTCGCCTGACGGGCCGTGACCGACATCGTCGACGACAGAACGATCAGGACGTCTACGCCTGCGGCCGCTTCGGCCAGGGCCGTCGAATGCGACTCGAGCGTATCCTCGAGCACGATAAGTGCCTTGACGTGATTGTGCCTGATGCGATCGATGAGCTGATCGACGCCATGACCACCATTGGCGGGCGTGATGCCGACGGCATGAGCGCCGATGGCGTTCGCTGAGACGTCGTTGATCTTCAGCTTCGTATCGCCGAAGGACTGGTCGTTGTGCTTGATGAAGTCGATGTTATTCGTCTTGAGCACGTTCTGAGCGAGACGTGCCAGCAGATAGTTGTCTTCGTTCGTTGCATGGGCCGAACCGAGAACGACGATTTCCTGGCCCTTCAGTCCCTTCAGCGCATCGGCGGCGGCGGCGATGGCTTCGTCCCACGAAACGCGAGCGAGCATGCCGTTACGACGGACGTGCGGACCGTCGACGCGATTGTCGTTGGCCTTCGCAGGCGTCGTGAGACGTCCGTGATCGCACATCCAGTACGTGTTGACGTGCATGTTCGTACGAGGCTCGACGCGGAGCACTTCGTTGTTCATCACGCCGACCTTGATGTTGCAGCCGCGCGCGCATCCGGTACAGACGCTGTCCGTGAAGGACATCTCCCATACGCGGGCACGGAAACGGAAGTCGATGCTGGTCAATGCGCCTACCGGACAGATATCGATGACGTTCATCGAATAGGGGCTGTCGAAGGTCGTTCCGGGGAAGGTCTCGATCGTCACCTTGTCGCCACGGCGCACGAAGGACAGGACCGGCTGATCGGCCACTTCCTCCGAGAAGCGGATGCATCGCGAGCACGAGATGCAACGCTCGCCGTCGAACATGATCTGTGGACCGAGTTCGACGCGCTTCGGCTTGTGGACCTTTTCCTCATCGAAGCGGCTTTTGCCCTTCGAGTGGACGAAGGCGTATTCCTGCAGCTTGCACTGCCCCGCCTCGTCACAGATCGGACAATCCAGGGGATGATTGATGAGCAGGAACTCCATGACGGATTCCTGCGCCTGGACGGCCTTGGGTCCGCTCGTATCGACGATCATACCATCGGCAACGGGCGTAGCGCAGGCAATCTGCATCTTCGGTATCCATTGCACGACCGGCTGTCCGTCGTCGTCGAACATCAGCCCGCCTTCGGCATTCTTCTTGTGCGATCCGACGTTCACCAGACACATCCGGCAATTGCCCGCAACCGACAGAGCCGGGTGCCAGCAAAAGTGGGGAATGGTGATGCCGTTCTCCAGAGCAGCCTCGATGATGGTCTTGCCCGAGGCCGCCTCGATGATCTGCCCGTCGATGATAATCTGTGGCATTTCGTGCGCTGCAGAATGGTCGTAAATCGCGCAAACATACAATTTTTCGAGCTAGCGAACAGGATACGACGTGGAGCAAATGTCACACTTCCCGTGTGCGTATCTTTGCGTCATCGTACCCTTATTCCGCCGCTCCATGAAACGTTCGCTCGTAATCCTCGCCCTCGCCGCCCTCCTGCCCTGTTCCACGTTCGCGTCGACGGACGACCACTTCCTGCCGTTGACGATCAGCTATGTTTTTCCACAGGGCGCTCTTTCCGACGATCTGGCGGCGAAACCGGCACTCGGATTCTCGCTCGGCTACCACTATGCGGCCACACGGCAGCTCCGCATCGGCGTCTGCGGTACGTGGACGCGGATGACGCTCGGCACGGTGGGTAACGACGACCTTTCGGACTTCGCCGTCACGATGTATCAGATGATGGCGAACGCACGCTGGCGCTTCGTCAAGCACGGCTGGACGCCCTGGGTGGAAGGTCAGGCCGGGATGACGTACCTCGAAGCCGATATGCTCGTGTCCAACGTCCCCCGCCGCATCGACGGCGTGAGCGAGGTCAATCCCGCGGTCGCAGGCCTGGTCGGCATACAGATACCCGTCAGCGAGAAGCTGGATGTGGACGTGTATGGACGGTATACGTGGACGTTCGCCGATGATGCGATCGGGACGATCGGCATCCATGCCGGCGTCGTCTATGCTCTACCGACGAATTGATGACGGCGAGGCTACAGTCGTGAAATGCTCGACTGTTCCATGTCGTCGTCGAACCGTGCATGCAGTTCCGGCTCGAGTTCCGCTTCGATCTCGCGCCAGATACGCTGGCAAGGGAACGTGTTCTCGTACATGGCCCGGCCGATGACGACACTATCGACGCCGA
Organism: Candidatus Kapaibacterium thiocyanatum; assembly: GCA_001899175.1. NCBI lineage: Bacteria > Pseudomonadati > Bacteroidota > Eximiradiia > Eximiradiales > Kapaibacteriaceae (SeqCode) > Kapaibacterium (SeqCode) > Kapaibacterium thiocyanatum (SeqCode). The sequence continues at coordinate 110,065 of MKVH01000002.1, read as the reverse complement.
GTGGTGCGAGTTCCTGGATGGCCCAGAGATCCCGGGGTGAAGCGATGCCCCCTGCAGTCGTGATCCGCATGTTCGTGAGACCGGCGATACGCCGGATCGTATCGAGATTCTGTCCCGTGAGACTTCCCTCCCAGTCGCATTCCGTATAGATCAGGCGCCTGCCGCCGAGTTCGTAGACGTGGCGGATGAATTCCTCGTCGGTCACCATGCCGACATCAGGACCGAGATCGACGTCGCTGTTGTGAGCACGGACACCGAAGATCACGCGGCTCGGAGAATATTCGTCGAGCAGTTCCCGCACACCGTCCGGATCCGTCCACGCTACACGATTGATGGCAACGCGATAGACGCCTGCCGCCAGCAGACGGCGATACGATTCCACGTCCTTCTGCACGGTCACGAACTGGATGGGGACGTCGACGGCCCTCTGCATCCGCACGACCTGCTGCATCGTCAAGTCGTCGTCCAGTCCCTTTATCGCATCGATGTCCGTGACATGGATGGCCTTGGCGTTCTCACGGCGCCAGAGCTGGGCCAGCTCGACGGGATGATCGGACATGTCCGAATACAGCGTTTCCGTCCCGGGTTGCCCCAGGATACAGCGTGCGCATCGTCCCTGAACGAGGTCGATGGCCGGAATGACGAGAAAAGGTATCATACGCGCAATGCCTTGCGGATGAGTGTTTCGCTCGATGCGATGGCATCGGGGTCGACGGCCAGCACGGCCTTGATCGCCTTTTCGGCGGCCGCCTTCGCATAGCCCAGTGATTGCAGCGCGGCCAATGCCTCCTCCGTGGTCTGAGAGGACGGGATCGCTGGTTCGGCACCTTCGCTTGGGACGATTCCGATGATCTTTTCGCGTAATTCGACCACCATGCGTTCAGCCGTCTTCTTGCCGACGCCCGGAAGACGCTGCAGGGCCACTACGTTGCTCTTGACGATGGCCAGCCGGAGCTCGGCCAGGGGCGTCGCGGACAGGATGCCGAGCGCGGTACGGCCGCCGATGCCCTGTATTCCCGTCAGCAGCTTGAACGCCTCCCGTTCGGCATCGGAAAGGAAGCCGAACAACTGCATGGCGTCTTCGCGCACGACCATGATCGTGAGCAACGACACACGTTCACCGATACCGGGAAGCCGGTCGGCCGTCGTCAGCGGTACGCTGACGGCATACCCAACGCCACCGCAGTCGATGACGACGTCGGTACCCGAACGTGCGGCAAGTGATCCGCTGAGCTGTGCAATCATGGCGCAAACTTACGCCGATTCGGAATCCCGGTCACACGACGACGTGGATTTCACCCGCATGCACGTATGTCTACCGACCTCGGTCAGCGCGCCGAACAACGCGCCTGTGATCATCTCGTACGCAACGGCTACGAGATCCTCGACCGCAACTTCCGCTTCGCCCGCGTGGGTGAGCTCGACATCGTGGCACGTCACGGCGATACCATCGTCTTCGTCGAAGTACGGTATCGCACCTATCAGAGCTACGGCAGTCCGGAAGCATCCATCACACGACGCAAGGTCGAGCGCCTCCGGCGCACGGCCGGCATGTGGCTGTCGATGCGGAACGTCGTCGACGTTCCCTGCCGGTTCGACGTCATCGCCGTCGAGATGATGACGGGAAACAGCGGTCTGCGCCACCTCGTCGATGCCTTCACGTGAACGGCCCGCGATGCAGCGTGATTCGTCAGGATTGACGAGATTAGCGCCCATGTGGCAATACATTCTGAAGCGCACGCTGCTCTTCCTCCCTACGCTCTTCATCATCACCGTGATCTCCTTCGGCGTGAGCCGGCTGGCTCCGGGCGATCCTGCAGCCGCGAAGGTAGGCCAGGGCGCGGAAGGAGGCATGAGCGGACGTTCGAGCCTCAACGAGAAGACCATCGAGATGATCCGCAAGCAATGGCATCTCGACAAACCCATCTGGCAACAGTACTGCATCTGGACCGGCGGACTGCTCGCCTTCGATATGCAGAACGTCTTCACCGATCAGGGCACGAACTGGAGTGCCTTGAGGTTCACCGGCCGTCCGGATTTCGGCAGGTCCTTCCAGGATAACAGACCGGTCTTCGACAAGATGCTCGAACGCGTACCGGTAACGCTGCTGATGAACATCCTCGCAATCTTCATCGCCTATGCCGTGGCCGTCCCGCTCGGCATCTATTCGGCGACGCATTCGGGAACGCTGACCGACAGGATCTCGACCTTCGTCCTCTTCGCCCTCTATTCGCTGCCGGTCTTCTGGATCGGTACGCTGGCCGTGACCTTCCTCGCCAATCCCGAATTCCTCTCCATCTTTCCGAGCGGTGGCCTGCGATCACCCGGCTTCACGTCGAACTGGTCCATATGGAAACGGTTCTCGGACTATGCCTGGCACCTGGCACTTCCGATGTTCGTGTACGTCTATGCCGACTTCGCCTTCATCTCGCGGCAGATGCGGTCGTCCATGCTCGAAGTCATCCGTATGGACTTCATCCGTACGGCCCGGGCGAAGGGCCTCGGCGAGCGCGCCGTCGTCTTCCGCCATGCCTTCCGCAATGCCCTCATTCCCCTGATCACGATCGTCGCCGCCCTGATCCCCAACCTCATCGGCGGCTCCGTCATCATCGAATCGATCTTCAGTATTCCCGGCATGGGCGAACTTTCCTATCGGGCGCTCATCGCACGCGACTATCCCATGATCATGGCTGTCTTCACCATCTCGGCCGTACTGACACTCATCGGCATGCTGCTGGCCGATCTTCTGTATTCCGTAGCCGACCCACGAATCTCATACGGCAAGAAGGCCGCCTAAGGAACGCATCATCATGGCCCTGTTCAGAAAAACCAAGCAAGCCGCCGCGGAACGTCACGATGGTGAATCGTATGGAGCCTTCGTACGACGTCAGTTCCGCAAGAACACCTTCGGCATCATCAGCCTCTACGTCGTCTCCTTCATCTTCGTCATCGCCGTTTTCGCCGACGTCCTCGCCAACGAGAAGCCGATCGTGGCAAGCTACAAGGGCGAAACGATCTTCCCCGTCTTCAAGGAATATGCCGTCGATCTCGGCATCGCCACGTGGGACAAACACCTGCTGAACGTGGACTGGCGCAGGCTGGAATACGACTGGGCCGTGTTCCCGCCGGTACCCTATTCACCGGAGACGACGGACAAGATGCTGGTCTCCCTGAAGGAACGCGCGCCATCGGCGAAGCATTGGCTGGGTACGGACGATATCGGACGCGACGTGATGTCGGGTCTCATCCACGGTTCGCGCTATGCCCTGTCCATCGGCTTCGTCGCGATGGGCATCGCCCTCGTCATCGGCGTCATCCTGGGTGCCATCGCAGGCTATTTCGGTGGAACCATCGATATCGCCATCTCGCGTATCATCGAAATCGTCATCACCTTCCCCCGGTTCTTCCTGATCATCACCATCGTGGCCCTCGTGGAGCAGGGATCGATATGGCTGATCATGGCCCTGATCGGCATCACGGGATGGACGAACATCGCGCGGTTCATGCGCGGTGAAGTCCTGCGCGTGCGGAATCTCGACTACGTCAGCGCGGCAACGGCATTGGGATATTCGACACCCCGCGTCATCTTCCGTCACGTCCTGCCGAACGCCATCGCCCCCGTTCTCATCTATGCCGCCTTCGGCATCGTGAGCGCCATCCTGTTCGAAAGCGCCCTGTCCTTCCTGGGTTTCGGCGTACCGCCCACCGTCGTCACCTGGGGGTCCGTGCTCTTCAAGGCACGGTCGAGCACGTATTCATGGTGGCTCGCCGTCTATCCCGGACTGATGATCTTCATCACCGTGAGCGCCTTCAATCTGATCGGCGATGCATTGCGCGATGCTACCGATCCGCGTCTGAGATCGTGACGTCACCGTTGCCGAGGTTCTTGCTCAGCACGACGCTGCGGTAGTTCGTGGAAGGCCACTTCACGTATGCGACGAAGCGGAAGCCGCGTCGTGTATAGTAGTCGATGAGATGCGTCGCCTGTTCCGAGGTGTCGAGGGCCAGCTCGAGCCCGCCTTCCCTGCGGCTCAGATCTTCCACGAATCGCAGCATGGCCGAACCGAGGCCCGATTGCTGGAGGTCCGGTTCGACGGCGAACTGCCCGAAGCACCATACTCCGGCGTTACGGTACCAGGCGCATTCTTCGGCATTGCTCGCAGCATAGGCACTGACGGTTCCAACGATGACGTCGTCGAGGATGGCCACGAATCCCATCCCATCGAACAGGCGTTCGCGCGTCGTGTCGTCGTCCTGATAGGTCGCCAGGAAGCGCAGCCCCATGTCGGCAAGCGGACGATAGGCCCTGTGAAGGAGGGCGGTGATGTCCGATATCGGATCGTCCTGACGTACGGGCCGTATGACGACCGATCGTTCTCCTTCGGCCGTCGCTATGGCGATAGTCGTTCGATGATCCATGCGTCGTGGTCCAGGCGATATTGGATACGGTCGTGCATGCGTGAGGGACGCCCCTGCCAGAATTCGAGTCTATCGGGATGGAGGGCATATCCGCCCCATGTCGGCGGGAGCGGAACGTTGCCATCGGCGAAGCGCTCGCTGAGCTCGCGGTAGGTACGTTCGAGGTCGGCGCGGGTCGTGACGGTGCTCTGTGCCGATGCCCAGGCACCGATCCTGCTTTCCAGCGGACGACTCGAGAAGTAGTCGAAGGATTCTTCTTCCGACAGACGCCGCGTGACTCCCTCGACGCGGACCTGCCGCTCCAGCTCGGGCCAGAAGAACAGGAGCGACGCACTAGGGTTGGTCAGAAGATGCCGCCCCTTCCTGCTCGCATAGTTCGTATAGAACCGCAGTCCACCATCCACGATGCCCTTGAGCAACACCACGCGCGACGCGGGACGTCCTGCATCGTCCACCGTGGACAGTACCATGGCCGTGGGCTCGGCGACCTGGGCCGCGATGGCTTCGTCGATCCAGCGTCCGAACTGGACGAACGGGTCCGATGCCACGGAGGCTTCGGCGAGTTCCGCACGGCTGTAGTCCGTGCGGATGGCGTGCAACGTCTGCTTATCCGGATTCATGTCAGCGTACGATAAAGGTGACGGTCGATACGGGTTCGGACTTCGAGGATACGAGACGGGCAACATACAGGCCCGGTACCATCGTCGACGTCGGTACCGTAACGATACCCGGCACCGCATCGTGAGCGAAGACCTGGCGTCCCATCGCATCCACGACCTGCAGCGTGACCGCAGCCCCTTCGACGACGAACTGCGCGGGCATACCGTGTTCGACAGGATGGCTTCCGGTCAGTCGTAAGGTGGCCGTGGCTACCGCATCATCACCCTCGACGGACGAGACAGTATTGACGGTTTTCTCGCAGAGCAGATCGTCGTCGGGATCGAGCTGGACGGAATCGATCACGAAGGCCGAGGCGATATCGACCTGGAAGTTCGACGTCGACATCAAAACGGTCGTGTCCTTGGTCTGTCCTTGTCCGTACAGACGGATCGTCAACGGAACGATGAAGGGATTCGGCACGTTGTCCGCCTGCTGCGTCTGGGCCACCGTGACGATGGTGACGTACTGTCCATCCGCCAGCCAGTTCTGCACGGCATCGGCGACGAAGACGGGATGGCCGGCCTTCACCAGCCATTGATCGAAGAACGTTTCCCACGGTACGACAGCGGACGGAATCCTTCCCTGCATGGTTTCGAGCAGATCGGCCGTCTGGGCGGTGGACAGACGATGGCGTTGGAGATAGATGCGAATCGCCGGGAAGAACGCGTTGTCCCCCACCATACGACGCATCATATGGTAGACCCAGCCGGACTTGCAATAGGTCGTGGCTTCGTTGAACAGCGTCGCCATCGGAATGTCGTAGACGGGCGGTTCGGCAAGACCGTTCCTCATGTAGACGTTGCGGCGATCCGCCAGCAGGCGGCGATAGCCTTCCGGTCCTTCGCTGAATCCGAGCCATACCGCTTCGGAGAACGACGCGCCGCCTTCGTTCAGCCAGATGTCGCCCCACGTTTCGCACGTCACCATGTCTCCGAACCATTGATGGGCCAGCTCGTGGGCATAGCCCGTTTCGACGTCGCCCATCAGCCATCGGCGGTTGATGGTGGACATGCTCTGGTGCTCCATGCCGCCGAACTGGATCGGCGCCACTGTCACGTGGCCATAGGTCGGGAACGGATATTCGCCGTACTTGTCCTCAAAGGCTTCGAACATGCGGGGAATGTTGCGCAGGGCATTGCGCGCATTGAAGAACACTCCGTTATCGTCCATTCCCCAATGATAGTTGTAGATCGGCACCTCGCCACCGAACATGCGGCGATAGACCTGATCGTACGACACATAGTCGGATGCATTGACGGCGAAGAGATAGGTCGGCATCGGCAGCGGATGATGCCATGACTGCCACGACGCCGTATCGCCGTCGCTCAGCGTGCGTTGCGGCGTACCATTGGACACTACGGTCAAACCAGCGGGAACACGGACGTCGACGGTGAACAGCGCCTTGTCCGACGGTACGTCGTGACACGGAAGCCAGCGTCGTGCGTCTTCGGGTTCGTTGAACGTGAAGGCGATGGGATGAGGCAGGGACAACTGGTTCGCATCCTCCTGGGAGAATGCGTAGAAGGCCCTGTCCGACGTGCGGATGGCGTAATGGACGTCGACATCGATCGTGTCGTCTGCAGCGACCGCCACAGGAAGCGGAATGCGCAATACCGTGACGCTGCCGGAGAACGGCACTCGTTCACCACCCACGAACACGCTATCCACGGTCAGGGCAATGGCATCGAGCACGAGCGTATCGAGACCGTTCACCATACTGCGGATACGCGCATGGACGTGGCCCGTGGCCTTGCGCTGACCGCGCAACACGGAGGGCGTCGTCAGTGCATAGTACCAGTCGAGCTTGATGTCATAGGAGATGACGTCGATGCGTTCCTGCAATTCCTTGTGCGGGAATGCGGTGGAGACGAGCGCGGGAGGATGCATTGGCATCACCGCTTCACGAAGATGGGGGTCGAGGAAGAAGGCATCGTGATAGGCACTCTTGCCTTCGACGGGATGTTGCGCCGATGCCGCCGTGACCAGGACCAGCATCGCAATCAGAATCAAGGGCATTCTCTTCTCTCTTTCCTAACGGTGAATCGACAAACGGGATCAGGCGCCATGCGGACCGACTCTGGGCAACGGGCTTCCATCGCGCACGTAGTGGTCGACCCACCAGCGGATATCGGCGTTGGATTCTTCCCTGCGACCGGCAAGAACATGATCGGCATTGTCGTACATCACCAGTTTGTATGGATGCAGACATTCCTGCAATGCCATTCCAAGATGCAGTCCATGTTCGGGTGTCACCCTTCTGTCCCCTGTCCCATGCAGTACCAGCAGCGGAGTCGCCTTGTTCAGCTTGTCGGCCCAGAGGACGGCAGAGCGACGTTCCGCTTCCAACTGTATGTCTGCTTCCGGCGATAAATGTTTCAGCATTGTCTTTCGGATGTAGGCCGACTGATCCACTGCATGGATCATCGACGGCGCACCGAACGTGACGGCGGCCCGGAATCTGTCCGTCCTCGCCAGCATCATGAGTGCCATCATTCCGCCACGACTGCCTCCGATGATGCCGATCCGTGAACGGTCCACGTAGCCGAGCGAGTCGAGCAGAGGAAGCAGGTTCAGGGCGTCGTCGACGTCACCGGCGCCCCATTCCTCCGTACCGTCACTACCACCGAGTCCCCTGTAGTTACTGGCAACGCAGACGTAGCCCCACGACGCATAGAGTCCGGCGAAGGCCATGGCGCCTTCGGCGCTGAGCGCGCCACGCGGACCGGATCCTCCGCGATTGAAGATCAGCGCGGGATACGAGGCCTGGCCCGCATGCGGCAGCGCCAGCCACCCCTTGATCTTCAGTCCTTGACTGGCATAGGTGATTTCGTGCAGCGTCACGTGCTCGAAACGAGCCAGGTTCTGGCCCTCGAGCGAACGCCGTGCCATCGACAACGCACTCGCAGGTATCTCGACCTGCCGTGCTTCCAGGAGCGTACCGTCGGCGATCACTGCTTGTACCGCTCCCGATACTTCTTCGACAAACGGATATGGCGATTGGAGAGATCGACGCTGCGGCCATCGATGAAGGCCTGTTCGACCTTGTTCGTCAGGGCATCGAGCGCATTGCCGGCACTCACGAAAAGCGTGGCCGACTTGCCCGTTTCGATACTTCCGTACGATGCGTCGATCCCGAGCATGCGTGCGGGCACGAGCGTGAGCGAGCGCTCGGCGTCGGCTTCGGAGAGCCCGAAGGCTACCGCGGTACCGGCATGGAAGGGCAGGTTGCGCTGCTGCCATGTGCCGAACTCGGAGAAGGCGAAGGGAATGTTGTTGCGTGCGAGCAGTGCAGGCAACGCATACGGTGCGTCGTAGGCATCCTCGTCATGTCGCGGCAATGCATGGACGCGCGGGATGATGACCGATACGCCGGCACGCTGGAGCTGCGGCAGCACGAGACCGATGTCTTCGGCACCGGCGAGGATGAGGCGCAGACCGTAGTGCTTCGCGAAGTCCAGCGTGGCCTCGATCTGCCGCCGCGTCGTGACGTAGACGATGACCGGAAGCGAGTCCTCGAAGATGGCCCTCATGGCTTCCATCCTGATGTCGCGGCGGTTGGTGTCCACACGTGCCTGCGCCATCTGCGAATAGGCCCGTGCTTCATCGAACACCCTGTAGACCTCGCGGAAGTCCTTGTCGATCTCCTTCTGCTGTTCTTCCGCGCTCTTGCGTACCCACCAGCCGGTGGCCACGTCCATCGCAGGCCAGTTCATCACCATGGCCGCACGGGGCTTGATGGCGATGTCTTCGCGCGTCCAGCCGTCGAGACGCATGACGGATGCCATGCCGGCGATCAGGCCGCCACCCGGTGTCACGTTGGCGATGAGGATGCCGTTGCTGCGCACCGTCGGTATGATCTCGGAATCGGGATTGTAGGCCGTTTCCGCACGGACGTTCGGATTGATGGTCCCAACTTCGGAGAAGTCGCGCGTGGAGCGCACGGCATCGATTTCGGATAGTCCCAGGATCGTACTTGCCGTGATGAAACCGGGATAGACATGCTTCCCTTCGCAGTCGATCACGCGTGCATTGGACGGTGGCGTGACGGCATCACCTACTGCCGTGATACGTCCATTGTCGAACACGACCGTCCCATGCGGGATCGTACCGTTGGCGACGGTATGGATGACGGCATTGACGAGGGCGATCGGTTGTTTCTGCGGTGCGCCCGGAATCTCTTCGCCGGCAACGACGGGCAGAGCGGGCAGGATCAGGGCAAGAAGCAGAGGGAGCCATGAACGACGCATCGATTCTCCGGATTGGGAATCCGGAAAATACGAAGGGCCTTCGAGCTTATGGCGATATGCCAGGGCATCAGGTCAAGAATAGGTCAAGGCCACACCGTTCCCCGGGGCATGATCGCACGGAAGGTTCCCCCATCCACCGGAAACGGGTCATCCGGATACCATTCGACATGGTCCCATTTGGTCCGTACGATGAACGGGTGTCACCGCGGCGGGAACATTCTGCCACGGGGAACGTCAGGTTCCGCATGATGAACCACGCTTGCCATGAAATCTCGAAGATAACGGGAACGATGTCCAGGGGGGATCGGCACGGGCGGGTTCTGGCGTGAGGAAGGCCCTAAATGTGAGATACCCCTAGACGTCACCACTCGTCTAGGGGCACTCCCCTTCTCACCTTTCACTTTCACTGCGATTCGGATATGTTCCGTACCGCGGTGACAGCGGTTACCAATCGGTAACAGTACGAAGATACAACAGCCATATAGTCGAACGCAACCCTTTTTTTGATCAATCGGCGATTTTATCGTTCGGGCTTTTTCAGCATCTTTGCGCCCCTGTTTCGGGGTGTAGCGCAGCCCGGTTAGCGCGTCTGCTTTGGGAGCAGAAGGCCGCAGGTTCGAATCCTGCCACCCCGACCCTTTCCTCGCAATAGAGTTTCCACGCTCTACGTCACCTTCCATCTCGACGTATTCCAGCGTAACGATCCGCGATATGGACGGATCTTCGATAGCGTCAACCGGGAAGATCACTGCAGGGGACCCTGCACCCGATTACACTTCATCCATCACGATACATGGCATTCGATGGTCCATCTACCGGCACTGATTTCCGATCTCGGATTGATCCTGGCTGCGGCGGGAATAACGACCCTTGTCTTCAAGAAGATCAAACAACCCGTCGTGCTCGGCTATATCGTCGCCGGCTTGCTGGTAGGACCGCACGTCTCACTGCTACCCACCGTCATCGACATCGGGAGCATCAACATCTGGGGTGAGATCGGCGTCATTTTCCTGCTCTTCAGTCTCGGTCTGGAATTCAGTTTCAAGAAGCTGGTGAAGGTCGGTGGCTCGGCCTCCGTGATGGCCATCGTGGAAGCCGCCGTGATGATGACCGTCGGCTTCGCGACGGGAATGCTGATGGGATGGTCGACGATGGACAGCATCTTCCTCGGTGGACTGCTGGCGATCTCCTCGACGACGATCATCATCAAGGCCTTCGAAGAACTGGGACTGAAGTCGAAGCATTTCGCGAAGCTGGTCTTCGGTGTGCTGATCGTGGAGGATCTTATCGCCATCGTCCTCATGGTCCTGCTGTCGACCCTGGCGGTGAGCAGGCAGTTCGAAGGATGGGCCATGCTGACGTCCGTCGCCGAGCTGTTCTTCTTCCTGATCCTGTGGTTCCTCGGTGGAATATTCCTGATCCCGACGTGGCTGAAGAAGGCGAAGAACCTGATGAACGACGAGACGATGCTCGTCGTTTCCATCGCCTTCTGCCTGCTGATGGTGATCCTCGCGACGAAGGTGGGCTTCTCCCCTGCTCTCGGTGCCTTCGTCATGGGATCGATCCTCGCCGAAACCACACAGGCAGAACGTATCGAACATCTCGTCCAGCCCGTCAAGAACCTGTTCGGCGCCGTCTTCTTCGTCTCCGTCGGCATGCTGATCGATCCGGCGATGATCGTGGCGCACATCGGTCCGGTACTCATCATCACGGCCGTCACGATCGTCGGCAAGATCATCAGTACGGGCGGTGGCGCCCTCATATCGGGACAGTCGCTGAAGACGTCGATCCAGTCCGGCATGAGCGTATCGCAGATCGGCGAATTCTCCTTCATCATCGCGGGCCTCGGCCTGACGCTCGGTGTGACGAGCGACTTCCTCTATCCCGTGGCCATCGCCGTGTCGGCCATCACGACACTGACGACGCCCTATATGATCCGGCTCTCCGATCCGTTGTCCCAGCGCATCGAAGGGATGCTTCCCACCTCCTGGGTGGAACGCCTGAATCACTACCGTACGGGTGCGCAGCTCGTTTCCGTCTCGGCGGAATGGAAGTCGCTGATAAAAACCTACATCTTCAACATCGCCATCTATTCCGTCATCATCGTCGCCATCATCCTGTTCTCGTCCATGTATCTGCGCGGCTTCGTCGTCGGGTCCTTCGGCGAAGGCATGGCCGGTACGATCGTCGGTACGACGGTATCGCTCCTGCTCATGGCGCCGTTCCTGTGGGCACTCGCGGTCCGGAACATCAGGACCAGGGCGACGTCCGACCTGTGGAAGCAGGGATCGTTCAGCCACGGACCTATCGTGATGATGGAGATTCTCAGACTCGTTCTCGCGGCCATACTCGTCTGCTTCTTCCTCGCCCAGTCCTTCTCGACGTGGATCGCCATCGCCGCCATCGCCATCGTCTTCTCCCTCGCCATCCTCATCCTGTCGAAGAAGCTGCAATCGTTCTACGACTGGGTCGAAGCACGATTCATCTCCAACCTGAACGAACGTGAGCAGGAACAGGGCAACGATCTCTTCCCGAGCACGACGCCATGGGATGCCGACATGTCGCACTTCGTCGTCACACCCGAACTCTCCATCGTGGGACAGACCCTGGATGAACTGAAGTTCCGCGAACGCTTCGGTGTGAACATCGCCATGCTGGAACGGGGAAGCAGGATCATCACGATACCGGGTGGCAAGGAATACCTCTATCCCGGCGACCGGCTGACGGTCGTGGGAACGGACGAGCAGATCGCCTCGCTGAAAGACGCCTTCGATTCCGCCGTCATGGAACAGGATCATGTGGCTCAGCCGACGCTGAAAATGCTGAAGCTGCCGGTCACCGCCGGGTCGCAACTGCTGTCGAAGACGATACGGACGTCGGGCATCCGCGAGAAAGCCAAGACGCTCGTCATCGGCGTGGAACGGGCCGGCGAGCGCATCCTCAATCCTGATTCATCGCTCGAACTTCTCGACGGCGACGTCCTCCTTCTCGTAGGAGATCCCGCGCTCATCAACAGCATGTATGGGTGAGAACGGACGTCGTTCCGGAACTCCATGAAACGAAGAAAGGGCAGCCACCACCATGATGACTGCCCTTTTCCATGGACGTCCTTACGGTACGATCAGAACGCGGCCAGCTTCTTCAGATCGATCGACTCGGCCACCTTCTTCACGGCGGTGAGATCTGTCTGGTTGTTCGCTTCGACGACGAGGAGGAAGCGGCCACCGAGTCCGTAGGTGATCGTCGCCGATTTGTCCTTCTTGCCAAGCTTCTCCATTCCGTTGATGTACGGATTGTCCGTCTGGAAGGTGGACATGTACTCTTCCGAATTGTCGGTCTTGATCTTCAAGGCCATCCATGTGGATGCGGCCGCCCACCCCATTTCCGAGCTGTTGTAGTCGGACAACGTGATGCGGATGAACGAACCGTCGTCCTTCGTATACTCGCGACTTGCGCTGCCGACGGAATATCCGGGAACTTCCGTATTGGAACCTTCGAGTTCACCGGCCTTGTAGCCGGCGATCTCACCGGGGAGATATTTCTGCAACTCGGCATACGGCAGGGCGATCGTATCGCCCTTCGCGCGACGCTCGTCACGGCGCTTCTCCAGCTCCGTTTGTGTCTTCTGCGCTTCGTCGGCCGATTCGGCGATGGACTGGACGTTCTTGAGCGATTCGGCAGCTTCGTTCATCTTGTCGCTGCAGGCAGAGACGAACAGACCGCCGGCGACGGCGAGAAGAAGGATACGTTTCATCGGATACCCGTAATCGTGAAGTGGATTTACCGCGAATATCGGCAAAATCAACCGTTCGGTTGAAGTCTCTCATACTCGTCAGGCCTCAATTTCGCACCATCACAATTACATCTACCTGAGGTCGGTCAGTCATGAAACGTCTTCTCAAAATCGTCGGATGGATGCTGGGCGGAGTCGTCGGTATCGTCGTACTTCTTCTCGCGACGGCATACACCACGTCGTCCATCGCATTCAACAAGCACTACGATATTCCCGGAAGAGACATCCCCGTTCCCACGGACAGTGCGTCCATCGCCGAAGGCAAGCGGATGGTGAGCTTCCGCGCATGTACGGACTGTCACGGCCCGAACCTGGCCGGCCGGACCTTCATGGACCCGGGTCCGATCGTCGGCCGCGCCACGGCGCCCAACATCACGGGTGGACAGGGCAGCCGCACCGGATCCTTCACCACGCGTGACTGGGATCGTGCCATCCGTCACGGCGTCAGCCCCGAAGGCCGTTGCTACATCATCATGCCGGCGAAGGACTATTTCCGTACCTCGGACACGGATCTCGGCAAGATGATCGCCTACCTGAAGAACGTCCCCAAGGTCGATTCACCTGACCTGAATGCAGAAGTCACGATCGGTCCCCTCATGCGGACGCTCTACATGTTCGGCCAGGTTCCCGATCTCGTACCGGCTGAGGTCGTCGACCACTCCTACATTCCCACGGAACCCCGGCGTGGGATCACACTCGAACACGGCCAGTACATGGCCCAGACCTGTACGGGCTGCCACCAGTCCACGTTCAAGGGCGGTCCCCTGCCCGGCATGCCGCCGGACTTCCCGCCTGCAGCAGACATCACCCCGGCCGGTCGTATCAAATCCTATTCCGATGCAACCTTCCTGCAGATGCTCCGTACGGGCAAGACTCCCGAAGGACGCAAGCTCGATCCGAAATACATGCCCTGGCCTGCCTTCGCGAACATGACCGACGATGAAATCCGTTCACTCTACCTTTTCCTGGCGAAACAATCATGACGCACCGATATCGCAGCTATGACGTCCCTCACAAGGGACTGCGCAACGCCTTCTCCCAACTCGTCGTGCGCTGCAGCACCACGGACTACACCAACGGTCACGACGTCGAGGAACTGGCCTTCCTCGCCGACGACGTATTCAGATTCCTCCATCTGCATGCGCATGCCGAGAACGACGTCGTCCTGGCACAGCTCGAGGAACGTCTTCCGGGATCGACCGCCCATGACCGCGACGATCACGACGACCTGCACGTCCTGCAGCACGAACTGGAAACCCTGTTGGCCGACATGCGCGGCCGCTCGCGCAAGGCCGAAGACGTGACGACGATGGGACATACCTTCGCCGACGGTGTCCATCGTCTCGTCGCCCGACATCTCGAACACATGTCCGGCGAGGAAACCACCACGCAGGACCTGCTCTGGCAGCACTTCACGGACGAAGAGCTGCACGGACATGCCGGCATCATCATGTCGAAGCACGCTCCCGAAGAACTGCTGATGGAACTGCGCTTCATCGTACCTGCTCTCAGCCACCCCGAACGCGTCGGCCTGCTCTCGACATTGCAGACGGTAGCGCCCGAACCCTTCGTGCGCAGCGTGTTCGACGTCGTCCGGAACAACATGACGACGAAGGACTTCACGAAGCTCGAGGAAGCCCTGTCGGCGAGCGCTGCCTGAGCCACGAACGCGCTGGTGGAATTGCGTAACTTTTCGACGGGCTGTGTAGTTCTGCACTGCATAGCCCGATCGTTCACGCACGGATACCACCATGACACCATTGTTCCGCCCTTTCATCTGCACATTGTTCGCTGCCGGCACTCTGGCCACTGCACATGCGGCCGGCGATCACACGGGACCCCGCTTCTACGCACCGACGATCTCGACGGGCAGCGTCCTTCCTGCGACGAAGGTCGCGATCGATGACGCACGACCGACGATACTCATCCGATACCTCGGCTATAGCTGCTCCCATTGCGTACGCCAGATCGCCTATCTGAATCGTCATGCCGAGCAGCTCCGCACCCACGGTATCCGGGTCATCGCCTTCAGCGAAGACGACGAGGAAACGTGCCGACGCATGATCGAACGCGAAGGCTTCGATACGAACGTGCTGTCCGTCGTCAGCGATCCGGACAACAGCATGGCCCGCAGGTTCGGCGCCCTCCGGACGGATGGAGATTCGACGCTCGATCTCCACGTTGCCATCGTGGTCAGCAAGGGCAAGGTCGTACTCTCCGTCTATTCGAACGAACCGTACATGGATGTGCAGCGACTGATCAACGCGGCCGCCGAACCCGTCGTCGCCAACGAGGACGGCACGATCAACTACCTGCTCTCCTATCTCAACGGCAGTCCGGTGACGGTCAACATCATCGCTGGCCCCGACGACGGCATCCGCGAACCCGTCGATCTCGACTTCAATCGCAGCATCATCAGCGCCAACGATCTGTGGGTGGTCACGAGCGAAGGCAACGGTCATGCCATCGCCCTCGTCCACAATGCCGGAACACCCCAGCAGGTAGTACGCCGCAAGAAGGACTCGCGCGCCAGCCACTTCATGTGGCGCACGCAGGCCATCGCCATGGCCACCAACGGCACCTTCGGCACGGCCGAGAACGGCGAGCCTGGAGATCAGGACTATCAGTATCTCTTCATGGGCCCGACGCTGTGGTCCAGCGATACGGCCATCTTCGCGTCGAAGTACCAGAACGACAACGGATATCTCGCCAGCCACCTCGACATGCTGCACCAGAGTCCGTACGGCCTCGGTATCGCCCACGATCACGACAACGTCTACTGGGTATCCGATTCCTACTACAAGGACATCACACGCTACGACTATCAGGATCCGCACGAAGTAGGCGGCACGGACCATCGCGACGGCATCATCAGACGCTACAGCGACGTCAAGCTGACGGCCGTCGAACGCGGCCGCCCTGCTCACATGGCCATGGACCGTAACAACGATCTTCTCTACTTCATCGACCCCGGTACGGCACGCGTGCTGCGCCTGCACACCAACACCGGTACGGTGAAAGGCCAGCTCCAGCCTCCGCCCGAAAGCGAGGAAGCGCTGCAGGAATTTTCGGAGGTGACCGGCGCCGTCATCGACACCGTCGTCACAAGCGGCCTTCAGGAACCCGTCGGCATCGACGTACGCTACAACCGCATGATCGTCGGTGACCGCAAGACCGGCCTGGTCCATATCTACGACATCTCGACGCTTCCCGCCAGCAAGCTCGGAACGGTCGATACGAAGGCCACCGAACTGCTCGGCATCACGCTCGGACCCGACGATCATATCTGGTTCGTCGACCGTGGCGCCAGTACCGTCGGGCGTCTCGAGACTGCACTGCGCGACCGCATCTCGCCGGTAGCCGCAGTGGATACCTACAATGCCGTCGATACCGTCTGGTTCGACTACCACAACGCCACGACATCACAGAAGACCATCAGCGTACGCGCCAGGCTTTCTGCCGACTCCACGCCCTGGACCATCGAGTCCCCTTCGAACGCTACGACGCTCACCATCGATGCCGAATCCACGGCCCGCATTCCCGTCGTCGTCGCGCGCTCCGAAGCGGCGGCACCCGTCGTCGACCTCATGGTGACGGCAAGCGATGCCACGGCCTTCACGTCGGACTTCCTGCGCGCGAAAGCCACGCTCGTCTCGTCGGGCCTGCGCCGCGTCGTCATCAACGACGGTACCACGGAAGGCTTCGACATCACCGAAGCCGTGGCCCTTACCGACCGTACCGGATACGTCTCCATCGACGGGGACATCTTCGTCCGCGTCGCCGACGATCTCGATTCACTGCAGACGACACTCTGGTTCTCCGGAAGCTTCGGCGACATCAACACGACGGACGATGCCATCATCTCCTCGCTCCTGAAGCGAGGCATCGAGATCTTCATGGCCGCAGACGATCCCCTCATCCTCCGTACCGACCTCACGAATTCCATCGGATTCTTCGAATCCTTCGGCGCCTCGTTCGTGGGTGCGGATGCTCCGGGCTTCGGTGACGACGGACGTCGTCTCTTCTCCGGCGTTCCGAACGATCCCGTGACCGGTGAACTCGGTACCATGGATTGCCAGCTTCCGGCCCTCTATCATCATCGTGGCGACGTCATCGTCCCTAACGTCAAGCTCCGTGCCAAGGGCACGGGCTCGGCCAGCATGCTCGTCCGCGACGGCGGCACCATCACCGGCGCCGTACGATATCAGCGTAACCAGGACTACCGCACGATCATGCTCGGTATCAATCCCGCCCGCATCATGAGTCCATCCCAGCGCACCGACCTTCTCGACAAGGGCCTCGCCTGGCTGGAAGCCTTCGCACCGGTACCCGATACGACCACACCGACGAGCGTCGCCGAGACCGGACAACAGAAGGCCGGCTTCGTCCTGAAGCCCGGAATAAATCCTTTCTCGGAGAACACGCACGTACGTGTATCTTCGTCCTTGTCGAATGATATACCGGCTACGGTCGGTCTGTATACCGTAGGGGGACAGCGCGTAGCGGCCCTTTTCGAAGGAGCCATACCGGCGGAGGGAATCGACCTCACCATCGAAGGCAGCACCCTTGCGGCAGGAACGTATTTCGTGATCGTGCGCACAGCACATGATGTATCGCACGTCACGCTCGTAAAACGATGATCTATGGCCAGAGCGGCAGCAAAACGACGGACACCGGCACTCCAGGAACCGGAACATATCTTCGGCCTCGACGTCGAGGCCGATCTCGCAGTTCTTCTTCATGAAGGCAAACAGAACCTCACGAGGTTCAACGAGGAATTCGTAACACGGGCATTCCGCTTCTGCGTCGAGGCTCACCGCAAGGACGTCCGCACGAGCGGCGAGCCGTATTACACGCATCCCCTGCAGGTGGCCATCATCGTCTGCCGGGAAATTCCTCTCGACGACGTCAGCGTCGTGGCGGCACTGCTTCACGACGTGGTCGAAGACACCGAATATTCGCTGAAGGACATCCGCGAGGACTTCGGTTCGGAAGTGGCCGACATCGTCGACGGTGCGACGAAGATCAACGACGTCTTCAAGAGCCGCGAGATCACGCAGGCCGAAAACTATCGCAAGCTGTTGCTTTCGATGGCCAACGACGTCCGCGTCATCCTCGTGAAGTTCGCCGACCGTCTCCATAACATGCGCACCATCGACGTCCTGCCGCGCGAGCGCCAGGAACGTCTGGCACGCGAGACGATGGAGATCTACGCTCCGTTCGCCCACCGCTTCGGCCTCGGAAACATCAAGTGGGAACTGGAGGACCTGTCCTTCAAGGTTCTCAACAGGTCGGCATACGACGACATCAAGCGTCAGCTCAACACGACGCGCGAGGAGCGTGAGGACTTCATCGAGAAGTTCTCGCGTCCGATCGCCGACCGTCTCAAGGAGAACGGCCTCAAGTTCGAGATCAGCGGGCGTCCCAAGCACCTCTATTCCATCTACAAGAAGATGGTCACGCAGGGCAAGACGCTGGACGAGCTCTACGATCTCTTCGCCGTGCGCATCATTCTCGAAACCCGCGAGAACAACGACTGCTTCCTGGCCTATGGCCTCGTCAGCGAGATCTACGTTCCCGTTCCGGAACGTTTCAAGAACTACATCTCGGTACCGAAGAAAAACGGCTATCAATCGCTGCATACCACCGTCATCAGCGCCGACGGCAAGCGTGTGGAAGTGCAGATCCGTACACGCGCCATGCACGAGTTCGCGGAGCGAGGGGTTGCCGCCCACTTCCGTTACAAGGCACAGAGCGGCGCAACGGCGACGTGGGTGGACAGTTCCGACCTCGAGGAGTGGGCCAACTGGGTACGCGACATCTTCGACAGTGCCGGCGATGAAGCCCCCGAGCAACTGATGGAGAGTTTCAAGCTCAACCTCTATCAGGACGAGATCTACGTCTTCACGCCCAAGGGCGATCTGCGTATCCTCCCGAAGGGCGCCACCCCCATCGACTTCGCCTTCGATATCCACTCGCAGGTCGGAGCCCGCTGTATCGGCGCCAAGGTCAACGGGCGCATCGTACCGCTCGACCACAAGCTGACGACCGGCGACCAGGTCGAAATTCTCACCTCGCGGAACCAGACGCCGAATCGCGACTGGGAGCGGATCGTCATCACGCACAAGGCCAAGACGCACATCAGACGTATCCTCAACGAGGAACGTCGTGCCCGCGTGGCCGAAGGCAAGGACCTGTGGGAGAAGCGGGCGAAGAAGCACAACCTCCATATCAACGAAGACGATCTGGAACGGGTGATCGCCCATCTCAAGTACGACAGCAAGACCGATTTCTACGCCGCCCTCGGCACGGGAACGCTCACGCCCGAAGCCGCAGCCGCGATGATCATGGAACGCCTGTCTCCGGGAGCACCCGCCGAGGCCAGGCCGCAGGAAGAGTTCACGTTCCACGACTTCAGCAATTCGGCGCGGGAACGGTCGGACGGCATCTACATCGTCGGTGACAACATCCCGGCCGCGAAGGTCATGTTTTCCTACGCACGGTGCTGCAATCCCGTACCGGGAGACGACATCGTCGGCATCGTCACCATCGGCAGCGGCATCAAGGTCCACCGCACGAGCTGCCACAACATGGCCGAACTGCAGGACAAACTCCGTCCGCGCCTCGTCGAACTCCAGTGGAGCAAGAAGCAGCGCAGCGAATTCCTGGCCGCCGTCAAGATCACGGGGGACGACCGCCCGGGTATGCTGAACGACATCACGACGGCCGTGATATCGGTGGACAACACCAACATCCGCGGTGTGAACATCGACGCCTTCGACTCTCTCTTCGAGGGAATCCTGACCGTCTACGTGCGCGATACGGCCCACCTGGACAGGATCTTCGACAAGCTCCACAAGATCAAGGGCGTACGTACCGTGGAACGCTTTGAAGGGTGATCCTTCGCGGAACGGTCCTTTGCGTATATTTGCCCCGTTGTATCAGTCCCCTATTCGGGTACCTGCGCGGTGAACCTACAAGTCATCCTTTTTGCTCTGTTCGCGATCGGTGCGGTGGCATCGGCCCTTCTGACCATTACGCGTCGTAATCCCGTCGCGTCGGCCATGTCGCTCATCGCTCACTTCTTCATGCTGTCGGGTCTGTACCTCACGCTCGAAGCCCAGTTCGTGGCCGTCGTGCAGGTACTGGTCTATGCCGGCGCCATCATGGTGCTCGTGATCTTCGTGATCATGCTCCTGAATCTCGGCAGTGAACGGCAGCTCACGGAACGGGCGTCGTTACGGTCCACCCTCGGGTGGCTCGTGGCCGCGCTGTTCGCCGTACAGATCGGCATCGTCCTCACGTCCAAGCCTACCGGCGTCAATGCCCTCTCTCCCAAGGCCGTGGAAATCGGCACGACGGAGGCCATCGGCCAGAGCCTGTTCACGCATTACCTGTTCCCCTTCGAAGCCGTATCGCTTCTGCTGCTGGCAGCCCTGATCGGTTCGGTCATCCTCGCAAAGCGTACGTTGAAGTAAGGAAGCATCATGCCTACGACCATCCCGCTCGACTACTACCTGATCCTCTCGGCAGTCCTGTTCGTCATCGGCGTCATCGGTGTGATCACGCGCCGTAACGCCATCATCATCTTCATGTCCATCGAGCTGATGCTCAATGCCGTGAACCTGACGATGGTCGCCTTCTCCGCCTATTCCGGGAATGTCGCCGGACAGATGTTCGTATTCTTCATCATGGCGGTCGCCGCCGCGGAAGCGGCCGTCGGTCTGGCCATCGTGCTCGCCCTCTTCCGGAACAAACAGACCGTCTACGTCGACGAAGTAAACATCATGAAGTGGTAAGTATCACCGTCGTACACTGTTGAGGACTCCGATGAAGCGCCTTCTTCTTTCCTTCGGATGCATCGCCATCGCAGCGATCATGGCGGCATGCTCCAATACCGATCCCGAGTACAGGGCCGAACTCATCACCGTGCAACAGTTGAACACGACGGCAGGCTATGCCTGGTTCCCGGCCGAAACGTCGACCTACACGCCGGATGCCACGATGATCAACGAGATCAGGACGGAATTCGATACGACCCAGCATCAACTGCTGATCTTCGTGAAACCTTCCTGCGCATGCCGCGGTACGCAAAAGCTGTTCCCGCAGGTGATGAAATCCCTCATGCAGGCCGACGTTCCGATGCGCAAGGTCGAAATCTACTCCATGCGTTCGAGCAGTGACAAGCATCCCTACATGAAGGATATCACGCTCAATGCCCTGCCCGCCGTCTACGTGCTGCGCAACGGCGAGATCAAGCGTGTCATCATCGATAGCGATTATACCGGATCGAACGCGGATTCCCTGATGGCCCGGGCCCTCAGGCAGTAATCCGACCTACATTTTCGAAGGGGGATACCATGATCACGAAACTCGGTGCATCGGACGAAACGACGATCCGATTCTTCATGTCCGCCGCTCCTTGCGGTCGTGCTCCGCATATGACCGAGGACGAAGGGACCGATCTCAACTTCACGGCATACTGGGTCCCCAATCCCCGCGATTCCTACAGCGTCATCGCCACCGGTGACAGCATGGAGGATGCACGCATCTTCGCAGGAGACATGCTCGTCATCGATGCCGGTCGTGAAACGATCGACGGCAACATCATCGTGGCATGGCTGAACGGCGAACTGACGGTGAAGCGCCTGCAGCACGATGCCGAAGGCCGGGTGATGCTGGTAGCCGAGAACCGCAAGTACGCGCCGATGACAATCACCGAACACGACGACTTCCGCGTCCTCGGTATCGTGACGAGCGTCCACCGGAAACTCTGATCCCCACACGGCCCACGCGCCGTGCTATCCCTGCACTCCCCTTTCATCGGGACAGCGACTCGCTCTCCATACTCAGGATATCCAGTCCGAAACGCTGGATCTGACGCAGCATGCCATGCAGGGCCGATTGGTCCGGCAGGATTCCGTACAGTTCCGTGATCCCCGGCTCGCGATGACGTATCTTCATCGGCGTGAACCGGTCGTGCCAGTCGGTACTCAGTACCGTACGAAGACGGATCGTATAGCTTCGTGATTCCATGCTGCAAGCCGCCGGTTGATGGATGATATGGAAGGATGCCCGTATCATGGCTGGATCATGACCTTCGACGTTTCGACGCCATATCCCGTATCCACGACGAGCAGCGCACAGCCGGCAGGTGCTTCCGAAGGGATGCGCACCGCGATCGTGCCCATGGCTCCATCCTCGGTATCGACGCGCGTCGACGTTCCGTCGGGATATACCAACCGTATCCCGCGCACGGAGGATCGGGCATCCTTCAATCCTATCCTTACCGTCATCCCCCGAAGAACCGGGTTGGGCATGACGGACGCTTCGACCATACCCATGTCTTCATCGACGGACGTCGTTCCGTTGCGCCGATAGTAGACCTTGCCTCCAACGGTCATCCAGTCGTATCCGTTCGCGCCGCACGAGAGATGACCGAACAGGGATTCATCGAAGGTGACCTGTTCCGCGGACCATTCGGACATGTCCGGCTTCGCGGTACCGAAGAGCCACCCGATTCCGAGCAATCGATAGACGAATGCGATGTCGCCGTCCTTCGTCAATTCCACGTCACCGATAGACGGCACGCCACCGAAGCCGTCCCTGATCGTACGCCAGGACGTTCCACCGTCGATCGAGACGAACATCGTGGCACGCGACACGGCAACGGCAATGATTCCATTGGTCTTGACGGTATGGACCGGTTCGCCATCGATACGCACCGGTGATGTCCATGTAGCGCCGGAATCACGTGTGATCCAGACCTGTCCCGCGTCACCGTGCCGTCCTGATACCATCCACGTCCGTGCATCGACGATGGCCGACGACAATACCATGACGGAATCGGGAAGAGAGCCGTCGACACGCGACCAGGTGAGTCCTGCGTCGTTCGACAGCATGAGAACGGGTGTCGTGGTACGGCCGGTCTCGTGATCCTTGACGATGGCACCACCGACCAGGACCATATCGCCCTTCGACGTGACGTCGCGAAGCGACGGTCGCGTACTGTCCGCGCGGTATGTGGCTACCCACGTCTGTCCACCATCGGTACTCTTGATGATCGTCGCCTCCAGCTCGTCGTGGAAGACGTCGTCGGCAACCATCACGAGGTTCCGCTCGGATAGCAAGGTCAGATCGATGGGCAGCATCGGCACCCATCCGGAAACGTAGATGCTTTCGAACGTGGTATCGCATTGGCGGAAGAACTTCGCATCATCGTTGGTCCCATTCAGTCCGCCGACGAAGACGCATGACGTCGTCGCGTCGACGAACCTGTAGTTGGCAGTGCTGCCCATCGGCTTCTCGACCCATATCGACTGCGCTCGTGCGGCAGCGGGCCAGGCCATGGCGAGGAACGACGTCAGACCGACGACGATGGAGGAAGAACGGTGTGGGCGGTTTAGCATAGGGTTCGATGTCGATTGATGAACACCGATGGCCGTGGCGGAGCCGAACGGCTCCGCCAGCGACGTACGGTTGAACACATGGGATTGGAGGGATCGTCTCGTACGTGTGGGCACATATCGAAATGCGTCCATCAGACGATACAAACTTCGCATGTTACGAGTATGAGGAACCTCAACCCTTGGGTTGAATTCGCGGGTGTGGTCCGTTCTCAGCGATCGGAGATACCCAGTCCGCGTGCGCGGACGATGGCTTCGGCGCGATTCCCCACGCCGAGCTTCTGATACAGATTGTACAGGTGGGTCTTGACCGTCGCGAGCGAGACATAGAGCTTGTCGGCGATCCGCTGATTCGTATTTCCCTGGACGAGCAGAGCGAGCGTCTCGATCTCGCGCGGTGTGAGATCCAGCCGTTGCGTATCGGGATTGAGTCGCAACTGGATGTTGAGCGAAGGTCTGGCGGCCGTATCGTTCGCCCTGCCGCTGCCTTCCGGCCACGTTCCGAGTATCCGTTCCGCGGCAGCGACGAGATCCCCCGACGGAGTACGACGATTCAGCCCTGCATTGATCAGATCCGTCACCGTATCCTTCCTGTCGAAGACATTGAAGAATGGCGACGTCATATCGTACCGGGCACAGATGGCCAGGGCATCCATGCATGCATCCACGGCCTCGTCCATACGCTGCTCATGCACGGCGATCATCATACGCACGAGGAGAAATTCGGCATGCTGGCGCGGCATCTGATGCGTCTTCGTGAAGTCGAGTGCTTCGGCGAGGAGACCGGAGATACGCTCGCGTCCGGACCGTCGTGCATGGACATTGAGATAGAGGCCGATGGTACCGATGCGTCCGAATATCTGATGCTTCGGCTTGTTCCACTCGGGCAGATAGTCCCGTTCGCATCGAACCAGCCAATGGTCCACCGTCTCGTCTTCTCCGTTCATGAAGGCCATCCAGGTCTCCATCAGCAGCAGGGCTTCGGTGAAGTAGTCCTGCAGACCGGGATAGGATGCGGTGCGGAGTACATCCAGTATCTCGTGGGCCCGGCCGTAATCGCCACGCATGCAGGCGATGCGCTGTTCCGTCTGATAGCAGTTGAAGGCCTGTACGATACGCAGATAGCGTTCCCGTTTCTGCACGTCGTATGCCTTGTTGCACCATGAGACGGCTTCGTCGAAATCGCAACGTTCGAGGGCGAGGCGGGCACGGAGAGTGATGACTTCCGTTTCATTGGCGGGATCGTAGCGTATTCCGTATCGTTCCGCAAGTTCGTCGTGTTCCACCATGATGCGACGCGCGGCACGTACATCGCCGATCAGGACGTGCACACGAACGATGTCCTCGATGGCCTGTACTTCCTCCGCGTGGTCGGCATGGAGCCGATGGCGGTCCTTCATGCGGTGCAGGAGATCGAGCGCTTCGTCGATCCTTCCGAGAGCGATGAAGCTGCGCGAGAGCAGTACTTCCGTTTCGTGCAGAGCGATGTCGACGGCCTCCGGCATCATCCCGGCTTCGGCGGCATCCGCACGCGACATCGAGCGCAGCAGCGTGGCCGAGCGTTCGAGGTACCCTTCGTCTTGACTGTAGTCATGCCGTATCACACGCAGTACGCCCTTGACGAACGTCAACCGAGCTTCGATGAACTTGTGTGCGACCGGGTCCTTCTCCATATCCAGTGCGGCCTGCCACATGTCGAAGATGTCCGTCACCTGAGCGAAGTGATAGTGGTTCATCAAGGCATTACACTCCGCGGTCAGCAGACGCGGATCGTTCTCGACCATGGTACGCGGCAGCCCGGCGAGCTCGCGAAGGACGGCGTCCATGACGTTCTCCGCCATGAAATGCGTCCATCCCCTGCGCATCACACCGGCGCGCAGTTGTGCATCCTCGACGTTGCGCAACGTGCGCAATCCGATAGCGGGCAGACGATGCTGGATGAACCACTCGGCCGCAAGCGAGAACAGCGTATCGGCTTCGGCCATCTCATGTCGTGTACGACGCTGGAGGAGGTCGGCGAACAGATGATGGAAGCGATACCATATCCGCTGCGAGTCGAGCGGTATGAGGAAGAGATTACGGCGGTCGAGTTCGGTAATGAGATCTTCGCCATCCAGTCCGGTCACGTGTTCCGCCGCTTCGGCATTGAACTGCTCCAGGACGGAAAGGCGCAGGATGGCTCCGCGGAGCCGCGCGTCGAGGCTGTTGAGCACTTCTTCGAGAAGATAGTCCAGCACGAAGGCATCCGTCCCGGCGAACGCCTGCAGGAAGGCATCGGTGTCCGTATCGGTACGGTTCTGCAGCGACAGTGCGGCAAGCTTCAGACCGGCTACCCAGCCTTCCGTTTTCTCGAGCAGCATCGCGGCCTGCGAATCCGTAAGACGTACGGCGAGACTGGTAGCGAACAGTTCCCCTACCTCATCCTGTTGCACACGCAGATCCGCTGCGCGCACTTCGATGAGGCGTCCGCGCGTACGTTCGCGTGCGAGGGGTATCGGCGGATCGCTCCGGCACAGCAGCACCTGTCTGAGATGTTCGCCCACCTGTTCCATCAGCGGCATGATGACGGTCGTGATCAGATCGTCGGACAGCAGGTGAGCGTCGTCGATCACCAGCAGAACGTCCTTGCCGTGGATGGCGAGGTCGTTGGCGATCTGCGTGATCAGATGATCGACGGGAGGTGGCACGGTATCGGCGCAGCGATCGGCGACATCGGCGAGGACGTCGGCGGCGACGGTGCGGATGGCGTGGACGAGATATCGCAGCAGACGATGAGGATCGGTATCGCCGGCATCGCACGAGAACCAGGCCGCTGCGAGTCCCCTGTCGTCAAGCCACGAACTCACGAGCGTACTCTTGCCGAAGCCGGCAGGTGCGGAGATCAGGGAAACGGGAACGGTGGTGGCGGGATCGAGGCGACGGAACAACCGTTCACGGCGCAGGGTCGTTGCGCGTGGGCGCGGTCGATGGCATTTCGTCAGAAGAAGCGGCTGCGACATATCGTCATCGTATCGCTGACGAGAAATGAAAACGCCCGCATAGTCGACAGGCTAGCGGGCGGGTACTGCGTACAAGAGGCGGGAGTCGAACCCGCACGGGTGTTACCCCGCCGGATTTTGAATCCGGTGCGTCTGCCAATTCCGCCACTCTTGCAGGGATGTCTTGCAGGATTCTCTTGAAGATGTGTGGGCGGTGAGGGATTTGAACCCCCGACCCCCTGCTTGTAAGGCAGGTGCTCTGAACCAGCTGAGCTAACCGCCCAAGAGCAGCAAAGATACGAATTCATTCCGAACCAGGAAGAACTTCGTGGCCGGTTCACGAAATCGCTTCGACGCGCCGTATCTCCGGAATGGCCGTACGCAGGACGCGTTCGATGCCTGCACGCAGCGTGAGCGCGCTGATGGCGCACGTCCTGCACGCACCCTGGAAACGCAGCACGGCCACACCCGTGTCCGCTTCGAACCGGATGAATTCGACGTTGCCGTTGTCACGTTCAAGATGTGGACGTACCGTGACGAGGGCAGCTTCGATGCGTTCTTCGATGGTCGCAACCGTAGGCATTCTATAACGAGATATCCAGAGGTGCCGAAGCAGTGCGGGCATTGTGGACACGGACCTGGGAAACGACGGCTGCGGCGACGCTCCTGAACGTGTCACCGAGCGAGACCGATTCCGGATCCAGGACGAACGGAAATCCTTCGTCGCCGCCTTCACGTACACGTACATCAATCGGTATGCCACCAAGGAACGGAACGTCGTACTCGGCAGCCACCCTGGCTCCCCCGCCTTCACCGAAGATGTAGTATTTCTTCTCCGGCATGTCGGGAGGTACGAAGTAACTCATGTTCTCGATGACGCCGAGGACGTCGACGTTGACCTTTCGGAACATCTGGATCGAACGCCGTACGTCGGCCAGGGCGATCTCCTGGGGTGTGGTCACGACCACGGCGCCGGTCAGCGGTATGCGCTGCGTCAGCGTCAACTGGATATCGCCCGTTCCGGGCGGCAGGTCGAAGATCAGGAAGTCGAGCTCGCCCCACTGGATCTGTTCGACCAGCGTGGTGAAGTATCCCGCCAGCATCGGTCCGCGCAGGATGGCGGCCTGGTCGCGTTGCATCACGAAGCCGATGGAGGCGACCTTGACGCCGTACTGTTCGTTCGGATAGCCGATGATCTTGCCATCGGGCCCCTTCTCGGCACGCATCTGTTCATTGGCCATGCCGTACATCGTGGGCTGGCTCGGACCGTAGATGTCGGCATCGAGCAGTCCCACGCTGGCACCGCGTTGTGCGAGTGCGGCAGCCAGGTTGGACGCTACCGTGCTCTTGCCCACACCGCCCTTGCCGGAGGCCACGGCGATGAGGTTCTTCACACCAGCGAGCGTGGATGGACGCATCGCGTCGGCCGCCCGTTCACGGACGAGGACTTCCACGTCCGCATCGGGAAAATTCGCCAGGATGTTCGCCTTGCAGTCGTGATCGAGCCGCGCGGCGACCCAGTGCAGGGGCTGGACGATTTCGAGAAAAACGGTAACCTTGTTCCCGTCGACCGTCACCGAGTGGACGGCGTTGGAAACATCGAGACGTGTTCCGAAGTCCGGATCGAGCACTGATCCGATAATCGAGATGATCTGTTGTGGCGTCATAATGATCGACAAGCTCCACTGTAACAAGAGATGCCCGTTCGTGTCAGGCAGAAAGGAACGGCATAGACTGACAAAAATACGACCATCGGTCGTTTCGGAGTTCTTCAGCGGAGAATCCGCGAACTGCGTACATTTGCAGTCCCTACCCAGAACCTTAACATCCTGAGTATCTTTTTCTGAACCTTCGGAGACCTCTAATGAAGAGATCGCTTCTGCTTGCAGGCAGTGCTGCCATGCTCGCATGCGGTACATTGGCGGCACAAGTGCGCGTCAATCCCGGGCTGCGTACGAACAGTCCCCAGTCGATTCTGAACAACGTGAAGATGACGGAAGCCCCCGTCCGCGTCCCGCTCGAGAAGAACAACGCCGCTTCCACGCAGGCTCTCTCGTATAAGGACATGTATCAAACGGACTTCTTCCCGCAGTTCGAAACCTTCACGATCCACCAGGTACTGGTGCAGGAGCCCAAGTCCGGCGCCCTGTTCCTCGTTCAGAACCATCGCCGCTTCACGAACAACACTCTCGACGGTGGTCAGGTAGAACTCCACGTCTCCACCAACGATGGTGCATCGTGGACGGAAAGCCGCATCCTCGACAAGTCCAACGTCGTCTTCGCCATGCCGTCCTTCGCCGTCGCCAATCCGAACGACGAATCGGATCCCACGAAGATGATGTGGTTCCTCTACGGCTTCACGTATCCGGGCCCGAACTGGTCGCGTACGTCACAGCTTTCGCTGATCAAGACGACGGGCGATCCGTTCGAATTCCCGCTCGAAGGACCGGAAAACGGTAACACGGCCGGCTACACGTGGAACTACGGCACGATCGCCACGTCCGGCGGCGCCAACCCTGTCACCTTCTTCGCCAGCGAACTCGGTACCGGTACGGGCAATGCCCAGTACGGCGCCTACGGCGTCTTCGCCTTCGATTATTCGAGCGAAGACTTCGTCACGTCGTCCATGCCCTCGCAATGGGACGTCTCGAACTTCCGCCCGTCACCGAATCCGGCCTCGAGCTACAACGCACAGATCCACATCAGCACGGATCCCGATGGCCGCACGTATGCAGCCGTCAACAACATCTTCGCCGACGATCAGGAAAACCGCGTTCCCGCCGTGTCCATCTCGGATGACCGCGGTACGTCGTGGACCACGTGGAACCGCCTCCCCGTTTCGGCTCTGACTGCCTATCGTACGGAAGCCAACTGGACGGGTACGCTCCAGCTGGTCGGTGCCTACGAACAGGATGCCTTCACCGTCACCGGTGAGAACGAATGGTCGTACATCATGCGTGTCGGTGAAGTCCAGGACAACCGCTGGGCCAACATCCACATCGTCGAAGCCTACTACAAGTCCGGCGCATGGGGTATCCGCCGCATCGCCGAAATCAATGGCTTCCCGATCATCACGTCGCGCCAGGACTCCATCTCCGGCGGTACGGACGGTGCAGCCCGTGCTACGTGGACGTCGAACTACGATGGCAATCCTCAAGGTCACGAAGTGGAAGTCGCTCGCGACGCCGCAGGTAACCTGCTCGTGAAGTGGATCGACGAGAACCCGGCACACGGCATGTTCCGCTTCGCTTCGCCCGTCAACATCGCTACCTTCGATCAGCAGAACAACCGCTGGAACACGGGTACGCTCGATTCGATGATGACGACGGACATGTACTATTCGTACCGCAAGGCCGGCTCTACGAGCTGGAGCCCCGCCGTCAACATCACGAACGACACGAAGTACGACAAGGGCACGCGTATCCCTGCCGTCATCAAGTCGATCAACAAGGTTCCGGTCATCTACAGCCAGGGTATCACGAAGGCCCAGATCAACGCGCAGTCGCCCTACGCTCCTGGTCTGCAGGCACTGCCCGACATCCTGCTCGAAACGCAGATGGACTATCGCACGCCGAACACCATCCGCTATTCGAACTTCGATGCCGAGAACCCCACGTCGGTCGAAGAACAGAATCCGATCAACTACTCGTTCAAGTTCAATGGCGTAACGCCGAACCCCGCGACGTCTGCGTCGGAAGTGACGTTCACGCTCGATCGCCCGGGTATGGTCGCCGTCGAACTCTACGACGTTCTCGGTAACAAGGTCCGCACGCTGGCCAACGGTTCCATGGACACCGGTGTCCATGGTCTGACGATCAACGCAGCTACGATCAGCGCAGGTTCCTACTACGTATCGCTGACGGTCGATGGTGCACGTATCACGAAGCCCCTCGTCGTCGTGAAGTAAGGATCGCCGCAGATCAAAATTTTGTAAACTACGGGCAACAGCAATGTTGCCCGTTTCTTTTTTACGGATATGGTCATGATGTCGCGCTGGCTCATACGTTCACTGGTCCTGCTTCTCGCATGCACATCAATGACGGCGCAACGCTGGAAGCTCCTCTTCCCCTATCAATCGTATACGATCCAGATCAATGCCCTCAATCCCGACCATCTCTATGTGGGGAACTGGGCCAATCAGTTGTTGCGTTCCTACGATGCCGGAAAGAGCTGGGAAATCGTCCCGATCGGCAGCCTGGCCGCGGAGAACTACCTGACGTCGATGGTCGTCAGCGCCACGGATACGAACGTCATCGTCATCGGAGGCTACCAGTTCGATGGTATCCGCAGGTCCGATGATGGTGGCAGGACCTGGAAACGCGCACTGAACGACACCAACAACATCCGCATGTGGTACGTGTCCGAAGCCATCGTGGAGGACCCCGCTTCTCCCGGAAGGATGTTCGCCGCACGCGGTGCCGGATCGAACGCCTTCTATCGGAGCGACGATTACGGCGCGACGTGGGATTCGATCGGCACGGTAGGCAAGGACATCACGACGCGCATCTGCACGATGGCCCTCCGCCCCGATTCCACCAATATCATATTCCTCGGCTGCATCGGCGGCAGGATACTGCGCAGCGACGACGGCGGGCAAACCTTCCATCCTACCGAAGTGGCACCGGGAAAAACGACTCTCTTCCCCGACTCGGAGATTCCGAAGATCGTCTTCTCGAGTACCGATCCCCGGCGTGGCTATGCCGTATCGGCCATCGCCAACGAGCTGAACATCACAGGTAACGGCGGTATCCTCCAGACGACGGACGGTGGCGCCACGTGGCGTCAGACGGCCGGAGTGGATACAAGCTGGTGGGCAGTGGATGTACGCCCTGCCGCGAACGGCGTGGACGACGACATCATCGTTGGCGGCTTCCGCCTGTTCACGCAGGAGACGATCATCAAGGGCGACAGTATCGTCATGCGTTCGCCCGACGGCGGAAAGACGTGGACACGCTTCGAAGGAATCCCCTGGGGAACGAACGAGGTAGGAGATACGATCCGTAACGTATGGTCGATACGCTGGGACAGCATCGGCCGCAGACTCTACATGTGCACGAGCGTCGGCCTCTACGTCCTCGACGAATCCGTCGGAGTCGATGAACGGCCCTCGACACCTTCCACGCTCCAGGCACGCTATGCCGATGGAACCCTGATCCTCATCGATACGGCACCGAACGACCAGGAAAGAACATGGTCCATCTTCGGTATCGATGGCCGCCTCGCCATGAGCGGCGAGCTGCAGCCGGGCATCGGCGAACGGACGATTCCGTGCGGTGCACTCGCCAATGGCAGATACGTCATCGTGCTGAATGCGGAGCGGCGCTTCCGCACCGCCCCGTTCACCATTCTGCGCTGATCAGCGTCCTTCGTCGAGAACGACGGTGTTGGACAACGTTCCGAGCATGTCGATGGAGCATTCCACGACGTCGCCGGGCTTGAGCCACCATGCCGGATCGTAGACCTTGCTGCCGTTCAGTTCCAGGAAGCAGCCCGTGCCACACGTTCCCGATCCGATGACGTCACCCGGATGAAGCGTCACGCCATAGCTGGCGCGCTCGATGATCTGTGCGAACGTCCACGACATGTCCTTCAGGTTGCCCAGGGCGACGTCTTTACCGTTGATCACGGTCTTCATCACGAGGTCATACGTCTCACCGTTCGGCGTCTCGATACGGCGCGGTGCGAGTTCTTCGCGCGTCACCAGCCAGGGCCCGATCGACGTCGCGAAATCCTTTCCTTTCGCAGGACCGAGGTTGAGCTTCATTTCCTGCATCTGCAGTGCGCGAGCGCTCCAGTCGTTCATCACCATGTAACCGGCGACGTAGGAGTCCGCTTCCGAAGCCTTGATGTTCCTCCCCTTCTTCCCGATCACGATCGCACATTCCAGTTCGAAGTCGAGCTGGTTGCAGTGCAGCGTCTGGACGGGAACGTCGCCCGGACCATAGACGGCCTGGTGATTGGTGAAGTAGAAGATGGGAATCTCGTCGAATTCCGGAATCATCTCGAGGCCACGGTTGCGGCGTGCCGCTTCGACGTGCTGACGGAATGCATAGCCGTCACGCATCGATGACGGATGAGGAACGGGAGCCATGAGCCATGCGTCGGCGGGCGCAGCCACCGCTGCCAGTGCAGCGGCACCGCGGGCCGTGCACCAGGCATGCAGGGCACGAAGGTCGTTCATTCCCGCTTCTTCGAGACGCAGGATGTCGATCACCGTCGTCGGTAATGACGGCAGCGATCCTGTCCCCTGTTCGTGGGCCAGGGCATATGCCGCCGCGACGTCGATGATCCTGTTGTCGATCAAGAGGCCGGCACGACCGCCGACACCCGAATTCCATGTTACGAGCTTCATGAAGGTAAGGGTATTGTAGATGTTTGTTGACGGAGAGCGACAATGATACAGAGGACGGTCAAACCTACCATGCCTGTCGTGACGAATGTCGCCATGGGTGCCGCCGACGTCAGACCGAGCAACCCACGGAGATGGCCATCGATCATCATTCCAGGAATGGACCAGAAGATCAGTGCGACGGCACACGGGAGGAGAAGTCGATATGCATTCGTCATACGTCCGGTGACGGGAAGAACGCACAGAACGACGATACCGGGCAATGCATACAGGGTGTGGTGGGACCACGTGTACGGCATGATGAGCGATGCGGAGAGCGCTACGGCGGCATAGACGAGCGCAGGCGTCAACCCGGCCAACGTCCTGCGGAATACCCATACCACCGTACCGAGCGCGAGCACGAGAACGAGCGGCAGCGTCTTCATCGCCGTCGAAGCCGGAATCACCATACGCGAAAGAAGCCCTGGAATGGACAGGTTGTAGGAACCGTCGACGGGCAGATTCCATGAAGCCGCCGTGGCCGCATCGAACGTCCGCACGAAGGCGAGGAAGTCCAGCCACGGCCGGACACCGATGAGGAAGGTCGAACCAAGGACCATGACGACGGCCGCAATCGCTACGATGCCGATGAACCGCCATTCACCGCGGATGACGAAGTAGAGCACGAGGACGATCGAAGCATGCTTGGTAACGAGCACTGCAGCGAACAGGATGCCCGCAGGAATCGTCCTTCCGTGCGCCAGCAGAAGCAGCGTACCCACGACTCCGAGTGCTGTGACGGCTTCGATCTGACCGTTCATGAAGGCCGTATGGAATGGCATCACCACCAGGATACCGACGGCCAGCAGTAGTTCCTGCCACGGTGGCCGCGACGCCATCCAGACTGCGACGCGTGCGCCTGCGAACGACGATTCGCGCAGCAGCCGCAACGACAACGTCACGAGCATGCCCGCTGCGGCGCACAGAGCCAGCAACCATGCCGTCTGCAGATGTGCCGTGGAGAGAGATGCCACCGGTCCGAGCATCGCGGCCAGCAGCGGCGTATAGACGTACGGGTAGATACGAAAACGACCATGCGGTACCGTCATGGTCTTGACGAGTACCGCATGATCGTATGGATTTTCATCATGAGCCAGGGCGATGGCCGCGGCCTGGAACGTCGGCAGATCCGTAAGCTGCATCCGTGTGGAATCGGTCAGCGGCCCGGACACCGATGCGATGCAGAGCATCGTCAGGAGTCCTGCCATCAGTATCGTCCGACCCATCTGCCGGAGCACCACGACCCGTTATCGCGACAGGGCGTGACGGAGCGACAGCATGCCTACCGTACCGAAGCCGAACAGGAACATCAACTGGAACGGAATGGCAGCGATTTCGAGATAGCTGATCGACATCGCGATACCGAAGACGAAATACGAGGCGAGCAGGAGTTCGACGATAACGGCCCAGCCGATCTTCTTCTGCACGTACTTCTTCTTCTTCCAGTCATCGTCCGTTTCCACGATACGATACTTCGGCGTACGCTTGAATTCGCTCTTCTTGCCGATGATGGCTTCCACGACGGCGCGGCTGTTGTTCACCGCGAAGCCCATGGATCCGGCCATGAAGACCGGGAACAGCAGCAGGCGGCGGCGCCAGTCGAGATGGATGGCGCGCTGGGCGTAGAGATAGAAGAGGAACGTCGAGATCGAAGCGAGAACGAAGATCGACATGAAGCTGAAGACCCTGTCGTAGCCGGCGACTTCATTCTTGATGATGACGAGCGGTACGTTCAGGAAGGCGACGAGCAGGATGAACGGGAAGACGATGTTGCTCGTAAGGTGGACCGTGCACTCGAGCTTGACCTTGAGCGCCAGCGAGCTGGACCATACCTTCGGCAGAAGCTTCTTGGCCGTTTCCACGGCGCCCTTCGTCCAGCGGAACTGTTGCGTCTTGAGCGAATTGATATCGGCAGGAAGTTCGGCGGGGGACGTCACGTCGTTCAGGAAGACGAAGCGCCAGCCGCGCAACTGGGCACGGTACGAAAGGTCGAGATCTTCCGCGAGCGTATCGGAATGCCAGTTACCGGCGTCGATGATCGTGCTCTTGCGCCAGAGTCCGGCCGTACCGTTGAAGTTGATGAAGAAGCCTGCCTTGTGGCGCACCTGCTGTTCGATCACGAAGTGACCGTCGAGGGCCAGGGCCTGGGCACGCGTGAGGAAGGAATACTCTTCGTTGAGGTGTTCCCAGCGCGTCTGGACCATGCCGATCTTCTCGTCATGGAAATACGGCAGCGTCTTCTTCAGGAAGTCGGACTTCGGAACGAAGTCGGCATCGAAGATGGCGACGTACTCACCCCTGGCCTTGTCGAGACCTTCCTTCAGGGCACCGGCCTTGAAGCCCGTGCGGTCCACGCGGTGGATATGCTTGATGTCGAAGCCCATGGCCGAGTATTCGGCGACGAGCTTGCGGGAGACTTCCACCGTTTCGTCGGTGGAGTCGTCGAGAAGTTGAATCTCGAGATGATCCTTCGGATAGTCGATGTCGCATACCGCCTTCACGAGGCGGTCAACGACGTACATCTCGTTGAAGACCGGAAGCTGGATCGTCACCACGGGCACATGTTCCATATCGATGGCCGGCTCGTGGCGCACCCTCTGGGTCTTGTGGTAGTAGTAGATCATGACGAGGCCGTGCAGTCCGAACGCGAACAATACGCACAGCGAAAGGAAGTAGGCAAGGAGTAGCACATCTTCCATAATTGGTTCCGAACCTCCGCCGGGGAGAAGTGAGATGGATAGTGACCGGTAGTAGCGTCCCTGTATCCCCTACCAGTCGGATACCACGGCGAGAAGGATGTCGTCCACGATGCGCCGTATGGCTTCATGCACCGCCCGTTCGCGGTCGGCAGTCGCTGCGTTCACGTCGTAGACATCGAAGTTCTCGAACGTACGCTTCCAGACCTGCCTGTTCTTGACCGCGTCGAAGTATTCGACCTCCACCGCCACCACGATACGACGCTGGTTCTCGCGATCACCGTTCTGTACGTTCAGGATCCTGTCCTGGATACGTACGATGATGGGTGACAGCCGAGCATCGCCATTGTCATCGACCAACTGTAGGGAGTTGTCGCTCCGGAAGCGGCGCACCAGGGTTTCCGTACAGAATTCGCGAAACTCCGGATTGCCGTACCCGCTGTTATCCACCACCGAGGCGATGGACAACGTCTTGAGGTGGTCAGGTACTGACCCGCCACGGAACGAGTAACAGGCGGTTGCTGCAGCCGCCAGCCCGATCAGAGCGACACGCGAAAATATCCTGCGGTCGATGATGAGATGGTGAAGGATGGATGAGAAGATTTTCATTTTCAGAGAAATGGATTCATGAGTCGTTCATGGCCGATGGAAGTGGACGGACCATGGCCTGGAAACACCGTCATCGCGTCGGGAAGGGGCATGAGCCGATCATGGATGGAGGCGATGAGCGTGTCCATATCGCCACCCGGAAGATCGGTCCTTCCGACGCTCTCACGGAACAGCGTATCACCCACGAAGGCCCGTCCTGCTTCGTCATCGACGAAGCAGATGCCCCCTTCAGTATGACCGGGTGTATGCAGGATGCGCAGATGGCATCCGGCGACATCGATCGCGTCACCCTGATCCACGAAGTCGTCGGGAGTGACCGCTCCGATGACGAAGGGCAATGGCCAGACGGTATGGGCCATCGGATCGGTCAGGCGATAGGTATCCGCGGCATGGACGACGACGCGTGCCCCCGTGGCTTCGACGAGGACCGAAACGTCGGCAGTATGATCCCAGTGGGTATGCGTGAGCAGAATGTGCGTGATGCGGCAGCCCCGTTGCCGTGCCTCGTCGAGGAAGGTCCGCGCCGCGCCGTAGGGAACGTCGATGACGGCCGACGTCGATGTGGACGGATCCACGATCATGTAGCCAAGCGTGGCTACGGGACCTGCTTCGACGGAGAATAGTTCTGTCATGGACACGAAGATACAGCGAAGCCGTCCGGCAACGAGAACGCTTGCATCCATTTGGTTGCAAGGGGCTATATTTGCCACGATCACCAAACGATGGCATCACGCATGGTAGCAACCTACATCCCCCTCATGGTGATGATCCTGATAGGGGTCATCTTCGGCATCAGCAACATCTTCCTGAGCGAAAACCTCGGGCCGCGCCGTTCCACACGCCAGAAACTGTCCACGTACGAATCCGGGATGGAACCCGTGAAGACGGCACGTGAACGTTTCTCCGTGAAGTTCTATCTCGTGGCGATGATGTTCATCCTCTTCGACATCGAAATCGTCTTCATGTATCCGTGGGCGGTGCAATTCAAGAAGCTCGGAATGTACGGCTTCAGCGCCATGATCCTCTTCATGGTTCTGCTCTTCTCCGGCTATCTCTACGTGATCAGAAAGGGTGCACTCCGATGGGACTGAACGATCAAATCCAACGCGACGGCTTCGTCACGACCACCATCGAAGCCGCCATTGCCTGGGCACAGAAGAATTCGCTGTGGCCGATGCCTCTCGGCATCAGCTGCTGCGCCATCGAGATGATGGCCTTCGGCGGCCCCCGCATGGACTCGTCGCGCTTCGGCTCCGAACGCTTCTCGTTCTCTCCGCGCCAGGCCGATCTCATGATCGTGGCCGGTACGGTAACCTACAAGATGTCCTGGGTCGTACGCAAGATCTGGGATCAGATGCCCGATCCGAAGTGGTGCATCGCCATGGGCGTCTGTACGTCCACGGGCGGTATGTTCCGCAGCTATCCCGTCGTACAGGGCATCGACCAGTTCCTCCCGGTCGATGCCTACGTCTCGGGCTGCCCTCCACGCCCCGAAGCCCTGATCAAGGCCCTGATGTTCATCCAGGACAAGGTCGCCCAGAGCAAGCCGCAGCTCATCAACCTCGGTAAGGACAGCGGCGACGTTCGCCGCAGCGATCTTATCGTCACCGACTACTGAGCCCGGTACCTGCAACGATGCTGATCGTCGGCGTAATGTCCGGTACGTCACTCGACGGTATCGACGTCGCACGATGTCATGTCGAAGGCGATGGCCTGCATGACGTCGTGACGTTGCAATCCTTCATTACCGCAGACTATTCCGCTCCCACGAAGGAGCTGGTGGAACGTGCCCTGACCGAGTCGCTGACCGCACAGGAATGGTGTGACCTGTCCATCGCCCTCGCCTGCGACTATGCAGATGCCATCCGTCGCCTCGACCTCGATGGTGTGGAAGCCGTGGCGATCCATGGTCAGACGCTGTGGCACGCTCCCCAGCCGCATTCCATCGGCAGGCACACGCTGGGCTCGACGCTCCAGGCGGCAAGCGGCACGGCCCTCGCAGGCCTCCTCGGCCTTCCCGTCATCAGCGATTTCCGTACGGCCGACGTCATGGCCGGCGGACAAGGTGCCCCGCTCGTACCGATGTTCGACCGTACGATGCTCCATCATGCCACGCGCAGACGCGTGGCCCTGAACATCGGCGGAATGGCCAACATCACGATCCTCGATCCATCGGCAGCCGATCATATCCGTGCCTTCGATACGGGACCGGGCAACGTCCTGATCGATGCCTCCGCACGTGTGACCTTCGGCAAGCGATACGACGACGACGGCTCCATCGCCCGCGCAGGCAGGATCGCGACCAGGGTCCTGGAAGAACTGCAGACACTCCCCTATTTCGCCGAAGAACCGCCGAAGAGTACGGGACGCGAGCTGTTCAACGACGAACTCGTGGCCACGTGGTATCGGCGCTATATGCACCCTTCCACGCCATCCGAAGACTTCGTGACCACGCTGACCGAACTCACGGCCTGGTCCATCGCTGATCATATCCGACGCTATGCGCCGACGACCGACGACGTCATCGTCAGCGGCGGTGGCGTCCACAACTCCTACCTGATGGAGCGTATCGCCCATCACCTGCCATCATCGTGCTCCATCATGTCGAGCGCCGGCGCCGGCATCTCGCCGGATGCGAAAGAAGCGATGTGCTTCGCCTATCTCGGCTGGCGCACGCTGCAGGGATTGCCGGGCAACATCCCCTCCGTCACGGGTGCATCGAGGGCCGTCGTGCTGGGCCAGATCGCTCCTGCTCCCACGCCACGCACGGCCCGATAAGGCCACGCCAAACGGTACGTTACGTTCCGCTCGTCATCCCGACTCCGTCGCGGATGGCCGCTTCGAGAACCCCGGTGTCGATATCGGCCAGATGCCGGAACCGGATACAGTACCCCGTCACCTTCGCCTTGCCCAGCCCCTTTCCATAGGTCCGGACCAGATACGTCCTGTCCTTGATTCCGAGGATGTAGATGGAGATCCCGGTGCTGTTCGCGCTCATCCCGATCTGGAAGAACTCCCTGGTGCTTCCGTCGGCATAGGTAATGGTATGCAGTCCATATCCTGCGGTGGGGTTGGTGATCGTCTTGTCGTCACCGTCCTTGCCATCATCGAACCATAGCCTGCATCCTGGCAGTGCCTGCAGGATGAGCGTATGCAGCGTCCGCATGTCGCGCTGCTTCGATTCAGGCTGGCTGGCGATATGCCCTTCGATGAGCTCCCGTACGTTCGTACCGATTCCTGTGGAGAATATCATCAGGTTGACCTTTCCGAGTCGCATGTTGTTTTCGGCAATATGCCATTCTCCCGCCAGGACACTATCTCCGGGACCTCGCCGAACACCTGCCCGCCCTACACACCACATACATGGAAATCCCGTAAATTTGCCCCCCTTCAGTACGTGCACAGTATCCTGAACCAAGGTGTCCAGCCCATGTTCTCGCTCCAGTTCTCCGAAACGCATGAAATGATCCGTCAGACCGCACGCCAGTTCGCGCAGGACGAGATCGCACCAACCTCCGTCGAACGTGACATCAAGGGCACGTTTCCCACGGACATCGTGAAGAAACTCGGCGAGTTGGGCTTTCTCGGCATGATGGTATCTCCCGAATGGGGAGGCTCCGGTCTCGACGCGCTCAGCTACGTCATCGCCATGGAGGAAATCTCCGCCGTCGATGCGAGCGTCGGCGTCGTCATGTCCGTCAACAACTCCCTCGTCAACTGGGGTCTCGAGACCTACGGCAACGACGACCAGAAGGAACGCTTCCTCAAACCCCTCGCGAGTGGACAGGTTCATGGCGCCTTCTGTCTTTCCGAACCGGAAGCCGGTTCCGACGCCACGAAACAGCATACGACGGCGACGAAGGTGGACGGCGGCTGGGTCCTCAACGGCACGAAGAACTGGATCACGAACGGCACCACGGCCAGCACCTATCTCGTGATGGCCCAGACCGACTACGAGAAGAAGCATCGCGGTATCACCTGCTTCATCATTCCACGCGCGACGGAAGGCTTCGAGCCCGGACTCAAGGAAGACAAACTCGGTATCCGCTCGAGCGACACGTGTTCGATCGGTCTCACGAACGTCTTCGTGCCCGACGAGAACGTCCTTGGTGAAGTAGGCCAGGGCTTCAAGATCGCCATGGAGTCGCTCAATGGCGGTCGCATCGGTATCGCCGCACAAGCTCTCGGTATCGCGAAGGGAGCCTTCGAAGCGGCGCTGCGCTATTCGACGCAACGCACGGCCTTCGGCAAGCCCATCGCCGAGCTGCAAGCCATCCAGATGAAGATCGCCGAAATGGCCACGAAGGTAGAAGCCGCACGATGGATGGTCTATCGCGCCGCCTTCATGAAGGATCAGCATCAGAACTACATCAAAGCCGCGGCACAAGCCAAGCTCCTCGCATCCAAGACGGCCGTGGAAGTGGCCCTGGAAGCCATCCAGACGCACGGCGGATACGGCTATGTACGCGAATACCTCGTCGAACGATATCTCCGCGATGCCAAGATCACCGAGATCTACGAAGGCACGAGCGAGATCCAGCACATCGTGATCGCACGCGAGCTGCTGAAGGATCTGTAACGACAGATAGAATCGTCCCTGACGGGTTCCGGCCCGTCAGGGCAACCGTGCCCCGATCTTGATTTCCCAATCCCGCTGCTGACGGGTGATGTTCCCCGTCTGGTTCACGCTTCGGGAAAAGTCGAGCATGAAGAACTTGAGCGCTTCGGCATCGCCGAAGACACTGAGCGGTACGGTGACGGTGAAGGTACTGTTCCCCGAGAAATCCGCGATGGCACCCGACACACGATAGGAGACGTTGCCGAAGAGCTGACCGCTGAGCGTCAGACGCGATTGCGAGATATCCGAACCGAGATCCACCTGTGCATTCTGCACGATTCCCCCTACGCCACTGAGAATATCTCCCAGGGCACTGGTCGCCACTGCACTCATGCTGGCATTGACCTCGCTCACGAGATTGCCCTGGCCACTGGCGAACAATTCGTCCTGCGTACGGCCGACGAGGATGAGCATGATGGCGTCACCGGCGATCTTGGCCGAATCCCCCGTGACCTGCCTGTCGTTGCGATAGACACGGAACTTCGTATTGGGCCGCTCCTTCGTGCCGGTGATGACGATCTCCACGCGGAACGTTTCGCGGCTCACGCCGCCCTGACTCTTGTCCATATAGCGGCTGTCCTGGTAGACGGCGAGAAGGTCGAGCGATGGATTCGTCATTCCCCCTTCGTCGAAGCTCAGGATTCCACTCACGGAGAAGGACTTGAAGAACTTGTACGTGGACGTGCCCTCCTTCACCCGCACCTTGCCCCGCAGATTCGTGGCCGTACCGAAGGACCCCGTGAATGTCAGCGGCCTCCGCGAATCGGCGAGCTCGAGATCGGCGATGAGGATTTCCGTGATGCCGAGTACCATCGTCAGAAGCATACGGCCATTGAGCGAGATATTGAGGTCGTATTCGAGAATGTCGGCGAACGATCCCGACATGACGCGGACGGAACGATCCACCACGTCCTGGACGTTCTTCGTCGTCAGCGCCATCGACGACGTATCGTCCTGCAGGGTGTCGATCGGCACGCGCGTGGCGGGCCGTACATAGTCGACGATGCTTCCGTACTTCTGTCGCGCCACGTCATCGGCGGACAGATAGTCGGCCGACGTGTACCGCCGCTTCGTCGTCGAACGCTCCTTCGGGAAGATGATGTCGCCGTAGAGGACGTTGATGTCCCCTTCCAGCTTCGGCGCATTCAGCGATCCGTGCAACCGTATCGGACTGCTGCCGCTGGCGATGCGCAGGTCTCCGTAGACGTCGGGGCTCGTTGCCTGGGACTGCATGTTGAGTACGACGATACCGGGTGTACGGACCGTGAAGTCCATACGGTCGACGGAGAGTCCGTCGAACCATACCGTGCCCGTGGCATTGGCGATGCCGCCCGGCATGTCACGCGAGACGTTCCGCACGACGAGCGTATCGAAGATCAGCTCGCTGCCCTGGAGACGCAGAACGCCATCGGCACGATAGGATATGTTCGTGGGCGCGGCCACGAACGAGATGTTGTTGAACCGGGCGCTGCCACCGTATTTCACATCGTTCGGCACGGTGCCTTCCACGGTGATCACGGCGTCGGCGGATCCCCTCACCCGTTCGATGGCGGGCAGGAAGGGCTCGACGGCAGCGAGCGAGAGCTTGTTGGCGATCAGGCGGATATCGATCGGACGGCCATCGACCCAGCGTGATTCGACGTTCTTCAGGCCGAGGTCGAGAGGCACGGCATTGACGTCGAGAACGAGCGCCTCCACCTTCTGCTTGAGGTTGGGATTCACGATGGTCGCCTTGCCCGAAACGTTCCGGCCGGCGTGGCGCAGCTCGGTATGCAGCGTTCCGATGACTTCCTGGTTGTAGGCGACGTTCGTCGCGTCCATGACGACGTCGATGAGCGGCTCTTCCCACGATCCCGTGAGCGAGATGGTCGCCTTGTTCACGAGTCCCTGGAGCAATCGTACAGGGTGGCCCTGCGGCAGGGCCACGAACCTCGAGATGTCGCGCATCGGGAAGTTGTCGATCTCGATCTTCGTATCGCGGAAGACCGTCGGCGAGAACGATCCGTTCACGCTCACGGTCTCGCCCCAGGCACGCTGGAAGGAAAGGCCCTGGACGGTATAGACTCCGTTGACGACGGTGACGTCGGCGAATCGTATCGTACGCCATTCCAGGCCTGCATCGCGGTCGAGGACGAAGCCGGCCGTATCGACATGCATGATGCTGCTCCCCTCGCTGAATTCGAGACGGGCGCCGAGCGATGCCTGCATCCTGTTGATGCCGGTCGAGACCCTGAGATCCCCCGTATCACCGACGAGACGGATCTCGACGAACG
Source organism: Candidatus Kapaibacterium thiocyanatum (assembly GCA_001899175.1). Lineage (NCBI taxonomy): Bacteria > Pseudomonadati > Bacteroidota > Eximiradiia > Eximiradiales > Kapaibacteriaceae (SeqCode) > Kapaibacterium (SeqCode) > Kapaibacterium thiocyanatum (SeqCode). The sequence goes on along the minus strand of MKVH01000002.1, from coordinate 66,978 downwards.
GATAGCGAAGCATCAAATCGTTGACGTAGAGGACGGAATCGCAGGTACCCGTAATGGAGAACTCGGCGACGCGAGGCCGTACGGTGAGATCGGCAAGACGGACCTTCGTGCGCAACGATGCGGGATCACTCGAAATATTGAGGCCCTTGGCCTGGATCCCGAGATCGACGACGTCGACCGTATCCATGTCCACCATCACCGTATCGATGCCCGCTGCGAGACGTCCGCGCACCACACCCGTGAACGTGACGCTCATATCCGGGATGAATGCATTGAAGATCGACGCATCGCGGATGTCGGCGGAAACCGTGACGTCGACGGGGCTCTTCAGTGGTTCGGCCCGACGTATGTCGACGGTTTTGTCGACGATGTGACGCGCACGGTCCATCACGACATCGGCCACCGTCGTGATGGTCTCCGAAATGGCACCGATCAGCGTCGTGGGAACGAAGCGTCCTCTGATATCCACGTCGGCGATGGCCGAACGCATCGTGAACGATCGCATATCGCCATCGTGTTGCAGGTCCACGGTCGCGGAGAACGGCAGAAGCGCCCTGTCGTCGAGAGCGAACTCGCTCATTCTCATGGCGACTCTCCCCATCATGCTGTCGAGTTCGAAGCCTTGGCCGTCGATGTCGAGGACGGCCGTCATTCTCGAGGGCAGGGACGGATCGCGGAACAGGGTCGCGAGATCGAGGCCGTCGGTCGTTACGTTGAGCGTATATCTCGGATGCGCCACGTCTCCCAGGTGCATCACCCCACTGGCGGCCATCTGCTGACGGTTGCCGATATCCAGGATGCTGTCCAGCGAGTCGCGTTTGAATGGCGTGAGGTTGACGAACATGGTATCGATACGAAGCTCTCCTTCGCCGTCGGCGTGGATGATCGTCCGCGCGGAACGCACGGTGCGTCCGAGGATGGTCGATACGTCCAGTTCCACCTGCGTCGTCCCTCTCAGATCGGTGAGCGTCGTACCGCTCCCCACCATCATCACACGACCGTTGAGATCGGTCGATATCGTGGTGTCGGCGGGCATGAAGACGCCGAGCTGACCGCGACGGATGTTCATGTCGACCTGATAGCCAAGCTTCGGCTTGTTCAGATAGAGCGTCATCGCACCGTCGACGCGTCCCGGACGATCCTCGCCATGGACTTCGAACCAGAGACTGTCCGACGGTTCACCTCGGAGGTGGACGTGATCCATCTTCGCCGTGCCGAGGAACGGCAGGTCCGGCAGAGGAACGAAGCGCAGACGTCGCCGGATGTCGGCGTATCGTGCCGTGGAACGCTCGAGCTTGATATCAAGCGCCAGCGGCCTGGCTCCATCGAGATGATCCACCAGGACGTCGCCATTGATCCGCGCGTCACCGGCAGTGAGAACCAGGTTCTTCACACGTACGGCCTGACCGGAATACGTGACGTTGGCCGTCATGCCGTAGCTGTCGAGCAGGACGATGTCCGGCAGGAAGAAGGCGAGATCAGCTCCCTGGATACGCTCGGTCGTGACCTGTCCGACGACGGGATGCTTGCGGAGCGTACTGTCGGTGAAGCCCTCGAAGATGTTCACGTCCTGCATCGCCGCGCGTACCGATACGTCGGTCTGCGGCAGTCTGATCTGCAGCATCGGAATGTCGATACCCTTGCGCGTCACATGGGCCGCGAGCGCGAAGTCTCCCAGCACGAACGGCGAGGAAAGATCGCGATAGGCCAGGCGGTCGATGGCGAGCGAGATATCTTGGTCCTTCAGCGCGGCATAGGCCGAAAGGCGCAACTGCAGATCGGCGACATGCAGGTGCATCGGATCGAAGTGCTTCCCGTCGGGCCACGGCACCGTGGCGTCATTGACGAGAAGCGTACCGTCGACGATTTCGAATCTGCGCAGGGCGATGAAGATGTCGGGCGGTGCCGAGGTCGTGGTATCGGCCGAAGGTTTGGCGATCCTGGACACGTTCCAGACGGAGTCGCGCGGTGTACGCACGACGAATATCCGTGGCCGCAGCAACCGTATTTCATTGACGGCGATGACGCTGCGCGCGAGCGGAGCGAGGTCGTAGGCAACGCGCAACTCTGCGGCGTCCAGAACGGTCGTGCCGTTGGCATAGAGCTGTGGCCGGTCGAGGACGATACCCCGGAAGATGTCGATACGGATATCGGAGCAGGCCACCTTGCCATCGAGCGCGCCGTTCAGCGCACTCAGCGCATAGGTGCGCAACCAGTCGCGAAAGATCTGCGTCTGGGCAAAGGCGATGACGAGGGCACTGACGATCACTACGAGGCCGACCAGACGGTACGTCCAGCGAACCAGGAAGAGACCGGCGCGTTTCACGAAGGAACGCGCCGGTGCTATGGATGTCGGTGATTCGGATGTCGTCACAGGGGACGCGGGTTATTCACCCTGAGCTTTGGAATATCGAACCTGGCCATTGGCGGTATGGAGCAGTTCCACGTGTACCCAATCGACGGATCGGGACGTGAGATCGGCGATCAGATTGCCTGCATCCGTACGCGTGATGGCTCCCGGCGCAACATAGCGACAGCAGTAATGATCGACCAGGAGAATGTTCGGCGTGGCACCCGGCCACACCTTCGTACCGCGATTGGACTTCATCTGCAGCGTGAACGGGCCGACGGTATCGGGCACATCGGGCAGACCATTGGAACGGACGAAGACATCGACGCCCTGCAGCGTCCATTCTTCGTCGATGGCATCCTGCGCGGCAGTCCCTGCGACGCCCGGAGCGGATACGGACACGGGTTCCGTGCTCGTGACGGGGCGGAGGTTGTCGATGATGGCGTTGGTGAATTCTTCCGTCGACGCCGAACCACCGAGATCGCGCGTGCGGGTACCGGAAGCCAGGGCCGCCGAGAGGGCGTCCTGGATGGCGTCGGCATAGCCGACGTATCCCATGAACTGCAGCATCTGCACACCGCTCAGAAGCAGAGCCGTAGGATTGGCCAGGCCCTTGCCTGCGATGTCGGGTGCCGAACCGTGCACGGCTTCGAAGATCGCACAGTCGCGACCGATGTTCCCTCCCGGAGCTACGCCAAGACCGCCGACGATACCGGCGCAGAGGTCGGAGACGATGTCGCCGTAAAGATTCGGCAGCACGAGGACGTCGAATTGATCGGGACGGGTGACGAGCTGCATGCAGCAGTTGTCGACGATGATGTCGCTGGCTTCGATATCGGTGTATTCCGCTGCCACCTGACGGAACACTTCGAGGAAGAGACCGTCCGTGATCTTGTGGATGTTGGCCTTGTGCACGCACGTCACGCGCTTGCGACCGAGCTTGCGGGCTTCTTCGAACGCATAACGGATGACGGCCATCGAACCGGGCCTCGTGATCAGCTTGAGGCATTGGGCGACGTTCGGCGTCTGCCAGTTCTCGATACCGGCATACGTGTCCTCGATGTTTTCGCGCACGACGAGGATGTTGACGTTGTCGAAGCGGGTATGGACCGCCGGCATCGTCCGTGCCAGACGGATATTGGCATAGAGGTCGAGGGCCTTGCGGATCGTGACGTTCACGCTCTTGTGTCCACCACCGACCGGCGTGGTCGTGGGGCCTTTCAGGGCGAGCCTGTTGCGCTTGATGGACGCGAGCGTTTCGTCGGGAACGCCGCTTCCAGTCCGCTCGATGGCGGTCAGGCCGGCTTCGGCACGTTCCCAGTCTACAGGTACTCCGGCTGCTTCGAAGACGCGAACCACTGAGGCGCAGATTTCAGGACCAATTCCATCACCTTCGATCAAAGTTACCGTACGTCGTTGCATTCGTTCCGTTCCTTGAAGCTTGTAAATGTCTTGTAGTTCATAGCCGTCGGCCGGGAGTATCCTCAGACACGTTCGACGATCATCGCGCTGGCTTCGCCACCGCCGATGCAGAGCGTGACCAGACCGTACTTCCTGTTGTAGCGCTTGAGTGCATGGACCAGCGTCGTGAGCAGGCGCGCACCCGAAGCACCGATGGGATGACCGAGAGCCACGGCGCCGCCGTGGACGTTCAGCTTGTCCGCCGGAATGCCCAGCTTGTTCTGTGCGGCCAGCGCCACGACGGCAAAGGCTTCGTTGATCTCGAAGAGGTCGATGTCGTCGATAGACAGACCGGCCTTGCCTGCGACGCGCTTGATGGCATCGATGGGGGCCGTCGTGAACCATGCCGGATCATGGGCGAAGGACGCCTGGGCCACGATGCGGGCCATCGGCGTGAGGTTGTGGGACTTGAGCGCGGCTTCGCCGGCCACGACGATGGCGGCGGCGCCGTCGTTGATGGAGGAAGCGTTGGCGGCCGTGATCGTACCGTCCTTCTTGAAGGAGGGCTTCAGGAGCGGAATCTTGTCGAAGTTGCTGCGGCCCGGCTCCTCGTCGCTGTCCACCGTGACGTCGCCCTTGCGGCCGGCTACCACGACGGGAACGATCTCGTCCTTGAACCAGCCCTGCTCCTGGGCGGCCAGGGCACGCTTGTAGCTTTCGATGGAAAAGGCGTCCTGCTCCTCACGCGAGATGTTGCATTCTGTGGCGCACAGTTCGGCGGCATTGCCCATCGGATACTTGTTGTAGACGTCCCAGAGGCCGTCGTGCAGCAGCAGGTCCAGCATTTCGCCATGACCGTATTTGTATCCCCCGCGGGCCTTGGGGAGGGCATAGGGTGCATTCGTCATCGATTCCTGTCCACCGGCCACGACCACGTCGGCATCGCCGCAACGGATCGCCTGGTCGGCCAGCATCACGCTCTTCAGACCCGATCCGCAGACCTTGTTGATGGTCATGCAGGGAACCGTATTCGGCAGTCCGCCGAACAGGGCGGCCTGGCGGGCCGGCGCCTGCCCTACTCCACCGGTCAGGACATTTCCCATGATCACTTCACTGACGGCATCGGGGGCGATACCGGCGCGCTCCACGGCACTCCTGATGGCCACGGCACCAAGGTGGGGAGCGGACAGATCGGCGAGCGATCCCATGAAGGCACCGATCGGCGTACGGGCAGCGGCAACGATGAAGGACGACATGCGTTTCCCTATGTAAAGCTGTAAAGCGTTGGTATGACAAGACTACAAAGATACGGCTTTTGGGCACGTGTCGGGAGTGCTGTGGAAACCCTTCCATATGGAAAGGATGGAGATTTCGTATCTTCGCACGCCCATTTTCAATCCTACCAACCTGTCAAAACGTATGAGCACAAACGCAGGCCGCATTGTTCAGGTTATCGGTCCCGTAGTGGACGTCGAGTTCACCAACGGTCAGATTCCCCCGGTGCTGAATGCCTTGTACATCAAGCGCAAAAACATAGAAACCGGCGCCGACGAAACGCTCGTCTGCGAAGTGCAGCAACACCTTGGTGAGGATCGCGTGCGTTCCATCGCCATCGATTCCACGGACGGTCTCGTGCGTGGAATGGAAGCGGTGGACACCGGCAAGCCGATCTCCGTCCCCGTTGGCCCGGCCGTCCTCGGGCGCCTGATCAACGTCGTCGGTGAGTCCATCGACGGCAAGGGCCCCATCACGTCGGACAAGACCTATTCCATCCATCGCCCCTCCCCGGACTTCAAGAACCTCTCCACACAGAAGGAGATGTTCGAGACCGGTATCAAGGTGATCGACCTCATCGAGCCCTTCACGAAGGGTGGCAAGACCGGCCTCTTCGGTGGTGCCGGCGTCGGCAAGACGGTCATCATCCAGGAGCTCATCCACAACATCGCCAAGCAGCACGGCGGTTACTCGGTCTTCGCCGGTGTGGGTGAACGTACGCGCGAAGGGAACGACCTTTATCTCGAAATGACCGAGTCAGGCGTTATCGACAAGACGGCCCTCGTCTTCGGCCAGATGAACGAGCCGCCGGGCGCCCGCGCACGCGTGGCTCTCACGGCCCTCACGATGGCCGAATACTTCCGCGATGAAGAAGGCCGTGACGTTCTGCTGTTCGTCGACAACATCTTCCGCTTCACGCAGGCCGGTTCGGAAGTATCGGCCCTGCTCGGTCGTATGCCCTCGGCCGTAGGGTACCAGCCGACCCTCGCAACGGAAATGGGTGCTCTCCAGGAGCGGATCGCTTCCACGGACCGCGGCTCCATCACGTCCGTACAGGCCGTCTACGTTCCTGCTGACGACTTGACCGACCCTGCTCCCGCCAACACGTTCTCCCACCTTGACGCCACGACGGTGTTGAGCCGCCAGATCGCCGAGCTCGGTATCTACCCTGCCGTCGATCCCCTCGATTCCACGTCGCGGATCCTCGATCCCCTCGTCATCGGCCAGGATCACTACGATACGGCCATGCGCGTGAAGAAGATCCTCCAGTCGTACAAGGACCTCCAGGACATCATCTCCATCCTCGGTATGGATGAACTGTCGGACGAGGACAAGACAACCGTCTACCGCGCACGCAAGATCCAGCGATTCTTCTCCCAGCCCTTCCACGTCGCCGAGCAGTTCACGGGCTTCCCCGGGCGCTACGTGAAGGTCGCCGACACCATCGCCGGCTTCAAGGCCATCCTGAACGGTGATGTCGACCACGTTCCCGAAGGCCTCTTCAGCTACAAGGGTACGCTCGACGAAGTTCTGGAAGCCTACAACAAGTCGAAGAACTGAGGCCAGCGATGAGCGACCATATCCTCAACGTCAGCATCGTCACGCCCCAGACCACGGCCTATACGGGCCCTGCGCTGGCCGTGAGCGTGCCTGGCTCGAAGAGTCCCTTCCAGGTGTTGTACAATCACGCCCCGATCATCTCATCGCTGGATACCGGCGTGATCAAGATCGAGGATCCATCCAACCAGGTCTCCTATTACGCTTCGCGCGAAGGCTTCGTGGAAGTGCTCAACAATACGATCTCCATCGTGGTGAACGAACTGATGTCCGCCTCGGCCGTCGACGTCGCCGCGGCCGAAGCGGACTATGCCGACTCCCGCGAGAAGGCCGACACGCTGCCCGACCGTCATCAGCGCGACCTCGCACGCAAGGAAGTGCACTGGGCCGAAGCACGCCTCCGTGCAGCCAAGCTGCAACGCGAACACGCCTGATCTCGTCATCCATCGAACGAACGTCAGCTTTTCGAGGACCGGCCATGTGCCGGTCCTCGTCGTTTACGGGCAGGCCAAGGTCGTCAGGCATACCCGCGACGGACGCCTACGGACCGCCGATCGCTTCCGCGATGGACTTCGCAGCCCGCCCTACCCCGACAAGCGTCGCACTGGCATATCCCGTCCAGTTCCCGTAGCCGAGCAAGTACAGTCCCGGTGTGGCCACGACCTCATTGCCCTTCATTCCGATCCGTCCCCTGTCGTCGACGATGTCCAGCGACGCAAGATGTCCGAGCGCACTACCGAAGCCCGTGGCCCATATCACGTCGTCGACACGTTCTTCCCTGCCGTCTGGCCATCGTACACCGTCGTGCGTCATCGATGCGAACATCGGTACTGGACGAAGCAGGCCCCGGTCGCGCAACGCCTTGACGGACGGCACCATGACGATATCCCCAAGCGTACCGGTCACCGGAACCACGAGCCCCTGTCGTATGGCCATATAGCGACGACTGGCCTCTGCAAAGAGAACACGGCCATCGACATCGTCGGGAAGGAAGACCGGCATCTCCCGCACGCACCACGTCACATCGGCCACCGCGGCGAGATCGGCAACGATCTGCGCACCGGAATTACCACCACCGACGACGAGTACGCGTCGGCCATGGTAGGTGGCAGGACCGTGGTAGTGTCCGCTGTGTATCTGCCGTCCCCCGAACGACGAACGTCCGGCGATGTCCGGAATCATCGGACATGTCCACGTTCCCGTCGCACTGATCACGACGTCCGTCGTGAGATCACCGGCCGACGTCGATAGCACGAAGCCACGCTCACGGCGCCGTACGTCGACGACCGATACGGAACGTTCCACGGCGATGTCGTAGCGTCGCTCGTAGTCCGTGAGATAGGCGATCGTCTCGTCGCGCGTCGGATACGTTCCCGCCGTCGGCGGCATCATCCACCCCGGCAACGACGACGCTTCACGTGGCGAGAACAACTGTAGCGAAGGCCACGTGTGTATCCATGCACCGCCCGGTACCGGCTGATCGTCGAGGACGACGCAGGACCGTCCTCTGCGCTTCAGATGATAGGCCATCGCAAGTCCGGCCTGACCGCCACCAATGATCACCATAGCTGGAAACCTCAACCATTCGTATTTTTGCCCATTCCGTCACCGACCCACCTCTCCGTTATGTCCGATAACAAGATCCTGGGAGAAGGCATCACATTCGATGATGTTCTTCTTGTGCCTCGCTATTCCGAAACACTTCCGCGCGACGCGAAGACCAACGCACGACTGACGAAGACGATCACGCTGAACATCCCCGTCCTCAGTGCGGCCATGGACACGGTCACCGATTCGGCGATGTCCATCGCCATCGCACGTGAAGGCGGAATCGGCATCGTCCACAAGAATATGACGATCGAGCGACAAGCCGAAGAGATCGACAAGGTCAAGCGCTCCGAAAGCGGTATGATCCGAAAGCCCATCACGCTCAGACGCGAGAACACCGTGCGTGAAGCGCAGGAACTGATGGCCAAGTACAAGGTCTCTGGCTTCCCCGTCGTCGACGCTTCCACGAAGCTCGTCGGCATCGTCACGAACCGCGACATGCGCTTCGCACGCAACGGTGGCGAACCCGTCGCCAACATCATGACGGCCGAGAAACTCGTCACGGCGAAACTCGGAACCACGCTCGACGATGCCGAGCGCATCCTTCAGCAGCACCGTATCGAGAAGCTGCCCATCGTGGACGAAGACGGGCTGCTCGTCGGCCTCATGACGGTGAAGGACATCCAGAAGAAGAAGAAGTATCCCAACGCGGCCAAGGACGATCAGGGCCGTCTCCGCGTCGGTGCGGCCGTCGGCATCGCTGCCGATACCCTCGAACGCGTGCAGGCCCTCGTCGACGCAGGTGTCGACGTCGTCATCGTCGATACGGCACACGGTCATACGGCCGGCGTCATCTCCATGGTACGCAGTGTGAAGGAGCGATTTCCCTCGCTTAACGTCATCGGCGGCAACATCGCTACCGGTGAAGCTGCGAAGGCCCTCATCGGTGCAGGTGCGGACGGTGTGAAGGTGGGCATCGGCCCCGGCTCCATCTGTACCACGCGTGTAGTGGCCGGTGTGGGCGTTCCGCAGATCACGGCCATCATGAACGTGGCGGCAGTGGCCGGACCGCTCGGTATTCCCGTCATCGCGGATGGTGGCATCAAGCAGACCGGCGACGTGGCCAAGGCCATCGCTGCCGGTGCCGATACCGTGATGCTCGGCGGTATGCTCGCCGGACATGAAGAATCTCCGGGCGAGAAGGTGCTGCTCGAAGGTCGTGCCTACAAGATCTATCGTGGCATGGGCTCGCTCGGTGCCATGGGACAGGGATCGGCGGACAGGTACTTCCAGGACGTCGAGGACGAAATCTCGAAACTGGTTCCCGAAGGTATCGAAGGCCGGGTTCCGTTCAAGGGTACGGTAAGCGATACTATCTATCAACTCGTCGGTGGACTGCGCGCGGCGATGGGCTATTGCGGCTGCACTACCCTCGGCGAAATGCAACAGCATGCACGGTTCGTACGCATGACGGCAGCGGGACTCCGCGAGTCGCATCCGCACGACATCATCATCACCAAGGAATCTCCCAACTACTATACGCGCTGATACCATGGCTAGCAAGGCACACGTCAACTATGCGGCAGAGCGTATCGCCTCGCTGCGCAGAAGCATGAAGGCTCACGGACTCGACGCTCTCGTCATGTCCCATACGCCTTCTCTCCGGTACTTCTTCGGCTTCAGCGGTTCGATGGCAATGGCAATAGTATCGAACAAGGCTATCCACTTCTTTACGAACGACCTGTACGATATCCAGGTCAAGAAGGAAGTCTATCCCCTCGACGGGCTGAAGGTCGTCATCGACCGCGATTTCTGGGGCGCGGCCTCCGGCCTCGCCTCGAAGTGGAAGACCGTAGGCTACGATCCCACACGGCATACGGTGAGCGGCTTCAAGGCGATGAAGAAGGCCATGGCTCCCGCGAAGATGATGGAAGCCGTCGGCCTTCCCGAGACCATCACACGTGTGAAGGCTCCGTTCGAGATCAACGAACTCGCCCACGCCGCCAATATCGTCTCGATGGCCTACGAACGGATGCTCGGCTCCGTCAAGGCCGGCATGACGGAACGCCAGGTCGCCACCATGCTCGCGAACACCACACGCGAGCTCGGCTCCGAGAAGGATGCCTTCGACATCATCGTCGTGAGCGGTGCCCGCAGCGCCATGCCGCATGGCCGCGCCAGCGACAGCGTCATCAAGAAGGGCGACGTCGTGACGGTCGACTTCGGCTGCTGCGTTCACGGCTTCTACAGCGACATGACCCGTACCTTCGCCATCGGCACGCCGTCGAAGAAGGTGATGGACGTCTTCGCCGTACTCTACGATGCCCATCTGTCGGCACTCGACGCTGCGGTGACGGGAGTGACGGCGGCACAGCTCGACGCTGCCGCACGCGACCTCATCACGGCGGCAGGCTATGGGGACTACTTCCGCCATTCCCTCGGTCATGGCCTCGGCTATGAAGTGCACGAGAATCCTCGCGTCTCCTATGCCAATACCAAGGAAGTCCTGCCCGAAGGTTGCGTCGTGACGATCGAACCCGGCATCTACCTTCCCGGCAAGTTCGGCATGCGTATCGAAGACGACGTCGTGATCACGAAGGATGGCCCGGACATCCTTACCTCCGCTCCTCGTGAACTGGTGATCGTGTAAGGGGGCATGGAACAACTCAACGTCCTCGTCCTCGCCTACTACTTCCCACCGATGGGACTCAGCGGCGTTCAGCGTATCACGAAGTTCGTCAAGTACCTGCCCGACTACGGCTGGCATCCTCATGTGATCGCCACCGGGCCGACGGCGTACTATGCGCACGACCAGTCGCTCCTCGATGAACTGGAAGGACGCGACGTGACGATTCACCGCACGAGCGGCAAGGATCCGAACAGCCTCCTCAAGAACAAGGGCACCGTCAGGATGCCCCGCGAAGTGCTGCGCAAGATGCTCAACCGCGCAAGCAGCACAATCTTCGTACCCGACAACAAGAAGAGCTGGTCCCGTCAGGCACTGATGTTGGCGCGCGACCTCGTGAAGGACGTGGACTTCGACGCCATCCTGGTCTCGGGCCCGCCCTTCTCTCCCATGATGGCCGGTGCCGTGCTGAGCACGGAGACCGGCATCCCCCTCATCCTGGACTACCGCGATCTCTGGTACGGCAACCAGTTCAGTTTCTATCCCACACCCTGGCATGCGCACCTGCACAAGCAGTACGAGTACGACGTCCTCACCCATGCCTCGAAGATCGTGGTCACGAACAGACGCATCAAGGAACGGCTGATCGCCACCTATCCGCAACTGGCCTTCGACGACGTCGTCATCATCCCTCACGGCTACGATGCGGAGGACATGCAGCAGCATCGGAATCATACGAAACATGCAGCGATGCGCCTGACCTATGCAGGGATCTTCTACGAGTTCATCACGCCGTCCTATTTCTTCCGCGCCGTGAAGAAGGTGCTGAAGGACCGACCGGACATTTCGCTCGATCTTCACTTCGCCGGCCTGCTGCGCGACGAACACCGGAAGACGGTGAAGAAACTGGGCCTTCAGGATATCGTCCATGACCACGGCTACATGTCCCATGCCGATACCGTCACCCTGCTCCAGGACAGCGATGCACTGTGGATGATGGTAGGCTACGGCAAGAACGCCGATACGGTCTCGAGCGGAAAACTCTACGAATACTTCGGCACACGGCTGCCGATCCTCGCCTCGCTGCCCGATGGAGCACTGCGACGCGATGCCGAACGCTATGGAGCGGCCTGGATCACCGCTCCGGACGATGTGGACGCCATCGCGACGTGCATCATCGAGATGTACGACAAGTGGAAGAAGAACGCGCTTCCTCATCCCGACGAACAATACGTGGAAGGCTTCGAGCGCCGCATGCTCACGGGTGAACTGTCGCGCGTGCTGTCGCGTTCCCTCCGTATCCACTGAGCGGGGATCCCCCCTCCCGAAACGAACGATCCCCCGACACGCGAGGTATCGGGGGATCCATGATGTTCTCTTCGTGGTAGTATCGAACGTCAGCGGACGATGTGATCCAGAAGGATTTCGGAAACGTCGCGAACCTGGACGTCGTCGACACGATCGGCGGCCTTCACGCCGTCCGTGATCATCGTCGTACAGAACGGACAGTTCACGGCGATCGTCGATGCACCAGTGGCCAGCAGTTCGTCGGTACGCACGACGTTGACGCGGTCGCCCACATGCTCTTCCATGAACATACGACCGCCACCGGCTCCGCAGCACAGACCGCGGTCCTTCGACCTCGACACTTCGAGGATCTCCAGTCCGGGAACGTTCGTGAGCGTGGCGCGCGGCGCCTCGTACTCCTCGTTGTAGCGTCCGAGATAGCAGGAGTCGTGATACGTGATCGTTTCCTTCGATGCCGAGGCACGATCGATCTTCAGCTTGCCCGTGTCGATCAGCTCCTTGATGAACTGCGTATGGTGCACCACTTCGAAGTTGCCGCCGAACTGCGGATACTCGTTCTTGATCGTGTTGAAGCAGTGGGGACATGTCGCGACGATCTTCTTTACGTCGTAACGCTGCATCGTCTCGATGTTCGTCTTCGTCAGCATGTCGGCGAGGTACTCGTTACCTGTACGCCGTGCGACGTCGCCGTTGCAATGTTCTTCGGTTCCGAGGATGCGGAATTCCACACCGGCGGCCTGCATCAGTTCGGCGAAGGATCGGGATATCTTCTTCGCACGTTCGTCATATGATCCCGCGCAGCCCACCCAGAACAGGACGTCCATGGCAGGGTCTTCGGCAGCCGTCTTGATTCCCATGCCTTCGGCCCAGTTCGCGCGATCGGCTTGCGCGAAGCCGCCCCACGGCACGGCATTCGTTTCCATGTTGCTGTAGATGTCCGGTAGCAGTGCGCTTTCGTCGTTGAACGACGATTCCATCATCACCATCGAACGGCGCATGCCGACGATGGCGGGTACGTGTTCGATGTTGACGGGGCATTCCTGCATGCAGGCGCCGCACGTCGTGCAGGCCCAGAGGGCGTCCGGCGAAACGTAGTCGCCGATGAGCTTCCTGTCCCATATCTGCTGTTCGGCTTGCGTCAGCTCCTCGCCCCGTTCCTTCTTCAGGATGAGCGGTGCCTTGTCGATCGTACGCTCGTTGATGGCCACGATAACGCCGCGTGGATCCAGTACCTTACCCGTCTGATTGGCCGGACATACGCTCGTACAGCGACCGCAGTGCGTACACGTATAACCGTCGAACAGGGTCTTCCACGAGAAGTCCTCGACGTCCACGATACCGAACTTCTCCACTCCTTCGGCTTCGAAGTCGATCTTCTCCATCGCGTTGTTCGGACCGATGTGGGAGAAGAAGACATTCGGGATCGACGTCAGTACGTGAAGGTGCTTGGAGTACGGCAGGTAGTTCAGGAAGGCGAGAATGAAGACGGCATGGATCCACCAGCCTGCGTGGAAGAGGAAGGACAGTGCCCCCGGACCGAACATGGCGGCGAGCAGGTTACCGAGCGGACGTGCGACGGGGCGTACGGCCCACGAGAAGTCCGCGCCTTCGACATGCACGCGCAGTGCGTTCTGCACCAGCAGTGCGGTCACGATGCAGAAGATCGTGAGGAGGATGAGACCGGCTTCGACCTTCTCTCCTTCGACCTGCAGGCGCTTTACCTTCTTGACGTAGCGGCGCCACAGCGACATCATCGTACCGACGATGATGAGCAGACAGAAGATGTCCGTCAGGATCGTGATGACCGAATAGACCGGTCCGAGGAAGTTCAGCGTGCCGCCGGGAATGAGTCCTTCGAGCACCATTTCGATGGCCGATGCCAGCAGGACGAGAAAGCCCCAGAAGATACCGGCGTGGATCGGCCCCGCTACCTTGTCGCGCAGGATCTTGCTCTGACCGAAGCCGACGATGAGCGTCTGTCTGATCCGTTCGGGGATGCGGTCCCAGCGAACGTCGGGCCTGGCTATCCTGAGCCATGAGATGAGGCGTCGTGTGCTGCGTCCGAACAGCACCAACGCGCCGACGAATACGATGATGAACAGGTAGTTCTGAAGTTCCATTGACGTCTCTCGTTGTGCCTTGCAAAAGTACGGAAGGGCGCCTGTTCTCCGTGGCATCGCCGGATCGTATTTTCGGATCCGTTCTCCACAGTACCGTTCGACTCCATGCCCTCATTCGTCAGCGCCCATCAGGCGCTCCAGGCCGTCAACCCGGGCGACCGGATCTTCCTGCACGGTGTGGCGGCCGCCCCCAGGCGACTCGTCGATGCCCTCACGGCCCATGCCGACAGACTGCACGGCGTGGAAATCGTCCAGCTCCACACGGAAGGCGACGCCCCCTATGCCGACCCGCGCTACGAGGGAGTCTTCCGCGTCAACTGCCTGTTCATCGGCAGGAACATGAGAACGGCCGTTCGGGAAGGACGCGCCGACTACACTCCTGTCTTCCTGAGCGACATCCCCCGGCTCTTCCGCGACCGGATCATCGATATCGACGTGGCACTGATCCACGTCTCACCGCCGGACAAGCACGGCTTCTGCTCGCTCGGCGTCACCGTCGAGGCGGCTCACGAGGCCCTGCATGCCGCACGGACGGTGATCGCACAGGTCAATCCGAACATGCCCCGGTCCCATGGCGATGCCCTCATCCATCTCGACAAGATCACGTATTGCGTGAGCGTGGACGATGCCATACCCGAAGTCACGCCTCCCGTGCTCGGAGACGTCGAGCGTGCCATCGGACGACACGTCGCAAGCCTGGTCGAAGACGGAGCCACCCTGCAGATGGGCATCGGCGCCATCCCGGATGCCGTGCTCCACGAACTGACGTCGCACCGCAACCTCGGCGTCCATACGGAGATGTTCTCCGACGGTCTCATTCCTCTCGTGGAACGGGGCATCGTGAACGGCAGCGAGAAGACGATCCATCCATACAAGATCGTAGCCACGTTCGTGATGGGTACACGGAAGGTCTACGACTTCCTCGACGACAATCCGATGGTGGCCATGCTCGACGTGGCGTACGTGAACAATCCCTCCGTCATCATGCGTAATCCGAAGATGACGGCCATCAACTCCGCCATCGAAGTCGATCTCACCGGCCAGGTCTGCGCGGACTCCATCGGCCCCGCTCCATACAGCGGCGTCGGTGGTCAGGTGGACTTCATCCGCGGGGCCGCGTTGAGCAAGGGCGGGAAGCCGATCATCGCGCTGCCCTCGCGTACAGCCAAGGGTATCAGCCGCATCTCCGCCATGCTCAAGCCCGGTGCGGGTGTGGTCACGTCCCGTGCCCACGTACACTACGTCGTCACGGAATACGGCGTGTCCTATCTGCACGGCAAGACCCTTCGCGACAGGGCCGAAGCACTGATCGCCATCGCCCATCCCGACGTCCGTGAACAACTGGCACGCGAAGCGCGTGATCTTCTGAAGATAGCGGTTCGATGCTGAGCCGTAACTTGCCCGACGTTTCCCAACCATTCCGGACAGTACTGATGCGCCCGGCACTCACGTCCTTCGTCGTCCTCCTCTTCGTCTCACTGTCGATCGTCGGCTGCTCGAGCGAAGAGACCGTCATCTCCGAAAGCAAGTTCAATCTGGGTTCCAATCGTATCGACGATACGCTGACGATTACGATAACGGCCCTGAACGCCATCAAGTACGGATCCACGAATCCGAACGTCATCACCCCGCTCAAGTCCCGTCAACACCTTTCGCTCGTATCGTCGTCCATATCCAAGGGCACGGCCGTCTTCGACGTGATGCGAGCCGACACGGTCATCTTCAAGCATGTCTTTACGCCGAACGGTCCGTCATTTCCTGACGGAACGACACTCGTGGGCGCTATCGACTCCGTCCGCGTCGTGGCGACGGGCTTCACTGGTACGACCGCCATCCGATTCGTTGGAGAATAATGGTACGATGCATTCCCATCCGGACCCTGTCCATGACAGGATTGTTGGCGGGGCTCTTCACGGCAGGAGTCCTGACGTCGGCGATTGCGCAGCAACCGCAGCGCATTCCGCCTCCCCAGCCCGCGGCGGCACAACCGGGCGACATGTCGTCGACCATTCGCGTCGACGCCCTCGCCTTCCGCGGCTCGCTGTTCGACGACAAGGCACGGGTGGACCTCTATCTCGCAGTCCCCTATCAGTCGATGGAGTTCCAGGAATACAACAAGATGTTCGCCGCCCAGTATCGCGTGACAATGGCCATCCGCGATACCGTCGGCCGCAAGCTCCTGGACACGACCTTCACACGTCAAGTCGCGGAAGCGGACTACGGTACGAGCCGTGGCAAGACGGGCAAGGCCGATATCGTCCAGCGCTCCTTCACACTGCGTCCGGGCACCTACCGGATCGAGGTGACGGTGACCGACCAGTTCTCGAGGCGCGACTATACCCAGACGAAGACGCTTACGGTATCCGACTTCAACGACGAGCTGCCGGCATTGAGCAGCATCCTCTACGTGAGCGAGATCGAGCAGCGTGGCAGCCGCTACTCCATCACGCCTTTCATCGGCGATGCCATCTGGAATCTCGAGAATCCCCTCTTCATCTTCTTCGAGACGTATGCGGAACGCGTCCCGCAACAGGTCGGGTTCTCGTGGAAGATCGCGCAGAAGGACGGACGACTCCTCTCCTCCGGCGTCAGCGGCAGTGCCGAGACGCTCAAGGAGAAGACGCAGCAGCACTTCATGCGTCTGACCTATCCACCGCGTCCGACGGCCGGCACGTATTCGCTCACCGTGCGGATGCATCCGTTCACGACCGTCCTGGACACGAACGAAACGGTGTCGATGACGACCCGGCCCTTCATCATCCCCCGTACGGCCACCACGGCCATCCTGAGCGATCTCAACCGGGCGATCCGGCAACTGCGCTACGTCGTGCCGTCGCAAAGCGACATCGACCAGATCCTCGGCGCACCGACGGAGGCTGATCGTCAGGCCCTGTTCGAGGACTTCTGGAAGAAGCTGGACCCCACACCGAATACGACACGCAACGAAGCCTTCGAAGACTACTACGCCCGTATCGAATACGCCAACAAGGTCTACAAGAGCTATAACGAAGGCTGGCTCACCGACATGGGCATGATCTACATCATCTACGGCGAGCCGATGAATATCGAGCGGTATACGTCGCAGACCGGTTCCGCCCTGCTCGTACGGTGGACCTATCCCAATTCGCAGACGTTCACCTTCGAGGACAACACGGGCTTCGGCGACTATCGCCTGCGTTCGGCTCTGCCGCCCGGCGCGAGATATCAGTACAAGAGGTAGGCCGGGACCGTCGGCCGGGTATTCACGTGGCGTCGTGATTCGATCGTATGATGCGGCGTACTGCGTTTCGTAGGAGTACCCCTCGCTCACCATCCGACATGGATGTACGCCCCATACCCATGATGCAGCCACGCCCACCGTCCTGCGATGGACGAATGGGAGTCCATCCCCCGTTCCTCATGTGCCGACCCGCGCTATCCGTCATTCCTTCCTATGGGATAACCATCCCGTACTCATCTCTTGGCTCATCTCTTGCTCTCCCGTAAACGAGAACGAGCCGGCTCCTGAAGGAGCCGGCTCGTTCGTTTCGACTGCTCGACTATGTCTTAGCGTGCGACGACCATCGTCAGTGCGACGCGTTCGTTGCCGTTCGTGGCGACGACCGTGTACATGCCGTTGGCGAGTGCTGCGGAGGACAGGGCCACACGCTGCGAACCGGCGACCGGAGCGTTGAAGAGCGTAGCGACCGTGCGGCCCATGTTGTCGACGACGGAAACCGTCACGACGTCGGACGACGTGCTCTTGACTTCAACTTCGGAGGAAACGGACACAGGGTTGGCACCGACGAGACGCATGCCGAGGGCACCGGATTCGCTCGCAACTTCCGTTTCGACGCTCGTCGAGGGCGTACCGTTGCCGAGAAGCTGGACGGACGGATTGGAAGCGGCGTTGCAGATGACCTGGAGCGAAGCGACGAAGCCGCTCTTGACCGTCAGAGGATAGAAGCGGACCTTGACGGTGCGCGACTGACCTGCGGACAGAACGATCGGCTGGTTGTCCGGAGCGCCGGAGATGATGTCGAATGCCGAAGCATCGGCACCCGTCAGGTTCATTTCCGTGATACGGAGTTCGGCTTGACCGGAGTTGGAGAACGTTACCGTCATGTCCTTCGACGTGCTTTCCTTGACATCGCCGAAGTTCAGTTGGGGAACGCTGGCCGTGATCTGGGGCAGGGCCGAAGCGAGCAGCCACTTGAGCGTGCGGTTGGCATTGCCGTTGCGTTGCGTTGCATCGGCGATGGCTTCCTGACCGAAGGAGCTGTAGACGAGCTTGGCACCGTTGCTGGCGACGACGCGAACCGTTGCACCGTTGGCGACGTTGTTATCGAAGCTTGCGCTGAGGACGGAGGTAGCACCGACCTTGGGCTTCAGGAGGTCCGTAACACGAACCCAGAACGGCCAGGTCTGCTGGTTGTACTGGTTACCCGTAGCGTTGAGACCTTCACCGATGGGATCGCCGTTGATGCCCTTGATGGGGAACGTCTGGAGGCTGATGTTCTGCCCCGTCTGCGTATAGCGCTGGACCGTGTTGGCCTGGCCCCACGGCTGAAGCTGGAGCGTGTTTTCGAAGAACGTCTTGACGGACTCGAAACCGGCATTGTTGTAGGCGATGGCTTGCTCGACTTCACCGGTCACCCAGGCACCCTTGCCGGCTTGCATCACGGCCTGGACGATGGGCAGACCGTTGAGCAGTGCGCCACGGCTGTAGTAGTCGACGGAGAAGCCGATTGCGTCGAACGACGTCGGCGGATAGGCGTTGACGATTTCCGTAGCGAGGGGCATGAAGACCGCATCGTTACCGTATTCGGATGCGATGGCGCTGGCATGCAAGGCGACGGCACCGTCCGAGGCACCATAGTAGGAAGCGAAGCGTGCACCTTCGGTCAGATAACCGAATTCGACCGTAGCCGTTGCCGGAATGCCCGTCGTGAGATTGATGGGCTTGGCTTCGACCTGGACCGGAATGAACATCGCGGCGTTGGGAGCCGTCACCGAAATGTTGACCGTCACCGAACCCTTGGCGGGAATGGAGACGACATCCTTGTCGGCGGTAACCGTAACGCCCATCTGCTGGAGATTGGCACGGTTCGGGATGGATACTTCGACGTCCATCGCCTTGTCACGGGGATTCGACAGCGTCAGGACGGCCGTCTTCTGTCCACCCTTGGTGATGTACTGCCACTTGGCACCAGCCATCGTGACGTTCGGCATGACTTCGTCGAGGTTCGTACCGGCCTGGATGATTTCCTTCGTCGAACCCGTGGACTGGACGAAGGCGACGATGTACTGCATACCGGAGGGCCAGAGTTCGCCCGTACCCGGTGCGAACGTGAAGTTGTAGGTCTGCTCTCCACCTGCCGACTGGGACAGGCTCGTACCCGATGCATTGGGAAGCATCTTCACCATGGCATCGAAGAATTCGCTTTCGCCGTTGCTGTTTGCGAGAGTCGACGGGAGGTTCGGCAGCACCGTACGGCGGCTGACGACGGCGACCTGGAGCTTGTGGGCATTGAGATCGATGTTCGTCTTGATCTTGACGGCCACGCTTCCACCCGACTGCGTTACCGTCATCTGAACGGGGCTCTTCACGGCGGCATCGGTCGAGATCGTCGACAGGAGCGTAGCTTCGTCACGCGGGTCGACCTTCGACTTGCCGTTCACCTGCGACGTCGGGATGGAATTAACGGAGTAGAGCATCTGACGCGAGGAATTCTCGGAAGGATTCGAGACGTTCCACGGATCGCCTTCTGCGGGGAAGCTCATGTGGTACCGGATGGACACCACACCATTGCTAAGCTTGACGACACGGGCCATGACCGGACCGGCTGCAACGCACGGGCCACATGTGGCACTCGTGAATTGCTCGATCAGGGACACGCGGTCGAAGCTGTTCTGAGCCATCAGCGACATGGCTCCGACAGCAAACGTGCACACGCCTACTGCCAACGTGCGAACGAGTGAGCGAGCATTCATAGACTGCTCCTTTCAACTGTAAAATAAATGAGATGGAACGGTGTATTCTGAGGATTGTCCCTAACCACCAAAAATAGCCTGCGAACCGGGTTTTGCAACGTCTTTCGAACCACCGCGACGGAGATATTCCGTATGGGCGGAACCCGGCATTCGGACAAGTGACAGGATGACCGGAAATTAGTTACACAGGAAATGGAACACCCCCTGCGGAATATCCGGAGGGGGTGTGTGGAGAGCGGGTTATTTCTTCTTTCTCGTGCCTTTGCCGTTGCCGTTCACAGGACGCTGGGCTGACTGTCCCGGCAGGGTCCTCCCCTGCGAGGCCGCCACTTCCTGTGCCTCCCGCATCTTGCGCTGCAACCAGGATTCCTTGACGGGCATGGTCTTCAGATCGGCAAGGGTGAGCTTCTTCTTGCTGAACTTCGTGAGGTAGAGCTGCTGGCCGATCCCCATGACGTTGAACATGAAGTAGTAGAGATTCAGGCCGGCGGGCAGGGTCGAGAACATCAGTGTGAGCATGACGGGCATGATGTAGACGAGGCCCTTCTGGCGGGGATCGGTCACGGCCTGCTTCTGCTGGATGAAGAGCGTGGCTCCCATGAGAAGTGCCAGACCCGAGAACTTGTCGATGTTGAAGAGCGGAAGCTTGAAGGGCAGATGCAGGATGACGTCGGGCACCGAAAGGTCCGTGAGCCAGAACGGCAGGAAGGATGCCTGGCGAAGCTCGATGTTGAGATTGAGCACGGCATAGAGTGCATAAAGGAAGGGCATCTGCAGCAGAAGCGGCAGACAGCCACCGGCGGGATTGATGCCGTACTGACTGTAGAGCTTCATCGTTTCCTGCTGCTGCGTCTGCATGTCGTCCTTGTACTTCTCGCGGATCTCGTTCATGAGCGGTGCGAGCAGTTGCATCTTCTGGGCCGACTTCACCTGTGTAATGGAAAGCGGATAGAGAAGGAGCTTCATCAGGATCGAGAAGAGGATGATGGCAACGCCATAGTTGGCGATACCACTGTGGATGAGCTTGAGCATCGGAAGCATGAAGTACTCGCCGATGGGCTTTACGATCCATTTCAGACCGAAATTCATCACACCCGTTAGGTTGTATTCCTTGAGGACGTCGTAGTCCATGGGACCGGCGAAGAGCGTCATCACGTGCGTCTGGCGGCCGCCGCTGTACGGCAGCTTGTACATGAGGCCGTACTGCTCGACGTAGCCGTTCTCGGGTGCGCCGTAGCGGGTACCGCGATAGTAGACCGAACCGTCGAATCCGGCCGGGGGAATCATCGCTACCGCGAAATACTTCGAACGCGTCGCGAGATAGTCGATACGGCCCGATGCCGAGCGCTCTTCCGGTGCGTTGTAGGTCGTGGCATCGAGTTCGTCGATCTCACCGTTATAGGAAGCGATGGCAACGGCGTTGTTCGACTCGTCGACGGTACTTCCCTCCTGATACCTGATTCCCTTGCTCCACTCGAGATTGACGTAGCGGTTCGTGGGAGGAATCACGCCTTCCATGTTGTCGAGGACGATGGAGGTCTTGACGTCGTACTTGTTGCCGCGGAACGTATAGAGACGTTCGATGACGCCACCGTTCACCGTGTGGGCCACGCCCTTGATGGTGATGGCGGCATCGCCGCTGACGCGGACGGAATCGCTCTGTACCTGCCACTCGAAGGGCACGTTGCGGGCCTCGATCTTCTGCCCGTTCGTCGTCCGGAACGTGAATCCGAACTCACGCGCACCGGGCTGGACGAGGTCGACCAGAGCATCGGGTTGTTCGGCCTTGTACCAGGGTTGATACTTCTTCAACTTCCAGCTCCGGATCGTTCCACCGTAACTGCTCAGGCGTATGTGGAGAAGGTCCGTTTCGACGGTGATCATACGTTCCGCCGTTGCATCCGCAGCTACGGAGGTGACGGACGCCGGCTGATTCGTGATGGCCGTGCGGGCCGAATCGAAACGCTCCGTCCTGTGGGCCGTCTGCTGAGGAGTCACGTCGCGCTTGCTGACGGTACTCTGCCAGAATACCCAGCCGCCGACGATAAGGCTGATCAGGACGATACCGATGATGGAATTACGATCCATGAGGAACTATCAACGGGTGGAACAATGATGATGCGTATCGGCATCCGGCACCGGATCGTATCCGCCCGGATGGAACGGATGACACTTCGCGATGCGGCGCATGCCGAGACATAGTCCGCGTATGACGCCGAACCGCTGTACGGCTTGTACGGTATACTCGGAGCAGGTCGGAGAAAAACGACAGGACTTCGGAAACAAGGGAGACACGGCCACTTGATAGAACCGGATCAATGCGGTAACGGCTCGCGTCATGACGGAGGGTGCTGTGATGTCGTCGGAACGTCCATGCATGCGGCAAGTGCCCTTTGCAGCAAGGTGTCGACAATCGGCTGCACGTGGTGCAGCCTGAGGAGCATCGGAGCGGCCGGGGTGGAACGCCATACCGCCACGATCGTCGCGATGCGGCAGTCCCGGCAAGGACCTTCATACCGTGCGACGGAAGCCCGGATGGCTTCCCTCAATAAACGTCGGATACGATTGCGCATCACCGCAGTCCGTGCCTTGCGTCGGCTGACGGTCACACCGAATCCGATATGACCGTCCACCATCGTATCTGCTGGATGATATACCACGCTGAGAACGAGCGGACCCGAAACGAACCGGTTTCCTTTCTCGAACGCCGTGGAGAAGGTCCGATAGCCCTTGAGCGGCCGCAGGACCATGATGCTTCGATCTTAACGTGAAGAGTTGACGGCGATACGGTAACGACCCTTCGCACGACGACGGTTAAGGACCTTGCGGCCGTTCTTCGTCGCCATACGGGCGCGGAATCCGTGCACGTTCAGACGCTTACGCTTGCTCGGTTGATAGGTACGCTTCATTATACACCTGACCTAATGGCATTCACATGTTGGGAAGAACGGCAAATCTACGGAAAAATTCCGTTATACCGCTCTCTCCCATCGGTTTAGTTGATCGGCGTTCCTACGGGGAAGGCCAGTTGCTGTCCGTCGACCGCAATATCGCCGTATTGCTGCTCGAACTTGCCGACGTTCTCCGCGAGTGCGTGGAGCAGCAGCTTGGCATGCTGGGGCGTCATGACGATGCGGGCGTGAACCCTGGCCTTGGGTACACCAGGCAGAACGCGCGTGAAGTCGATGACGAATTCGGCCGGCGAATGGGAGATGATGGCAAGGTTCGAATAGATGCCTTCCGCCTCCTTGTCGCCGAGCTCGATGGTGAGCTGTTGCTGCCCTTGCTGTTCGTTGGGATTGTTTGCCATAGGTGTCGCCTACCCGAAAAACTGTGTTGAAACTGTTGTTCCCTCGTCGGGAATGAGAGGAATCGCTTACTTGAGTCTTGCGCCCTTGTCGGCCGCCGTCTTCATCTTGTCCATCATCTTGTTGCGGGCATAGAGCCCCTCCATGACGCGGTAGTATTCGGCCGACGTCTTGTACTTCTCCTCGAGTGCCTCGAGCTCCATGATGATGGCGGCGACCTTGGACTTGTCCTTGCTCACCTCGTAGATGTTGGCGAGCTGGTCCAGGACGATGAGGTCGTCACGGTACTTGAACGACTTCCGCAGACGCTCGAAGTAGTCGGCCGACGTTCTCAGATCGTCAAGATATGCCGTATTGGGCTTGTACTTCTTGTCCTTGTCGAGCTTGTCGTTCTCGATCTTCTGCTTCGTACCGGCCAGGTTCTTGTAGGCGGCGGCGAGGTTGTACAGAGCCGCTTCGTTACCCGGATCAGTTTCCAGCACCTTCCTGTATTCCGCGATGGCTTCGTCCGTACGGTCGGCACCGGAGAGAATCGAGGCATACTGCAGGCGATAAACGGTATTCTTCGGTTCGCGTTCGACGAGGCCCTTGAGCTGGACCATCGCTTCGTCGGTCTTGCCGAGCTCCTGCAGCAACTGCGTCCGCAGCGGAACGAGTTCAGCATCCGCGGGCTTGAGTTCGATGACCTTCGTACAGTAGTCATAGGCTTCCTGCAGCTTGCCACGTTGATAGGCGATGTAGGCCATGGCCTTGAGAGTGCTTACCGACGTCGTGCGCGACCGCCACTTCTCGGCATCGGTCAGCGTGGATGGAGGATTGTAGGTGAAGCCTTCCAGCGTTCCGTCGACGGCCGTGCCTTCGCGCGTGCTGAACGTGTAGATGTCACGACCACCGATATCGAAACGATCCTTGAAGATCACGCCGTTCTCGATGGTATCGGTCTTCATCGCGGCAGGAGTGCCCAGCTTCTTGAGTAGGTCACCGCGCGACATACCGAGCAGGACGCCCTTCTGCTTCAGGATGTTGAATCCCTGCTCTTCCATCGCCCACCACTTCTCGTACGCCGTCAATGCGCGATTGGTATCACCCTTCGTTTCCTGTACCTGTCCGAGAAGATAGAGGGGCTCGCTGAATTCGGGCTTGAAGACGAGGGCACGCTCGAGATGCGTCGTGGCGGCATCGAGTTCGGAACGGTCCTTGGTTTCGACGTACTTGTTGAAACTGGCGATGGCCCCGTTGTACTCCCCTACCCATGCGTTGTAAAGGGTCAGCGACATGCGCGACTGCTGTTCGGGACGCACGTCGGGGCATGCACGGGCCTTCGCATAGGCGGCCACCATACCGTCCGTATCGTTGAGATTCTGGTTGGCATCGCCCAGCAGCATCCAGGCCTCGCAGTTCGTGGGCTCGGCAGCGACGACCTTTTCCAATGCGGTCCGGGCCTTCTGATAGTCCTTCTGCTTGAATGCATTGCGGGCCGTGGACATTTCCGGCGAGGCGCACTGGAAACCTTGCGTCAATACGGCGACAACGCAGACGAACACGACCAGATGGAGCGGGCGTTTCACTGTGGATTCCTGATCTGTTGATGATGGCGAAGGATAGCAAAGGTACGGAAATGGATTTTTCCCGCACACGAGCCGGTACTACGTTTCCTGCCATCATGAACCAAAATCCCTTCCTGTACGGAACAGGGTCTTGCGGGCCGGAAACGACGATGGCCCCGACCAGCGGAGCCATCGTTCATACGTCGATATCGTACGGATATCAGGGCATCATGAACATCATATCGGGGATGTCGATGTTCGGCTTCACGTCCTTGATCGTGAGCGACTGAGCCGACTGACCCTGCGAGCGCACGTCGATGGACCACGGCACCATGATGCCGCCGATCGGCTTGTGGTTGGAGAAGACGACTTCCACCACCATCTTCTGTCCCTGGTAATCCGTCGTCATTTCCGTCTTGAGCTCGAGGTTGTTGGTGACGTCGATATACGAGTGACGTACATCGCCATCCTTGTCCGTGATCTTCAGCTTGTAGGCCGAGGCACCATCGACGTCGACGGTTCCGACGTACTCGATCTTCGTCCCCTTCTTCTTCCAGTCCACGAACTCACCGTCGAAATCGGCCTGGGCCGACATCATCTTGGCCTGTTCGGCGGGCAGGGCCGTGGCCTTGTCCGATCCCATCATGGGATTCACGGTCCAGCCGTTCGTACCGTCGAAGCCCGTGACGATGCTGGTGCCCATGATGGCCATTTCCATCCGCATCTTGCGTTCGCGCTTCATGTACTGGGTGAACTCGATTTCCTGCCCACCCGCGCTGATGGTTCCGGTGGACTTGAAGCTCTTCAGCGCCTTGATCTTGTCGATCCCGCCGCGAGCCTGGAGATTCTTTTCGATGATCTCGTCGACGGTGATGGCATGAGCGACGGCCGCGCTCGCCATGACCATGAACAATGCAAGTAGTGAGCGATAGACCTTCATGTCGTCTCCAGTGTCCAAAAAACTATGATTGAATGACGTCCGGCTACGCAAATTTGCAGCACAGGTTTCAAACTACCCTTCAGATATGCATAACTCCGCAATTCCCCGTTCTGTTCCCGCCCTGTTCCTGCTGATCCTCCTGTCCATCTGCTTCCTGCCGGACCGTAGTTCGGCCCAGGATGGCTTCACACTGGGAACGGCGATGCCGGATACGTCGCTGTCCGGACAATGGGGCGGCAGCATCACATCCATCAGCCGGCAGTGGTGGCGCCTCATCCTGCACGTGACGGCATATCCCAACGGACCCTGCGAGGCCTACTTCGACAGACCCGACAGGTCCCTGTTCGGCATCCGGTTCCGTAACGCGTCCTGCATGCCGGACAAGCTGCTGTTCTTCGACGAACAGACGAACGTACGCTTCGAAGGCAGCTACGACCCCTTCGACAAGTCCATCAGCGGTACATGGACCGAAAACGGGAACAAGCAGCCGTTGCGTCTGCGCAAGATCGTCACCGTTCAGAAGTTCCAGGAGCCGACCACCGACGTCCCCTACATCACATCCGACGTCAAGGTCATCAACAGGCGGGCGGGTGTCCGTCTCGAGGGAACACTGTGCCAGCCCTCGTTGTCGGGACGCTTTCCCGTCGTACTGTTCATCTCCGACGGAGGTCCGCAGGACCGTAACGGCGAAGTCGGCGGGCATAAGCCCTTCCTCGTCATCGCCGATGCCTTCGCACGTCGCGGGTTCGCCGCACTGCGCGTCGATGATCGTGGTATGGGGCATTCTACAGGAAAGCCGTCGACGATGACCGTCGAGGACGTGGCCGACGATGCCGTGGCTGCCATCGACTATCTGAGGGCGAATCCCAACGTCGATACGAACCGGATCTTTCTCTATGCCCATG
Source organism: Candidatus Kapaibacterium thiocyanatum (assembly GCA_001899175.1). Lineage (NCBI taxonomy): Bacteria > Pseudomonadati > Bacteroidota > Eximiradiia > Eximiradiales > Kapaibacteriaceae (SeqCode) > Kapaibacterium (SeqCode) > Kapaibacterium thiocyanatum (SeqCode). The sequence continues at coordinate 40,120 of MKVH01000002.1, read as the reverse complement.
GTGAAGGTGGGCTCGCAGCGGTTCTGGCATCCAGGATGAGACCGCAGGTACGCGGCATCTGCGCCGCCGCCACTCCGGCCGTGGCGGGAACCGAACTCCTGACGTCGCAGATCGAGGCGATGGAAACGAAGCGGGGCACGTCGACGAACGTCGTCGACACCTATACCGATCTCATCTCGAAATGGATCCACATCCTCGAGAATACGATCGACGACGACGAAGCCGTCAAGGCCATGGGACAGGTAGCCGATGCCGTCGCCCGGAATACACCCTCGCTGAAGGGTATGCCCGAGTTCTCCGAACTCTACGGTCCAGACCGTAACGACTACCTGCGCGTCGTCATCATGCCCTGGCTGTTATCGTACATGAAGATGGATGCCCCCGGAATCCTGCGGAGCGTAGGGGTTCCCGTGCTGGCACTCTACGCCGAAAAGGACGTCACCGTCCCTGCCGACATCAACTCGGCGGCGATGTCGAACGTGCTGGATGCGGCAGGAGTCCAGGGCACCGTCCTGACGATCGATGGCGTGAACCACCAGTTTCAGTCCTGTACGGAGTGCTCACCCGAAGAATCGGAACGGCTGGCGGAAACGATACGGCCTTCCGTCCTGAGCATCGTGCTCGACTGGGCCGACGGCATCCGCTGAACCGGGACGAAGGAGAGGCCCTTGCCGTCTTCCGAAGGCAGGACGAGAATGCACGACGACGATTCCCGTACGGACTTGTACGCTTCCGTCAGCGACGTGGACGTGCCTTCGGCCATCGGGCGCACCGCCGTAGCCGGCAGGACGACGATGTCCATGTCCTCGTCGATGACGACGACCATCGAATCTCCCTGCTCGTTATAATGAGCGAGAATGTCGCCGGGCGTGATGGCATCCATTTCGACGGGTGCGACGCTGACGCCCAGTTCCTTTGCAGCCGCATAGGAAAGATCGACGACACGTCGACGGATGAACGGACCGCGGTCCGTCACTTCGACGATGACCGTACGACCGTTGGAAGGATTGACGACACGCAGCAATGAACCGAAGGGAAGACTGCGGTGAGCAGCCGTATACGCATGCATATCGAACTTGCGTCCGCTTGCCGTACGACGTCCATGAAACTGGCGACCATACCATGAGGCTAGTCCATCCGTCACGTCCGTCATCGGAAAGGAACGCTCGATGGTAACGGCCGTATCGTCCGGCGTTACCTCGGCCGCTGCGACTCCGGCCGGGAGGTCGTGGGCTTCGACGAGGAAGCTTACCGACATCACGGCAAGAAAGACGATCACGAAAATGATCGCTCGCAGCACCGATTTCATCGAGATAGAATGGGTCATAATTACCTTTCCTCCGTGTGGAGAACGGCCAAATAACCACCTTTCGGCAGGACCGCCAATGAATCTTCCATGAAAATCTGTTCATGAAATCCAGCAGCACCCGCCCCGATATCCCTCAACGGGTAATCTCCACCCCTTTCGTGACCGCGATAATGAAACAGCTTTTGCTCCATACACTTACGTGGTTTTGCGTATGTGGACAATATGTGAGTGCCCAGAGTACGACGACGCCGGAAGAGGGTAGGAAGCCGGCAGCAGAGGACACGATAAACTATTGGAAATTAGGGGGCTTGAGTGCTGTGACCCTGGGCGGATTCATCGTCGGGCACGGTCTTGTGAACAACCTGTGGTGGAAGGGTGAGTTTTCCACATTCCATGTGAACTGGGAGCAGGACTGGACCTATGCACTGGGTGCCGACAAGGTCGGCCACGCCTACTTCCCCTATGCCGTCGGAACGGTGTATGGCGACCTCTTCCGCTGGTGCGGAATGGACTCCACGACGTCGATATGGTATGCAGCCGGGCTCGGCCTCACCTATCAGACCTACGTCGAGATCCGGGACGGCTTCTCGAAAGACTATGGCTTCTCGTGGGGAGACATGGGCGCCGACGTCATCGGTGCGGCCTTCCCTGTCGTCAAACACTATGTCCCGGCCCTGCGTCCACTGGAAATGCAGATCAGCTTCTGGCCGTCACAGGCGTTCAGGGATGGAGCCTACGGTGCGATCATCGACGACTATACCAGCACGACGCACTGGCTCAGCGTGGGCGTCCATGACTATCTGCCGACCGCCTGGCAGCGATGGTATCCCGCCTGGCTGAATCTGGCCGTCGGGCATTCCGTGGAAGGACTGGATGGGAAAGGTGGAGGGCGCCATGTCCTTTATCTGTCATTGGATTGGAATCTTCAACGGATTCCCGGCCTCCCCGCGTGGTTGCAGCAGGTGTTCCGGACGTTGCATCTCTACCACCTGCCGGCACCCGCCGTCAGGATCGCTCCATCCGTCGCATGGTTCGGCCTACGCTGGTAAGCCCTTATCATTACAGACCGTTCGCGCAGTCACGAAGGATCGCCACTTCAATGCGCCTGTTCTGACCGCGAATGGCTTCCAGGTCCTCACGGCTCATCGATGCGGCTTCGCGTCCGACAGGCTCCTTGACGCGCGGCACGGACGATCCATAGCCGACCGCCCCACGGATCTTGGTAGGCATAACTCCCTGTTCTATAAGCCATTGCCTGACTTTCTTCGCACGCATGTCGGACAGTTCCCTGTTCCGTTTGGCCGGTCCGTCCGATGATGCATGTCCTTCCAGCATGACCTGGAGATCGTCGCAGTTCTCCTGCATATAGGCAAGGAGTTCCTGGAGGTTCTTCTGCGTTTCCGGCTGGTCGAAATCGAACTCGTCCGTATTGAGCTTGAACCGGATATCCTTCGTGAAAGCCTTCCGCTTCTTCGGAGCGGGCGCAGGCGGCGGTGCTGCCGGTTCGGGCTCGGGCTTGGGTTCAGGCTTCGGTTCGGGAGCGGGAGGAGGGGGCGGCGGAGCTTCCTTCTGAGGCGGCGTGGCATACGGGAACGGTCCTGTTCCGGCATTCCCTCCTCCACAGCCTGCACAGCGCAGTGCAGGCTCGGGATCCTTGGAATCGATCAACCCATCCCCGTCGGTATCCGGGTTCAGCGGGTTGGTCTGATAGCGGCAGCTCAACTCGTCGGCATCCTCGACGCCATCGTAGTCGGTATCGGCGCGCAGAGGATTCGTCTTGTGACGCATGACTTCCTCGCCATCGAACAGACGATCGCCATCTGTATCCACATTCAACGGGTTAGTGCGTTGGTTCAACACTTCCACAGCATCCGACAGGCCATCGCCATCGGTATCGGCGACACGCGGGTTGGTATGGTGGATAAGGGCCTCCTCACCATCCGTCAATCCGTCATCGTCGGTGTCCTTATGGAGCGGATTCGTCCTGTATACGCGAACCTCTTCACCGTCGAGCAGTCCGTCACCGTCCGTATCGACCATTCTGGGGTTGGTGCCGAGCGCCTTTTCCTCTGCGGTCGACAGGCCGTCACCATCGGGATCGTCGTTGCCGTGGAAGTGGAAGATCAAGCCTCCCGTCAGCGTACCGACATTATCGTAGCTGTCGGAGAACGGGACATCATCGAGATATTTCGTCAACGTGAACCGGTAAGCCCCTTTGGCAAAGAAGGATAGATCTTCCGTCACGAAGACCTGGAATCCGGCCAGTACCGGGAACGTCCAGGTCAGTCTGTCATACCTGCCGGCCGCATTATTGGGCAGGGAGGTATGTTCTTCGGCATTCGTAGGAGACCACGTCGCGAGACCTGCACCGGCTCCGACGAACGGCACGATGCGATCGTAGGGCAGGATATTGACGACGGCGGTGAATTCGTAGGCGCTGAAACGGGACTGATTCCTGTCCTCGATCGTAGCGAACGTTCCGGGATAGAGTCCGCCGATCCGGGCATTAGCTCCGAAATACCCCGGATACCTCGCCATACGGTCGCGTGTGACCCGCCACTGGAGCTGGTTGACGTGAGCGTTCAGACCGAGTGTCAGATACTGCCACGGCGTGTAGGTAAAGGATGCCTCACCCGCTGCCCCGAACAGATCGTCGGTGAACTCACCGTAGTACTTGCTTACTCCACCGCCGAGGCCGATGCCGAACTCATGCTGCCTGATCTGGGAATGCGCAGACATCCCATTGATAATCAATGCACTTGCCAGCAGGACCAGACATCGTAGAATCTTGCATCGCATACGGTTTCCACCAGTAGTGGATGGACTGTGGATAGCTGTGTGGATAACCGTGGGTAGCAAATTATGTGCCGCGAAGGGCATCGAGGATGCGCTGGTTGACTTCCTCGACCGTACCGAGGCCATCGATCGACACCAGCTTGCCCCTGGCGGCATAGTAGTCCAGCAACGGAGCCGTTTCCTGGTTGTACACGTCGAGGCGATGCTGGATCACGTCTTCCACGTCGTCGGTACGGCCACGCTGGAGCAGACGTGTTACGATCGTGGAATCGTCGACCGTGATGTTCACGACACGCTCGATATCACGTCCTACATGATCGAGCAGTGCCGACAACGCATCGGCCTGCGTCCGTGTACGAGGGAAGCCGTCAAGTATGCATCCCTTTGAAAAATCAGAAGTTGCCATTGCCTCTTCAACAATCTTGGCAACGATCTCATCAGGTACGAGCTTACCGCTGTCCACGTATTCCTTGGCCTGGAGTCCGACCGGAGTCCGATTGGAGATGGCGCTACGGAATGCATCTCCCGTCGAGAGATGGGCGATACCGAGCTTTTGGGCGAGAATATCAGCCTGGGTGCCTTTGCCGACACCCGGCGCTCCGAAGAGAACGATGATCATGGGCGCAGATTCAGAAAACGATGATGGACGCGAAAATACGACGTTAGAAGAAGTCATCACTGAATGCCGATGCGTAGGGCGCGGCATATTTGCGGAGGACCTGGAGCGTGGCGGCGAAGTCCTTGGGATACGGAGCCTGCCACGAGACACTGTCCCCTGTCGACGGATGTCGGAGGGTCAGCTCATAGGCATGGAGGGTATGACGGGCGATGATCGGCCGCTCCTCGGCGTTCCGCGCGAGGTTGTACTTCCGTTTGATGGCAGAGAGCAGGAACTCCGACGACTTGCCGTAGTCCTTGTCCACGAGCAGCGGAAATCCGATGGCCGCACAATGGACACGGATCTGGTGCTGACGGCCGGTGATCAACCGACATTCGGCGAGCGTGGCTAGACGGAACCGTTCGAGGCTGCGGACGACGGTATGTGCCTCCTTGCCCCGGGCGGAGGGCTTCATGAGTCCCTTGCGCCGCGGGTCGGGCGACAGCGGAATGTCGATCGGTATTTCGTCCCGATCGAGCACACCGGACAGGATGGCATGATAGAGTTTCCGTACCTGCTGGTGCTCGAACTGTTCGTTCAGCGCTTTATGGGCTTCGGCGGTACGGGCCACGACCATCAGACCGGACGTATCGCGGTCGATACGGTGGACGATGAAGGCCTCGCCGTACCGCTCGAGTACGAGCGACCGTACGTCGGGAAGCGACTTGTCGAATCGATCCGGAATGGCCAGGAGCCCCGGCGATTTGTTGACCACGACGACGGCTTCGTCCTCGTGGATGACGTCGAGCAGATCTCGTTTCATTCTCCGCGTACTCCCCTTGCCGCCGTGAGCGTATTCTTGAGAAGCATGGCGATGGTCATCGGACCTACGCCACCGGGCACCGGAGTGATCGCTCCGGCGATGGGCTCCACGGCCTCGAAGTCGACATCACCTGTCAGCCTGGACGTACCGTCCGGCCGTTCGATACGATTCATACCGACGTCGACGATCACGACACCGGGCTTCACCATGTCGGCCTTGACGAGATGGGTCACACCGACGGCGGCGATCAGGATGTCGGCCTGCTTCGTGTACGACGCGAGGTCCTGCGTCCCGGTATGGCAGAGCGTCACCGTGGCATTTCCCGTGCGCTTCTGGGCGAGCAGCATGGCGATCGGCTTGCCGACGATGTTGCTGCGTCCGACCACCACGACATGTCTGCCCGACGTTTCCACTCCCGATCGCTTGAGCAGTTCCAGGATACCGGCCGGCGTGCAGGATACGAAGCCGGGCAGACCGATCATGAGTCTTCCTGCACTGACGGGATGGAAGCCGTCCACGTCCTTGTCGGGATCGATCGTTTCGATGACCTTGTGTTCATCGATATGCTTCGGAAGCGGAAGCTGAACCAGAATGCCGTCCACGTCAGGATCGGCATTCCAGTTCCGGACGATGTCGAGAACTTCTTCTTCGGTGATATCGGAGGGACGACGGTCGATGAGACTGCGAATACCGACTTCCTCGCAGGCCTTGCCCTTGTTGCGGACGTAGACCTGTGACGCCGGATCGTCGCCGACGAGCAGAAGGTTCAATCCGGGGACGCGGCCCCGTTCGGCACGCATGCGCTCCACATCGATGCGGATCTCTTCCCGGATCGTCGCTGCAATTGCCTTACCGTCGATGCGCACTGCCATTCGCCTGTCCTATTCTGCCTGTATCATGGCCGGAATGCGACGCGAACACGATGTCCCGCCACGGCTTCCGGACCAGAAAAATCTGCCTCGTACGGTCGACTCCGGTAGCACGGTGCAGGGCACTCTGTACTGCCAGCATCAGGATGACCTCGAACCAGAAGGTCGCCGTTACGAGGTTGTTGCCGTTGAAGCACACGAAGATAAGGAGCAGCGCCCGAAACGGCAGGGATGGGACGAGGCGTTCCAGATCGGAATCCTCTCCGCGATGCCCCTTCGTCCATTTCCGTTCGTCCATCAGCATCCTGAGGAAGAGCCCTACGAGGAAGACGACGAAGACGAAAAGCCCTACGACTCCGAGCTCGGCCAGTACACTGCCGTAGCTCGTCGATGGGAATGCGGCGTTATGATATCGTCCGAACGTCGAGTTCCCGAAGTTGCCCGGCCCGGTACCCAGCCAGGGGTTCTCCTTCCATACTTCCCACGAGGCTTCGTAGTCGCCGGTCCGCTGCGTCAGCGATTCGCCCACGATCGTACTGCCCTCTCCCGCGGCAGCCTGACCGGTCAGGATCGATTCGAGCCGGGCACCGAAGAGTCCCAGAACGCTGACGCCGGAATACTGCGTGACGACCAGGTCGGTGCAGAACAGGATGACGGCACTGACGACGAGAATCGCCCCGAAACGCTTCCACGCGATCCCCCTGTACAGGAACAGGATGAGGATGAAGGCCACACCGACGAGCATGAGTCCCGTCAGCGAGAACGCGAGGAAGAGCCCGAGCAGCGTGATGATCATGATGAAGATGCGCAGCCAGGCCCGACGGATGATGTGCGGACTGTTGCGGACGTACGGCAGGACCAGCATGACCAGCGAATAGCTGGAGTAGATGGCGAGGGAGGACGGTTCCGTGAAGATCGACGTCGCCCGATAGAAATCGGCGAATCGGAGGGCGAGTTGCTGGAACTCCGTTTCCTCGTTGACGCGCTGGAAGGAAACGTTCACGATTTCCAGCCACCCTCCCGGCAGATCGAGTGCCCGCGCCGGAAGCTGGTAGATGGCGAAGAGCATGACGAGGATCGATACGCCGAAATGGAACCGGTATCCTTTCACGATGTCGGCGGCCGAAACCGGCATGCAGTACATGATGAAGCAGAAGAGCCACAGGTAGGTGAAGTGGGCATGGGTCTTTACCGACTGCATGATGAACGTCGTGTCGGCCGAGAACAGCGGTCCAAGACAACCGACCGTCATCACGGCCCAGACGGACACAAGGGCAGTCGTCTCCCATCTCCGCGGTACGATGAAGGGTTTGCCGAGCCACAGTCCGTAGACCGGCACCCACAGCATCAGGAGCCCCATCCCGGCTTCCAGCGGCGTCAGCCCGAACGTCCCGATGGCCAGGACGTGGAAGATGCCGAGAACGGACAGCAGATGCAGAATACCGAGGTAGACTCCCATCACACGCCCTCTTCTTCGATCCAGGCCCGAAGCTCCGCGATCGACGTGATGGGCGCCAGACACGAATCGTGCGTGCATACCATGACGCACGCCTGGGGCAGGCCCGTCGCATCACGATGGTGGTTCAGCACGACGTGCGGGAGGAAGGACCTTCCGACGATACGCCGTGCTTCGATCACGAAGGGATCGGACGGATCACCTATGATGGACAACTGGCGGCCACCATGCTTCAGAAGATCCCACGTACACAGCAGCATGCAATAGCCCGTCGCCATCCGCGCGAGGTACGAACCGTGCGAACGCACGGCCTCGATCGCTCTGCGCTCTATGTCCGCATCGCCGGTAAGGACGGCATAGCAGGCCATCACGTAGGCTGCGATACTGTTACCGCTGGGATAGGCACTGTCGAAGCCCTGCTTCTGACGTACGATGGCGTCATGGACGTCGGCGTCGGTCATGTACAGGACGCCGTCGTCACTGAATCGTCGTTCGATGGTGTCGAGATGGAGCCGGACGTCGTCGAGATAGCCACGGTCGGACGTCGTCTGATAGAGTTCGAAGGCCGCGAGGGCGACGGCCGCATGATCATCGAGCATCGAACGCACTGCGCGATGTCCGTTGCGGTAGCGATGCGACCATTCGCCGCCATCCTGTCCACCGAGGTGGCGTACCACCGCATCATAGGCACGACGTGCCATGGCCGTCAGGCCTTCGTCATCGAAGGCACGCCCGGCCCGGGCCAGTGAAGCGATCATCAGACCGTTCCAGTCGGCGAGGACCTTGTCGTCGGTGAGCGGCCATATCCGTCGGCTGCGCTGTTCATAGAGTCGATGCCGGGCGGCGGGCCATGTCGTATGGGTGACTTCTTCACGCAGACGTGACATCCGTACGTGCGGGATGTTCAACCCCGTCGCCGAACCGGTAGCCTCGTCATGGAAATTTCCGTCGCGGTGTACGGACATCAGGTCCACGATCGCGTCATCCTCGACCAGACTCCGGAATTCGTCATAAGACCACGTATAGAAGCGACCTTCCTCCCCTTCCGAATCGGCATCCTGGGCACAGAAGAAATCGCCGTCGGCCGACGTCATCTCGCGGCGCAGGTACTCGGCGATCTCTCCGACGACGGTGCGGTAGGCATCGTCGCCCGTCGCCTGCCATGCCTCCGTATTGGCCCACATGAGCATGGCCTGATCGTAGAGCATCTTTTCGAAGTGCGGCACGAGCCATTCACGATCGGTGCTGTATCGATGGAAGCCGAAGCCGACGTGATCGAACAACCCGCCGGAACGCATGCCATCCAGCGTCGTACGGACCATGTCGATCAGCGATGGGTCATGCCGCGTCCGTGCCAGACGCATGAGCAGGAGCAGATGGTGCGGACTCGGAAATTTCGGACGGACGGAGAAGCCTCCCCAGGTATCGTCGAACATCCTCCGATGGTAGTCCACCACGACGTCCTCTACGTCGGCGGGTACGTCGCCACGAAGGTCGGCCGCGGCCTGATCCTTCAGCATCGTCGTGATCTCCCCGGCCGAGTGCTCGAGACGTTCACGTTCGGTATCCCATACCGCCCGGATGCGCCGGACGAGGTCCATGAAGCCGATACGGTTGGCTCCCGATTCGCGCGGGAAATAGGTGCCGGCGAAGAAGGGGCGCCGCAGGGAGTCCATCATGATCGTCAACGGCCATCCACCATGCCCTGTCATCGCCTGGCACACGTCCATGCAGGCGGCGTCGACATCGGGACGCTCCTCGCGATCGACCTTGATGCAGATGAAGTGTTCGTTCAGGTAAGCGGCGACGTCTTCGTCCTCGAAGGACTCGTGCTCCATGACGTGGCACCAATGGCACGTCGCATAGCCGATGCTGACGAAGACCGGTCTGTCCTGTTCCTTCGCCAGGGCGAACGCTTCGTCCGTCCACGGCAGCCACCGCACAGGATTATGTGCATGCTGCTGCAGGTAGGGGGACTGCTCGTGGACGAGCGCATTTGGTCGGCGTTCAACCGGCATAGACGCCGACGATGTTCGGAATCAGGTATTCGTCGAAGGCCCTGTCCATGTCGTAGTCCGGTTTCCATCCCCAGTCCTTCCTGGCGGCATCGTCGACGACGTCGGCACACCACGAATCGACGATGGCCTGACGCTTGACGTGCGGGACATAGGTAATGGATGCTTCGGGGAAGGCCTGCTTCACCTTGGCGGCGATCTCTTCAGCGGAAGGAGCGAAGGCGCCGATGTTGTAGACGCGCTGCGACAGACTCGCGCGAGGTGCTCCGGCAAGCTGGACGAGTGCCTTTACCGCGTCGGGCATCGCCATGAATGGAATCCGTGCATCGGGCCGCACGAAGCAGGCGTAGGGCTTGTTCTGCGCGGCGGCGTGGATCATTTCCGGAGCGTAGTCGCTGGTACCACCCGTCGGCACGGTGAAGGCAGAGATAAGACCCGGGAAACGCAGCGCGCGGAAATCGACGGCACCTTCGACGCCTTCATCCGTCATCTGTCCGTACCGATCCGACATGTATTCGCCCAGGCGCTCGCAGTAGAGCTTGTTGATACCGTACATCGTCGTCGGCGTCAGATACTGGTCTTCCGTGACACGTCCGGCGGCATTCTTCGCTGCGAGGCCGGGCAGGCCGTAGACGGCGATCGTACTCGGGAAGAGGAACGTGACGGGACGTCCCGTACGCTTGCCGATGCGGCGAGCCATCGACAGGAGGCCCATCGTTCCGTTCACGTTCACGTTATGGGCGCGTTCGGGCGCCTTCTCGGCGCTGGTCGACAGCAGGGCCGCCAGATGATAGATCTCTTCGAAGTCGTAGTTCTCGAGCTGTGCGACCAGGGCGGGATCGGAGATATCGCCTTGAAGCGTGGCGGCACAGGAAGCGGCCAGCTCGGCGCTCATTGGTGCAAGATCGACGGCGACGACGGCGCGGTCGGCGTCCCTGGCGAACGCTTCAAGCAAACTGTGGCCGATCTCTCCATTGGCACCGGTGACAAGCGTATATCGAGACACGTCGAACTCCGAAGTTGATGACTGGATTCATGAAACCGCAAAAATACAACGCGGTTCCCACTACAGGACTCGACGTCATCGGCATCGTGCCGGAAGGCCCCCGGGTTGGTTCCATGAGAATCGGCATCGTGCCGGGTCGACAGCACGATGCGGTGGTCCATCGGCAGGAGTGGATCGACCACTGACAGATACGGCGCCCATACCGGAACATATCCTTGAATTCCGCCATCCATAGGCGAACATGTAACAATGCCCGGACCGGGAACGCGATGGTAGCGCCGGAACGGGTATTTTCCGCACGATCATGCCACCATCGATCATTCATTTGGTGTATTCCAATGAACTCTATGAGAACCAAACGCATATGGGCCAATTTCGGTGTCGGCAATCTGGAGCGGACAACGGAATTCTATACACGCATTGGATTCGAGCACAATGGAGCTTCGGATCAACTGACGAGCTTTCTGTTCGGCGACCAGAAGTTCATCATCCATTTCTTCCTGAATGATGTGCTCGAGCCTGCCATGAAGGGGCGGATCGTCGATCCGACCGCCGGAAACGAGATCATCTTCACGCTTTCCGCCGACAGCGTGGAAGACGTCGATCGGTGGGAGGAGAGCGTGCGGCAGGCCGGAGGGACGATCGTTTCGGAACCCGAAGAGTTCGGTCAAGGGTATTACGGGTTCGTATTCGCCGATCCGGACGGTCATAAATTCAATGTATTCCATATGTAGTAGTGGCGCCATGATGACGACAACGCATCCGTAACGTAGCTTACGCCCTCCGCCATTAACCCGATCTTCCACTGTCGATACGATGCGAGATGGATACACGACATGAACACCCGGCACCCGGTACGGACACGGTATTGCCGACGATCTACGCACTGATCTGGAAATCACACCAAACGGATGAAGTATTCGATCCTGAAGAATTCGAGAAGAGGATTCCACGATTGATGACATGGTTGAAGGAACTCCATGCCGCAGGTTCACTGGTAGCATGCGGAGGTGGAGGTTTCGAGAATCACAGCGGCGGCCTCACTCTGATACGTGCATCGAGTCCAGAACGGGCTCTCGAGCTCGCCGCAGGAAGTCCGATGAACGAGATCGGAAGCACGGAGTTATTGGTATGGGACGTGTTCTACGCCGACCTTCACGACGCATCACGAGAATCACGACTGAAGGATTGAGCGGATCGTCCGTGCAGAATACCATGACCAGCCGGAACGAATCCCCATGGATACCGTGATCGTTCTCCAGAACGTGGAAGGGGCGGCTGGACGTATGCCGGGGTTCGCAACGTGAATAGTGCCGACGCATGACTGAATCGAATGGAACGACGATTCGGCAACCCCATCCACCCGATCGGAACGTCCGTACCGCTATGCACTGGGCTTCCGACGGAACCGGAAGCGATACGATCGCCGGTACGGATATCGGCCAGCTTGCGCGAACCGCCTCTTCATCCCTCCACCAGTCGCAGGAAGCCCAGGGTATCGGACAGACCATAGCCCCTGATGACGTCCGAGCATACGGATGTCCGGGTCCCGTGATGCCGCATGAATTCGAGGAGGCCCTGCTGCTGCCAGACGTAGGACTGGGGTATCGAGGGGAAGCGGCGCCGCAGCGCGCCGTAGGAATGGACGCTATCCGCTCCCCAGTACCACTGCAGCAGAACGATACGTCGTATATCGTCGGCCGTCGCACAGCATACGGGCAGGATGGCATTGACGAACAGTTCGCGACGGAGCATTCTCCCCTCACCGGCGATGGACGTCCGTTCGGCATGGCCGATGCTCGGGATGAGGATGGCCGGATCGATCATCGTCTGCTCCACGGCCAGAAGGCCAAGGGGCGCATACGGCAGATGCTGCCTCAGCATATACAGCAGACCTTCGGGAAACGGACGATGTCGCCTCCGTGAAAGCCGGTCGAACCATATGCTGGTCATGGCACGGCAGGCCTCGGCGATACCGAGACGCTGCACCAGAACGTCGGCCTCGGCGGTCATCCTGAGCAATCGCAACAAGGCGTGATGCTGCAGTTCCTCGACGGGAAGATCGACGGCCACCTGCTTTCCGGGACCACGGAAGGAACGGAGGCCACGAAGGATTTCGTCCCTCTCGAGCACGACCGTCCACTTACCGGCCGATACGGGCAGATCGTCTATCAGGACGACGTGAAGCAGCAACGAACCATACGCCCTGTCGTTCTCATGTCCATGTGCATACCAGTCGGAGGCCCTTCTGTGGAACTCCCCCGCTCCGATATGGACCGTACCTTCGTGCAGGATCGCCATGTCCCGGAAATCCGGCCCTTCGTGTGGGTTGATCATCCCTCCCGCCACGACCTGTATCGTATCGCCGTTCGTACAGATGCGGCGCCTGGCCGGATCGGCCAGAACGACATGAACGGCTCGCTGGAGCAGGCGCTCCGGTATCGTCGTGAACGACATCGCATCCTCCTGTATCCGTCTCGTGGCGGCATATGGAGGAAATGTGACGGTATCCCGTCGACATCGGAACGATGCCGGTGTTCGGTGGTACTACCTGCTTCCGCGCCACGGGGTCAGGACGTCAGGACCCCTGCAAGACGTTCCGCTTCGGTGCGGATCGCCTCGTGAAAGTTCTCTTCGCCACTGCGATAGAGAAGGCCCCGCGATACATTATAGAGGGCTGGACCACGGCCGTTCGCGGCAACCGTCGCCGCCTCGTCTCCCCCCTGCGAACCGAGACCGGGGATGAGCAGCGGAACATCGGGCCAGGATGTGCGGATCTCGGCGAGCTCGTCCGGATGCGTGGCGCCGACGACGAAGCCGATCTCGCCGGATCGTTCCCAGGACTGGGCCAGACGCATCACCCTGCGGTAGAGCGGTTCGCCGTCCACCAGGCATCGCTGGAAATCCTGCGATCCGGGGTTGCTCGTGAGAGCCAGTACGTAGACCATCCGTCCGGGCACGGCCAGGAACGGCTCGACCGAGTCGCGTCCCATATAGGGCGCCACCGTCACGGCGTCGGCCCTGAGATCCTCGAAGAGGGCGGCGGCATAGGCGCTCGACGTATTCCCGATGTCGCCACGCTTGGCGTCCGCGATGAGATAGGAAGAGCCCACCATTTCGCGGGTGGCGTACATCGCGTCGATGCCGGATCTTCCGAGCTTCTCGTAGAACGCCAGGTTGATCTTGTAGCTGGCGGCCACGTGGCGCGTAGCTTCAATCACGGCGTGGTTGAACAGAACGACGGCATCATCACGCTGCTGAAGATGACGCGGCAACTTGGCGAGGTCGATGTCGAGGCCGACACAGAGTCCGGATGGTGGCATAGGTGCAAAAATATCGCCGCGCCGCAAGAAATACACGGCCGGATTGTAACTATCTTGCGTTTCGGTTGTTTTACTGGTTCTCGACTTCCCCCGATGCATGGGGATCACCCTCCGTCGCTTGCGACGTCTTCATGCATCACACACACACGGTGTCCGTTGCGGGTTCAATACCCGGCGCAGCGGACACTGTTTTATTTTTGGCAATTCCGGCAATGAAGTCTTGCCTTCAATAGTGATAATTTCCGACGCACAATTCCTACCGTTCTTCATAGTTCAGCCCAATGATGGTACATCTTCCGAAGCCCCTCGAACTTGCTCGCATGGCCCTGGTGGCTGCGGCAGGATCCTTCGTCATGGCCTGTGGATCGTCACAGAGTGCGCAGCAGACGTCCACGCCGCCACCCGGTGGCGGTGATGCGGCCGCGGCCGGTGGAAAGAAGGGTCCGAAACCGTACGACAAGGTGATCACGAAAGAAGCCGTGAGCGACTCGGGTCTGTTCATCGTCCATCGCATCGACGACAAGGTCTTCTACGAGATTCCGAAGCAGGAACTCGGCAGGGAGCTGCTCTTCGTATCGAGACTCGCCAAGACGCCGAGAATAGGCTACGGCGGCGAGGAAAACACGACGCAGGTGATCCGCTGGGAACGGAAATTCGACAAGATCATGCTACGGACGGTGAGCTACGAGAACGTGGCCGCCGATTCGTTGCCCATCAGCCGGGCAGTGAAGGCCTCCAATTTCGACGAAGTCATCAAGGCCTTCCCCATCCAGGCCTTCAACAAGGATTCGTCGACGATCGTGATCGACGTGACGGATCTCTATACGACGGACGTCGGCATCATGACCCCGGGCCGGGAACTGCGGCAGGAATTCAAGATCTCGATGCTGGACCGCGAGCGCTCCTACGTCGAGTACGCCCGCAGCTTCCCGACCAATATCGAAGTCGAGAACGTCATCACGTTCAATGCCGACCAGTCTCCGCAGAATCCGCAGTCGCGCACCGTCAGCTTCACCATGCACCATTCCATGGTGCGCCTGCCCGAGAAGCCGATGACGCCTCGTCTCGCCGATCCTCGTGTGGGATTCTTCTCGCTCTATCAGACGGACTACGGCCGTCCCGAAGCGGAAGCGCTGACGCGCCAGTACATCCTGCGCTGGAGGCTCGAGCCGAAGGATACGGCCGCCTTCCTCCGCGGTGAACTGGTCGAGCCCATCAAGCCCATCACCTACTACCTCGACCCCGCGACGCCAGTCCAGTGGCGTCCGTGGCTCAAACGGGGCGTCGAAGCATGGAACACGGCCTTCGAAGCCGCAGGCTTCCGCAACGCCATCCGTTGCATCGATCCCCCCACGCCGCAGGAAGACCCCGAATGGTCGCCGGAAGATGCCCGCTATTCCGTGATCCGCTACTATCCTTCCGATATCGAGAATGCCTACGGACCGAACATCCACGATCCGCGCACGGGCGAGATCATCGAAAGCGATATCGGCTGGTTCCACAACATCATGAAGCTGCTCACGAGCTGGTACTTCACACAGGCGGTGTCCGACCCGCGCGCACGCAAGCTGCCCTATCCCGACGATCTGATGGGTGAGCTCGTCTCCTTCGTCGCGACGCACGAAGTGGGTCATACGCTCGGCCTGCCCCACAACATGAAGGCCTCGAACTCCTATCCCGTGGATTCGCTGCGCTCGTCGACGTTCACCAGGCTCTACAACACCGCACCGTCCATCATGGACTATGCGCGCTTCAACTACGTCGCCCAGCCCGGCGACAACGTGAATACGATGCCGGGCATCGGACCATACGACAAGCATTCCATCCGCTGGGGATATCGTCCGATCATCGGCGCCACGACCTCCGACGCCGAAACGGATACGCTCCACAAGTGGGCAAGGGCGTCCGAGACGGACAAGATGCTCCGCTTCGGTGCGCAGCAATGGCTTACGATGGATCCGACGTCGCAGATGGAAGATCTCGGCGACGATGCCATCAAGGCCGGCACCTACGGTGTAGCCAACCTCAAGCGCATTATGGGGTATCTCTACGATGCCACGTATCAGGAAGGAAAGAACTTCCGTCAGCTCGACGAACTCTATGGCGACGTTCTCGGACAGTGGCGCCGCGAGATGGGCCACGTGGCCAACATCCCCGGTGGCGTGGAGATCGAACGCAAGGTCTTCGGTGTGGCCGGACCGCAGTTCACGCCGGTGACGAAGGAGCGTCAGAAGGCGGCCCTCACCTTCCTCAACGAACAGGTCTTCACGACGCCGACATGGCTGCTCGACGATCGCGTACTCGGTGTGATCGCCCCGAACGGTGGCGTACAGCAACTGGCCGACTTCCAGACGAGCATAATGCGCACCACCATGAGCAACGACAAGCTCATGCGCCTCATCGACCAGCAGGCACGTCTCGGCACGCAGGCCTATTCGGTATCGGAGCTCTTCACGGATCTGGAGACCATGCTCTTCAAGGAGGTGACGTCGCGCGGCCCGGTGGACTTCTATCGCCGTAACCTGCAGCGGAACTTCGTCCAGTCATTGATCGCCAAGGCCGAGAAGCCTGCACCAGCACCGACGGGCGACGCCTTCGCCGCGTTCTTCCGTGGACCCGACGTCTACAACACCGACGTCCGTGCCCTCTCCCGCGCCCAGCTCACCGGACTGTTGAAGAAGCTCAAGTCCGCATCGTCATCCGATGCATCCACGAAAGCTCACTTCGCCGACCTCGCACTGCAGATCGAAACGGCACTGGACGCGAAGAAACTGTGAAACGCACGACATCAATGGTATGGCTCGGCTATGCCTCCATCGTCCTCTCCATCGTATGGGGCGTACCAGGACTCGTCTGCGGTATGCAGGTGCTCCGTATGGCACGCCTGCAACCGGCGGGCGACAGCATCGATCCGCGCGAGCGGCGTGACGTCAAGGGTGCCGTACTGCTTGCCCGCATCGGCATCGTCCTGAGCTCCATCGTCGTCATCCTGATCGTCTGGAGCTGGATCTCCACCTGGCTGGCCTTTGCGTGAGGTACAGGCAATGACGGACATGACCCGATCATGACGTTCAAACGAAGAAGGGCAGCCCATGGGCTGCCCTTCTCATATTCGATTCGCGGTCGAGAATCGTCAGATCACCGGTCCCGGCTGCGTTACCGCAGGGCCCTGATACTGGATATCCTTGCTGAACGCCATGACGGGCAGCATGATGAATCCGAAGAGGATCAGGAGGATGCCGTAGACGGTATCCTTGCCGAAGCTCTTGGCCAGATCGATGTAGGTGATGATGAGGATGATGAAGTTCACGAACGGGATGAGGAGCAGCACGATCCACCATACCGGACGTCCGATGATCTCCAGCATGACGATGTTGTTGTAGATCGGCACGAAGCCGACCCATAGCGGCTTGCCGGCCTTCTGGAGTATCCGTCCTATGCAATAGCCATAGAAAAGATAGATAACGATCATGAACAGGAAGAAGCCGATACCGAGTCCGGCCGCTCCTGATGCGTCCATCGCGCTGAGATCTTCTTCGTACATCTGACCCCTCCGTGCAGTGAGAATGTGGAAACGTAACGCGTCGAATATAGCATCTCCGCGAAGGGGTAGCAAGTCATCCTTCGTTCTTCCATCGTAACTTGCGGGCATGAATGCGATACCCTGGCTCTCGCTGATCTTTCGCTGCTATCTCGGTGGCTTCTTCCTCTATGCAGCCATACCGAAGATCATGGAACCGTTGGCCTTTGCAACGTCGATCGATCACTATCATCTCCTCCCCTCCTTCGTCATCCACGCCTACGCCCTCGTCATCCCGTGGCTGGAGCTCCTCTGCGGCGTGGCCCTGCTGGCCGGCCTGCGCGTACGAACGAGCGCCCTGCTCTGCGGCATCATGCTCGTGATGTTCACCGGGGCCATCGCATGGGCGGTGTCGCAAGGACTCAAGATCGACTGCGGCTGCTTCGGTTCGCAGGGCGGTGAAGAAGTGAGCTGGATCAAGGTGGCCAAGAATACGATGATGATCGCCGGCTGCGCCTTCCTGTGGAAGTATCCGGCATCGCCATTCTCTCTCGACGGATGGAGAAAGGGGCGCAAGGAATGAGTACCACCCTCACGAACGGGGCCGTGGTGTTCCGCGACAAGCTCGGGCGTGAACCGATCGTTACCGATGGCTCGATGGCCATCGAGCTCGCGAAGCGCGGATTCTCGGAACGTCCCTGCGACCGCTACAACCTGGCTCATCCCGTCGTGATCGAACGTATCTATCATGAATTCCTCGACGCCGGCGCTACGCTGTTGCAGAGCAATACCATGCACTCCAACAGGTACGCACTCGAATCCTCGATGCTGTCGGCCCGCGTTCACGAACTCAACCGTAAAGGTGTATGGATCGCACGGACGGCCGCGGGTGACCGTGCCGTCGTCGCGGGCGTCGTAGGTCCCGCCGGCCGCTTCCTGCGTCCGCTCGGTCCGCTCGAACCCGACGATCTCCGCGCATGCTTCACGGAACAGGTGACGGCACTGCTGGCCGCCGGCGCCGACATCGTGATGCTGAAGTCCTTCATCAATCTCGACGAACTCGAAATCGCCATCGACGTCGTACGAGCGCTGAGTACGGACGTACCGCTCGTCGCATCGAAGTCGTTTCCGGAAGACGGTTCCGTCCTGGCCAGCTCCTATCCGAGCGACGTCGCCGAGCGGCTCACGCGTCACGGCATCACGGCCCTCGGCAGCAACGGCACGGTAGGCCCGCAGCGCATGCTCGCCATCGTCCAGTCCCTCCGCGTCAGCCCGGTGGCGCTCTGCGCCCAACCGGACATCGGTATCCCCACCATCATCGACGGTTTTCCCGTCTACAATGCGGAACCGCAGTACGTAGCCAGTGCGGCCGCACGTCTGGTCGAACACGGCGCCGCCATCATCGGTGCCGACGGAGGCGCTACCGTGGAACACATCAGGGCCATCGCCGATGCCGTACGCAATCATGGCGTAGGCACGGCACCCGTCGTGATCAAGCACGCTCCGAAGGAACATGGCCGCGATGCTGCAGAGGATTCACGCTCGACGTTCCAGCGTACGCTCGGGAACGGATTCGTGGCCACCGTCGAACTCGACATTCCCCGGGGCCTCGACATGCACAGCGTGATCGACGGCGCACGCTATCTGAAGGCGCACGGTATCGACGCCGTGAACATCTCCGATGGAGCGCGTGCGCGCCTGCGGATGAGTCCCATCGCCATCTCGCACATGGTGCAGACGCAGACCGGCATGGAATGCATCACGCACCTCGCCTGCCGCGACCGCAACATGGTCGGCCTCCAGGCCGAAGTCCTCGGCGCATACGCTCTCGGCCTGCGCAACATCCTCGCCGTCACCGGCGATCCGACCCATATCGGCGACTTCCCGTCCGCCACGAGCGTCTATGACGTCGACTCCATCGGCCTCGTCCGCGCGATGGGCAGGATGAATCATGGACAGGACCTCATGGGCAATCCGCTCGGCGAGCCGACGCAGTTCTGCATCGCCTGTGCGGTGAACCCCGCGGCCGAAGACCTCGAACGCGAGATCGACCGTCTGGCGGCCAAGGCCGAAGAAGGCGCGCACGTGGCATTCTCCCAGCCCATCTTCGACGAAGAACTGCTCCATACCTTCCTCGAACGTATCCAGGGCATCGACATCCGCTTCATGCTCGGCGTCATTCCGCTCCGGACGATCCGTCATGCGGAATTCCTGCACTACGAAGTGCCCGGCATGGCGATTCCCGTATGGGTCCGCGAACGCATGCGGGCGGCCGGTACCGACACCGAACACGCCACTGCCGTGGGTATCGACATCACCGTCGAATTCCTCCGGTCCGTCATGAATCGCATCGACGGCATCTATCTCATGCCCCCCTTCAAGAAATACGACATCGCCGTACGTATCCTCGAACAAGTACAACCATCCAAGGTGAATCGTGCAGCCGGTTGATTATTCCCAGAACCCCATGGGCGGGTCCATGAGGCCACCAGTAGAATACCTGCGTGTCGGCTTCGGCAAACGCCTCCTGGCTGTCATCCTCGACGGCATCATGATGGTCGCCCTCATCTTCGCCCTCGCGATGGTCCTCGTGAACATGGGCGTACAGACGTCGATGATCTCCAGCGAGGAGATCGATCAGCTGTACGGCGTCTATTCCATGCTCGGCATTCCCGAAAGCCAGATCGACTACATCCTCGAGATCGTGCAGAGCATGAGCTTCACGAGCGTCATCGTCGGACTGCTCTATTCGATGATCGAAATGGCCATCGGCTCATCTCCGGGCAAGCTCGTCTTCGGTCTCAAGATCGCCCATGCGGACGGGAGGCGCGGGAACGTAGCTCTCTTCGCGAAGCGCTGGGCCGTGAAACATATCTCGTCACTTCTCAATTTCATCGCTCTGCTGCCTGCGCTCGCCTTCTTCGACTATATCGCGGGCTTCGCCAGCTTCGTGATCTTCATCGGCTGCTTCTTCGCACTCGGTGAAGCCCGTATGGCATTGCATGACCGCGTAGCACAGACGGCAGTATTCCATAAGGAAGACATCCAATGATCTACTACAGCGATTACCTCGAACTCGACAGGGTACTCGACTCGCAGCATCCCGAAAGCGACAAGCAGGGCGCCCATGCCCACGACGAACTGCTCTTCATCATCACCCACCAGACCTTCGAACTGTGGTTCAAGCAGGTCTTGTTCGAACTGAAGACGGTGATCGACGACCTCGACCGCGACTACGTTCCGGAGGCCAGCGTGGCCACATGCCACGCGCGGCTCCAGCGCGTCAACCGCATCATGGAGCATGCCGCCAACCAGTTCACGATCCTGGAAACCATGACGCCTCCGGACTTCATGGACTTCCGCGCCTTCCTGAACCCCGCCAGCGGCTTCCAGTCCGTGCAGTGGCGCGTCCTCGAACGCACGCTGGGCCTGTCGGACGATCGCCGCGTGCTGCGCAGCTATCGGGACAGCCTGACCGAAGAACATCGTGCCGCCATCGAAGCGGCGACGAACGGTCCCACGCTCTTCTCCGTCGTCCAGCAATGGCTGGAGAAGCTACCCTTCATGGAATCGGGATCGTATACGTTCTGGGAAGAGTACCGTACTGCCGTGCGGAACATGCTCGACAACGATCGTGTGGAGATCCGCCGCCTGGCCGAAGCCGAAGGGCACGATCCGTCGGAAGCGCTCGCGCAGGTGGACGCCAACGAGAAAGGCTTCCTGGCCATCTTCGACACGACGCAGTACGATGCCCTCGTCGCCCAGGGGGCGCGCCGTCTGTCACAGCGCGCCACACTCGCAGTACTCTTCATCTCGACGTATCGCGAGTATCCCCTGCTCCAGATCCCCTATCGCTTCCTGGACGCCGTCATCGAGCTGGATCGTCTGGTCTCGCTCTGGCGCTATCGTCATACGATGATGGTCAGCCGCATGATCGGCATGCGCGTCGGCACGGGCGGGTCGAGCGGCCATGACTACCTGATGATGACGACGCTGAAACAGCGCGTCTTCGACGACATCACGGCCATGAGCAGCTTCCTCATCCCGCGGACGCATACCCCGGCCCTGCCCGGTGATCTCGCAGAACGTCTCCAGTTCGTGAACGAAGCACGAGTATGATGCCATGACCGGACTCCGTACCGTCATGGTACGGAGTCTGGTCACCTGGTTCCGTGCCTTCGACGACGTCGTCTTTCCCCGGCGTTGCCTGATGACCGGCCGATATCTCGGCACACGTACGACCCGCATGCCGGGCATCGATGATACGGCCCTCGATACCCACCGGATCGCCCCGCCATCGTACGAACTGTTTCCCCGCATCGCGACGCACTTCCATCCCGACGACCTGGCACTCTCCGACGTCCATGCCCTCTATCCCGTCGGCACGGGCACGACCATCCAGCACGCCATCCATGCCGTCAAGTACGACGGCAGAACGAAGCTCGCAGTCGCCTTCGGCGAGGAGCTGGGTACCATGCTTACCACCGTCGCCGGCATTCACGTCGATGCCGTGCTTCCAGTGCCGATCCATCCCGCACGGCGCCGCGAACGGGGCTACAACCAGGCCGACTTCATCGCCCGTGGCGTGGCCCGTACCATGGAGATTCCGATGATCGACGACGCCCTCGTCCGTACGCACTATACGGGCAGCCAGACGAGGCTCGACGCAGGGCAGCGTCTGAAGAACGTGAGGAATGCCATCGTGGTCCGCAGACCCGACCGCGTCCGTAATCTGCGTCTGCTGGTCGTGGACGATGTGCTCACGACGGGCGCCACCGCGAACGGTGCCGCCATGGCCCTGCTCATGGCCGGCGCCCGACGTGTGGAAGCCGCCGCCATCGGCGTCGCCATATGATGCCATGCGGACGCTCCTTCACGCGTATTTTTGTCCATGCGTCACTCCATCCTGCCCCTCGTCCTGCTCTTCTGTACCGTCGCCGTCTGCCCGGCCCAGTTCGCGGTCGAGATCTACGATACGGACGGTATTCCACCGCACGTCCACAAGGAGCGCAGGGAACGCCTGCTCCGCGATCTGTCGCCGAAGAGCGCCGTGTTGCTGCTGAGCGCCGACGTGCGCAACCGTCAGAACGACGTCGACTACGAATACCGCCAGAACAGCGACCTGCTCTATCTCTCCGGCTTCCCGTACGCCGGGGGTGCGCTGCTCCTCGTACCGGCCGGTGTCGATATCGGCGGACGACGCGTCCGTGAAGTCCTCTTCGTCCGGGATCGTGTCCAGTCGCGCGAACAATGGACGGGTGTCGAAATGGGACCGCAGGAGGCCATGACCATCCTCGGCGTCGATACGGCCCTGTCCGCATCCGGATTGAAGGACTTCCTCGATGGCCTCATGCCGCATCTCGACAGTCTGTTCGTTCCGAACTTCCCCACGAAATCCGTGACGCTCTCCGTTCTCGGACGCAACGTCTACATGGATGGAGAGACTCGCAAGGGTCTGAAGGAACGATACCCGGATCTCGTCCTGGCAACGACCCTTCCTCTTCTCGCCGCCATGCGCGAAATCAAGGATACGGCCGAGCTTCGTCTCATGCAGCGTGCCATCGACATCTCCATCGAAGGCCATATCGCCATGATGAAGGGCGCGAAGCCGAACATGACCGAATACGAACTCGAAGCGTTGATGGAATACACGTTCAAGCGTCTCGGTGCCGAGGACGTCGGATATCCCTCCATCGTAGGCTCGCGCTACAACGCCTGCATCCTGCACTACGTCACCAACCGCCGCCGTACCACATCGGACGACCTCGTCCTCGCCGACTGCGGTGCGGAATATCATGGCTATACCGCCGACATCACACGCACGTTTCCGGTGAACGGACGCTTCACGAAGGAACAGCGTCAGATCTACGACATCGTACTCGAGGCGCAGGACAGCGGCATCGCAGCGTCACGCGCAGGCAATACCTTCAACGCACCGCACGAAGCCGCACGCAAGGTCATCATCAGGGGACTGCGCGCACTCGGCATCATCGACAGCGATAGCGACGTACGCAAGTACTTCATGCACGGCACGTCCCACTACCTCGGCCTCGACGTCCACGATGCGGGAACGCGCGGACCGCTCAAACCCAACTCCGTCATCACCGTCGAGCCCGGCATCTACATCGCCAACGGCAGTCCGTGCGACAGGAAGTGGTGGAACATCGGCATCCGCATCGAGGACGACATCCTCATCACGACGGGCGATCCCGTCAACATGTCGCGCGCATTGCCACGTCGTGCTGACGACATCGAAGGTCTCGTACGTCAGCGCTCCAACTGAACCATCATCAGCAGTCACTCCATGCCCCTCATCCGCAGCATCTCGGGTCTTCGTGCCACGCTCGGCGACTCGCTCACCCCATCGATCGTGGCAGACTACACGGCAGCGTTCTCGGCACTGCAACCCCAGGGCCCCATCGTCGTCGGACGTGACGGACGCCCTTCCGGTACGTGGATCGCGGACGTCGTCCTGGGCACCCTGCGCGCCTGTGGGCGCACCGTGCACATGCTCGACCTCGTTCCGACGCCGACGGTCCAGTTGTTCACCGAACACAGCGATGCGGCCGGAGGCATCGCCATCACGGCATCGCACAACCCGGCCCCATGGAACGGGCTGAAGTTCATCGGCGCCGACGGCGTCTTCCTCGATGCAGCCCAGAACGATGCTCTATGGCATCACGTGGACAATCGTCTCTTCGTCCTGTCGGCCGATCAGCAGAGCGGGAACGTCGTCCACGTCGACAACGCCATCGAACGTCACATCAGCACCATCCTCGGCCTCAGCGTCGTACAACGCGCACCTCATGCCAACGGCAAGCGCGTCGTCGTCGATGCCGTCAACTGCAGCGGCTCCTTCATCGTGCCCAAGCTCCTCGAACGCTTCGGCTATACGGTCATTCCATTGCATTGCGACGGCAGCGGCATCTTCCCCCACGTTCCCGAACCCACCGCCGAGAACCTCACGGGACTCGGCGAGGCCGTCCGTGAGCAACGGGCCGACTTCGGCATCGCCGTCGATCCGGACGGCGACCGCCTCGTCCTCTACGACGAGCACGGCGAACCCATCGGCGAGGAGAATACCATCGCACTGGCGACGGCGGCCGTCCTGGCCTACGGCAATACCGGGCCCGTCGTGGTGAACTATTCCACGACACGCGTCGTGGACGACGTGGCGGCGGCGGCGAAGCAGACGACGTATCGCGCACCTGTCGGTGAGATCAACGTCGTACGCAGGATGCAGAACGTCGGTGCCGTCATCGGCGGCGAGGGATCGGGCGGCGTCATCTATCCGGCATGTCACTACGGACGGGACGCCATGGTCGGTATCGGTCTCGTCACGGCCCTGCTTCGGCTCAAGGCCGTCACGATGTCGGCCGCAGTGGCCGAACTGCCGCGGTACGACATGATCAAGACGAAGATGACGCTCGACCACAGGGCTGCGATAGGCCCGCTTCTCGACGAATGCAGGAAGGCATTCGCCGATGCCATCATCCACGACGACGATGGTCTGCACGCAGCCTGGACCGACCGCTGGGTCCACGTCCGCGCCTCCAACACCGAACCCATCATGCGCATCATCGCCGAAGCGCCTTCATTTGAGGAAGCGCAACGACTGATCGCACGCGTCACCGATCTGCAGGAGCGGTCGGCATGAGTGGACTCATGGAAGAACATGCACGCTCGCTCCTGATGCTCTGCCTCCAGGATGCCATCGAGCGCGCCGATCTGGATCTGACGTGCGAAGCCATCTCGGGCGTGGAAGGGACCTTCGTCCTCGTACGCGGCGACGGCGCACAACCACTCTGTCTTTTTCAGGCCCTGTCCCCTTCCGATCGTCCATACGACGAGTTCGCGCGCGACCGTGCCCGGAGCGTGGCAGCACGGATGCAGGCGCCGTTGTTCGCCCTCGTCAATTTCCGCCGGTGCGTCGTCTTCGTCACCGATGCAGTCACGCGCCGCCTGCCCGACGAAGAGCAGATCGTACGCTCCATCTCCGGAGCCGACGTGGTGACGCTCGACGACGTCCGCGCATCGGCAGCATCGGTCATGGTCACGGACGCGCTCCGGACCATCCTCCGCGATACCGTCGTCCATACGTCTCCTCATCCCGCACGCGATCCGGCAACGTTCCTCGCCTCGCGTATCACGCAGGCCGCCGACGAGATGATCGCATGTACGGACCGCAGTCCGTTGCAACGCGACAAGGTCCTGCGTCTCGTCACGTCCGTCACGGCCTACACGCTCCTTCAGATGCGACGCGCCGAAGATCTCGACCGTCTGTCCATTCCCTGGGGCATGCGCGGCACACGCCTCATGCTCGACATCGTGGGCGCCTACTTCAGGGATGCGCACGAACGGGGCTATCCCATGTTCCCGTCGCGCGTGGACGACCTGCACGTGGTCCAGCAGCGCGCCGACATCTTCCGGAGTACGCTGGCGGATCTCGCGCAGTTCCTCCATCGCTTCGATGGCGAACGCCTCGCTGCTCGCGACCTGCATAGCGCCGTCGATACGATCCTCCAATGGTGCCTCGCACGCCAGCAACGCGCCGTGCCTACCGTCGACGTCATCGACGTGGCCCTGCGCTCCATCCTTGCCGACATCCATCCCGATTCGACGATCCGCGCATTGGAAATAGGTCCGAGTACTGGCCTCTGTTCCGTACGGCTTCGCGCCCTCGCGCGCACAAACACGATACCCGATGCCCGGATCTATGCACCGACGCCCGACGACGAGCGCCTCGTCCTGCTCCGTGGCAGCGGTCATCTCGAGCATCCTTCCGATGTGCGCATCATACGGAGGCACGATCACGTCCAGGGCGCCTGGGATCTCGTCTGCCTCACGTCGACCGACGTCACGGAACGTCATCGCCTGCGCCTGCTCCTGCAGCGACTGTCGATGACGCCCCAGGGCGCCGTCGTCCTCTTCCTCCCGATGTCAGCCCTGCACGACCCGCGCTATGCCACGCTGCGTGGTATCCTGGCCTCGCGCTTCTCGATCGACAGGATCTTCATGAGCGATGCGCAGCCCTTCTCCACGCCGGATGCCGGACTCTGCTGCATCATCGCACGTCAGCGGGAGGCGAACGATACCATGCCCGCACGCTTCGTCTACATCCGTCAGCCGCTCGCCAACTTCTTCCCCACGTCCGACGCACCACGCGAGGCGGAACCCAAACGGATCGCGGCCATCGACGCCTTCCTCGGCTATCTCGACGCGAGCGAGCGAGGCAAGGTCAATGAAGAAGTCCTCGTACGCGTCGTACCGCAACGCCTCATCCGCGCCAGTGCCGGCCTGGGTGAAGAGGGGTGGTTCGACTTCCTGGTACCGCCGGACATCGTCGCAGGCATCGTCCGCAAGGTTACGGGACGCCTGCGCCCGCTCTCGGACGTCGGTCATGCGACGGGTGGCATGCGCACGGGAGCGAACGACTTCTTCCTGCCCGACATGCATACCATCGCGGATGCCCATCTCGAAATGCAGTTCTGGCAGCGCTCCCTTCCGAACGGGAACATGGTGGATACGACGACCATCATGTCGGCCGACGAGCTGGAGAGCATCGCGGGCATGCCCCGTGCCGACCATCGGCTTCTCATGATCGATGCCGGACGCCAGGAACTGGAAGGTCTCAACGTCCTCACCCGTATCGAAGCCTTCGAGCGGGAGGGGATCCATCTTCGTGCGACCGTGCGTGTACGCGATCCCTGGTGGACGATCGGCACCACGGACGTTCCCCATCTCATCGTACCGAAGGTGCAGGACGGACGCTGGATCGTCACGACGAACCCCGTCCATGCCTTCATCACGGATGCCGCCATCGGCATCACGCTCACCGACGAGCGCCTGGCCGATCCTCTCGCACTGTGGATGAACTCCACCATGGGTCTCTTTCTCTACGAGCTGTTCAGGCGCGACCATCATGCCCAGGACATCACCGTACGTGACGTGGCCGCATTCCCCGTACCGACCGATGCCATGCTCCTCGCCGTCGATATCAGACGTCATCGTGACTTCATGCGCCGGCCCGTCCATTCCCTCGCCGTCGAATACGGTACGGACAGCTCCGATGCCGTGCGCCCGGATGGCGTCGAACGCGACCGTCGCCGCGTCGACGTCTACTTCATGGAACAGGTCTTCGGATTGACGGCGGAAGAGCAGCGCTGGATCTATCGCTTCGCGATGGCATGGCGCCGCGACCGTACCAATCTCCGTCAGCTCGCCCTCGCACTCCTGCACGAGATCGAACAACGTCATCGCCTTCGTCCTCTCGCTTCCTGGTATACGCCGGCACTGGAGCAACTGCCCGACGAGCATCGGCGGACGATCCTGCTGCCGGATGGTATCACACGTGCCGAAGCCACACGGACGATGTTCAACTGGCAGGTATCGTGCTATCGGGGCAACCGTGTCGAGGACATCGTCGACTGCTCGTCGCAGGAAGAAGCGGACATCGTCGCCCTGCTCGCCGAACTCGGCAAGATCCACGTCGAGATCCCGACGGACGCGCCCTTCATCGCCGAACTCCTTCCGCAACTGCAGCGTTTCCGCAGCTCGCTCGAACATGCATTGACGGATGTGATCGCGCTGTTACCGACGTCCGACATCCGTGAAGCCGTGGGCGATGCCGTGCGTGCACGACTCGTAGCGTTCTGACGAACGTCACGATTCACCGCGTCATCGCACGATAGGACATGCAGTCACCATGGCCCGTCGACGATATCGTAGCCCTCACCCGCATGCGCGGCCTGACGTCGGCCGATATCATCGCACTCGTGCGGACATGCGGGACGATCGATGAAGCACTGGACAGGATCGGCAGGACGATCGGACTGCCACTCGGACTCGACGATACCGACGTGCCGCCCGTCGATACCTCCGCGGATTCGACCATCGTCACGTATTTCTGCGATACCTACCCTGCACGGCTCCGTGCCATCCCCCATCCACCCATCGTGCTCGACGTGCGCGGTCGGCTGCCGCCCGACGACGTTCCGGCCATCGCCGTCGTCGGTACACGTGCCGCAACGGCACAGTACGGCAGACCCGTCACCGAGTCGTTGGTCAGGGCATGGGTCGAAGCCGGATGCTGCATCGTCAGCGGACTCGCCAACGGCATCGACACACTCGCTCACGAAGCCACAATCGCCATGAGCGGTATCACCGCCGCCGTCATCGCATGCGGTATCGATCGCATCACTCCCGCCCATGCGAAGAGACTTGCCGAACGTATCGTCGACGGTGGTGGGTGCATCGTCAGCGAATATGCACGGGGCCAGGCGGCCTTGCCTCCATACTTCCCTCAGCGCAACAGGATCATCAGCGGTCTCGGCGATGCCGTCGTCATCGTGGAAAGCAAACGTACCGGTGGGGCGCTCATCACCGCCGAGTTCGCACGGCAGCATCATCGCCCGCTCTACGCCGTTCCCGGTCCCGTCACATCCCAGCGCAGTGCCGGATGCAATGCCCTGCTCGCCAGTGGTCATGCCCGTACGTTGTGCGATGCGCGACAGCTTCTCGAGGATCTCGGTATCGACAGGCTGCCCGGGCTCGGCGCACGACCACGTCCGGAGCTCTCCGGTATCGAACGACGGTTGATCGACACCATCGGCAACGGCATGACGTACGTCGACGACATCGCCCGCGAGACGGCCCTCTCCGTCGATACCGTGTTGCAGACGCTCCTCGATCTCGAATTCAGGGGCTTCGTACGCCGCCTCCCCGGCCAGCGATTCGTCGCGATGGAATGAGCGAGGACGTGATCGTTCGTCGATGAACCAGGTACACGGACGCCGGTGCACGTCTTCGCCTACCGATAGGATCCTGTTCATGCCCCTGAACACCGGATCGGGTCGTACCCTGTTGGTCCGAACATCGGTAGTGTACATACAGGATGATGTCGATCGTGCAACCGTAGCGTTCCGGTCGTGGTATCGCACTCGTCATTCGACGACACGACCGTAGAATACCGGTACTCCGTGATCCCCCTACAGTCGCCCCACCTGCGTAACTTGCCGGCGTTGTTCCATCGGAAGACCACCGTGCAGGATCATTCCCTCCCATCACGCAAGCAGCAGCACGTCGACCTGTGCGTCAATGACGATGTGACGTTCAGAGCGAAGACGACGGGCCTCGAACGCTACGAGCTCGACTACGATGCCCTGCCCGAAATCGATCTTGCGGACGTAACGACCGACATCTCCTTCTTCGGTCATCCGTGCTCGATGCCCATCATGATCACCGGGATGACGGGAGGATATGCCGATGCAGAACGCATCAACACCATGCTCGGCGAGGTATGCGACGAACTGCGCATACCGATGGGCCTCGGTTCCATACGTGCGGCAATGGTCGATGAAGCCCAGCTTCCCACCTATGCCAGTGCGGCCCGTCCAGAACGGACCTTCCCCCTCGTAGCCAATATCGGTGCGGCACAGATCGCCGACTGGAAGAACACGGAACCGCGTCTGATGCACGTTCTCGACTCGCTCGGTGCGGACATCGTCGCCGTGCATCTCAATCCATTGCAGGAACTCCTCCAGCCCGAAGGCGAACCACGCTTCCGCGGTGTGCTCGACGGAATCGCAGCGTTGGTACGAGGAACGGACCGACCGGTCATCGTCAAGGAAGTCGGTGCCGGAATCAGCGGGGCCGTGGCTCGACGCCTCGTTGGCGTCGGCGTTCATGGTATCGACGTCGCAGGTGCGGGAGGTACGTCCTGGGCCGGTGTCGAAATCCTGCGGCGCGACGATGGACAGCGCATGGATCACCTGTGGGACGTAGGCATTCCGACGGCCGAATGCGTACGGGAGGTAGCTTCCGTTCTGTCCACCGTCGTACCTCGTCCACTCCTCATCGCTTCGGGCGGCATCATGAGCGGTACGGACGTCGCCAAATGCATCGCTCTCGGCGCCGACTGTTGCGGTGTGGCACGTCCCGTCATCTCCGCCATCATGAACGAGGGTGTGACCGGGGCCGTCGCCTTGCTCCGGACCCTGGAACTGCATCTGCGTCAGTGGATGTTCCTGACCGGCAGCGCGACGATCGCAGACCTGCGCCACGCACGGCTGCGATCGTCGGCATAATCTTTCGAGCTATCAACGAATCACGACCATGTCCATACCGCAAACGACACTCGCATCGCATCTCGAAGAAATCGAAGAAACGCTGACGTCCTTCCTCGACGAGTTCCCGGAACCCGATTCCCTCTATGCACCCGTCCGCTATCTCTTCGACGGCGGGGGCAAGCGCATACGCCCACTCCTCACCATCCTCTGCTGCGAGGCCGCAGGCGGCTCCCGCCATCATTGCCTGTCCGCTGCCGTCGCCGTAGAGCTGCTCCACAACTTCACGCTCGTCCATGACGACATCATGGACAGCTCGCCCATCCGACGCGGCAGGCCCACCGTCCATGTGAAATGGAACGATGGTACGGCCATCCTTTCGGGCGACGTCATGATCGGCATGGCCATGCGTCTCCTCGAACGATCGGCAGCTCACTCTCCGCGTCCACTCGACGTCATGTCCGCCTTCAGCACCGGTCTCATCGACGTCTGCGACGGACAGGCGCTCGACCTCGCCCTCATGCATCGCGACGACGTGACCGTCGACGACTATTTCGGCATGATCACGAAGAAGACGGCCAAGCTTCTCGAAGCCTCGGCAGCTATCGGCGGCCATATGGCCGGCGCCGACTCGACGACGTTGGACCATCTCCGCACGTTCGCACGCGAGATCGGCATCGCCTTCCAGGTCCAGGACGATCTCCTCGACCTCATCGGCAGTGAAGCCTTCGGCAAGACTCCCGGCGGCGACATCGTCGAGGGCAAGCGCACGTGGCTCGTCCTTACCGCTCGTGAACGTGCACGGAATCACGAGAACGTGACATATGCCGCGCTCATCGAGGAATTCTTCACCAACGGCGGACTGTCACGGGAACGCATTCCCGACGTCATCGCCATGATGGAGGCGCTCGGAGTGCTGGCCGATGCCCGTACGCTGGTGCAGGACCTCAGCGACGATGCGTTCCGTCATCTCCACGCCCTGCCCTTCACCCATGCTCAGACGCTCCTGGAAACGCTCGGGCGGCAGCTGATGGACAGGGTATCGTAGCGGTATACGAACAGGCAATCGTGGCTGTTTGCGGGGCGATAGACGTCGACGTGCTGTCCAGATATCGGATATCATATCCCCGATGCACCACACGAAGCCGTTCCAGCGAACAGGATGCTCGACGACACTCCCGGATTGTCGATCTGATGATCCGCGCCCGATATCCATATCGTCACCGGCATGACGTATAGGCTCGCAGCCAAAACCTTCTGATCCATGATCAGATGTCCTGTCCCGACCATTGCGACTATCGAGCCATCCGCCATCAAGGTCCTGTCATACCAGCCCAGGACCGACGGCGTACGCCGTACCTTCCCCGAGCTTCCCCTCGTCGATACGCTTCGCTATGACAACGTCACATGCGAAGTGATTAATCATTTGATTAAATCTTCTTGCTGAATCATCCGTTTCAACCTAGTTTCGCGTCCGTCGAACGCATCACACATCGAGAAGGGCCGACGTGACTGCCGGAGAAACACAACAGGACCCAACGACGGAAGAACGGATCAAGGAAGCCGCGCGCAAGCTGTTCCTGCAGAAAGGCTATGCGGGAACGAGGACGCGCGACATCGCCGAACAGGCAGGTATCAACCTCGCCCTCCTGAACTATTACTTCCGCAGCAAGGAAAAGCTGTTCGAACTGATCATGACGGAGAACCTCCAGGAGTTCGGACAGGGCGTCATCGCCGTCGTCAACGACAAGTCCACGACGCTGGGGGAGAAATTCACATCCATCGTCAACCGCTACATCGACATGCTGGAACGCGCACCGGAAATGCCGGTCTTCATCTTCAGCGAGATCCAGGCGAATCCCGAACGCATAGGATCGAAAATCGGCGTGAAGAACGCACTCACGAATTCGTTTCTCCTGCAGCAATACAAGGAAGAGGTGGCCGCAGGCAGAGCGGCAGCGATCCATCCCCTCCATCTCATCATGAACCTGCTGGGTCTGACCATCTTTCCCTTCATCGGACGTCCCCTGCTCCAGTATGGAACAGGAATGAAGCAGGAAGATTTCATGGCGCTGATGCAGGAACGCAGAACGCTGATTCCACTATGGGTGAAGGCAGCAATGGAGACGAGGCAGTCATGAAACATACGGTCATGCATTATGTCGCCGTCGCTTGCGGCATCATGATATCGGTCGCGGCGATGCAAGCCCAGACGCCGGCAGGACTCACCCTGGACGAATGCCAGCAACGCGCCGCGGAGCACTATCCGCTCACACGACAACGCGAACTCCTTGCACGCAGCCGCGACTATTCGATGGACAACGTGGCGAAGGGCTATCTTCCGCAGGTCAGCATCAGTGGACAGGCCACGTATCAGTCCGACGTGACGCAGGTT
Organism: Candidatus Kapaibacterium thiocyanatum; assembly: GCA_001899175.1. NCBI lineage: Bacteria > Pseudomonadati > Bacteroidota > Eximiradiia > Eximiradiales > Kapaibacteriaceae (SeqCode) > Kapaibacterium (SeqCode) > Kapaibacterium thiocyanatum (SeqCode). Next base: position 6,946 of record MKVH01000002.1, on the reverse strand, counting down.
CCGATCTCCTTCCCCGGCATCAACATCGATGCGCCGAGCAGGGACCAGTACAAGGTCTACGGAGAAGTATCGCAGACGCTCTACGATGGCGGGACGATATCGCGACAGCAACGCATCCAGGACGTCTCGACGACGGCCGAAGAGCGCAAGATCGACGTCGAGCTGTACAAGCTCAGGGAACGTATCAACCAGATCTTCTTCGGCATCCTGCTGATCGACGAACAACGCGCACAGATCGCCGTACTGAAACAGGACCTCGATGCGGCCATCCGGAAGATGAAGGCCGCCGTGGCCAACGGGACGGCATTGAAAAGCAACGTCGACGTCCTCGAGGCCGAACTGCTGAAAACCCGCCAACGGGACATCGAGCTCGGCAGCGCCCGCCGTACCTATGCCGCCATGCTCGGACTGCTCATGGACCGCCCGCTCGACGAGAAGGTCGTTCTCGTGAAGCCGGCATCGATCCAGCTCTCGAACGGTATCGACAGACCTGAGCTCCGTCTCTACGATGCCCAGCGCAGAATCATCGACGCACAGTACGACGCGATCGACGCACGCAGTATGCCGCGTGTCGGCCTGTTCTTCCAGGGTGGATACGGCAAGCCCGCGCTGAACATGCTCAAGAACTCCTTCGAGGCCTACTATGTCGGAGGGTTGCGCCTGACATGGTCGCTTACCGGCCTGTATTCGTCAGGCAGCGAGCGCGAACTACTCGATGTGAACCGCGCCATCGTCGATGTGCAGCAGGAGACCTTCCTCTTCAACACGAAGCTGACGCTCACGCAACAGGAAACGGACATGAAGAAATATGCCGAACTGATGCAGCTCGACGACGACATCATCGTCCTGCGCGCATCGGTGAAGAACACGGCCGAAGCCCAGCTCGAGGGCGGTACGATCACGGCCAACGACTATCTGCGCGAAGTACATGCGGAGGATCTGGCCCGACAGGACCGACTGCTCCACGGCATGCAACTGCTCATGGCCCAGTACGGCCATCAAACCACTTCCGGCAAGTAATCCGAGGAATCGATGTTCACGAAGTTCATCATGATCGTCATGACGGCATCGATCGTCGTGGCATGCGGCAACGGCGACAACGATGCCGACGCAGCCGGTACCTTCGAGACGGAGGAAGTCATCGTATCGTCCCAGGCCACGGGCCTCATCGAACGTCTGGATATCGAGGAAGGCCAGACTCTCGTCGACGGCCAGGACGTCGGCTACGTCGATACGACGCAGCTCGATCTGAAGAAGAAGCAACTCGTCGCACAGATCGACGCAGTGCTGAGCAGGAAGCCGCAGATCGCGACGCAGATCGCAGCACTGCGGGAACAGCTCGTCACGGCCGAACGCGAGCTGCAACGCGTCACAAAGCTCGTACAGGCCGAAGCTGCGACGACGAAACAGCTCGACGATGCGCGGGCCCAGGTCGCAGTGCTGGAGAAGCAGATCGATGCCCAGTACTCCACGCTCGGCATCTCGTCGCAGAGCATCACGCAGGAAGCCATCCCCCTTCGTGTGCAGATCGAGCAACTCGACGATCAGATCGCGAAGAGCAGGATCGTCAATCGCATCCCGGGCACCGTCCTCACCAAGTATGCCCAAGCGCAGGAAGTGACGGCCGTCGGCAAGCCGCTCTACAGGATCGGCGATCTCTCCACCGTCACCTTGCGCGCCTATGTCACGGGTAACCAGTTCTCGTCGATCCGCCTGAACCAGAACGTACGCGTTCTCGTCGACGACGGACAGAACGGATACCGGGAGTACTCCGGAACGATTTCATGGATCAGCGACAAGGCCGAATTCACACCGAAGACCATCCAGACGAAGGACGAGCGTGCCAACCTCGTCTATGCCGTCAAGGTCCGCGTGAAGAACGACGGTCGTCTGAAGATCGGCATGTACGGTGAAGTACGCTTCAAGTGAGGCACGCATGGATGCAGTGATCCTGAACGGTATCGGCAAGACCTACGACGATGGAACCGTCCAGGCCGTACGCGACGTATCCTTCTCGGTACGGCGCGGTGAGCTGTTCGGTCTGATCGGCCCCGATGGCGCAGGAAAGACCAGCATCTTCCGCATGCTGACCACGCTCCTGCTCCCCGATGCCGGTACGGCAAGCGTCGAAGGATACGACGTCGTACGCGACTACAAGGCGATACGCGGAAGGGTGGGCTATATGCCCGGACGCTTCTCCCTCTATCAGGACCTCACCGTCGAGGAGAATCTCAATTTCTTCGCAATGCTCTTCGGAACGACGATCGAGGAGAACTACGACCTCGTAAAGGACATCTACGTCCAGCTCGAACCGTTCAGGACACGCCGCGCGGGTAAGCTGTCGGGCGGCATGAAGCAGAAGCTCGCCCTGTGCTGTGCCCTCATCCACAAACCCTCCGTGATGTTCCTTGACGAACCCACGACCGGTGTGGATCCCGTATCGCGCAAGGAGTTCTGGGAGATGCTCAAGCGTCTGAAGGCCCAGGACATCACGATCCTGGTGTCGACACCCTACATGGACGAAGCGATGCTGTGCGACAGGATCGCTCTCATCCAGGGCGGCCGGATCCTGTCGATAGACACACCCGGCGACATCGTACGCTCCTATCCCGATACGCTCTTCGCCGTGAGATCGGCCGACATGTATCGGCTGCTGCGCGACATGGAGAGCTACCAAGCGACGTCGAGCTGCTTCGCCTTCGGCGAATACCTGCACGTGACGTTCGGCAACGAGGCCCTCCCCGATACGAGCCGCCTCCGCACCTATCTCGCAGATCATGGACACGATGACATCGAGATACGTACGATCGAGCCGACCATCGAAGATTGTTTCATCCGACTCATGAAGCCCTGACATGGAAGATCCGGTGATATGGACGAACAAGCTCACGAAGCGATTCGGTGACTTCATCGCCGCGAACGAGATCACCTTCGAGGTCCGCCGTGGTGAGATCTTCGGCTTCCTCGGTGCCAACGGCGCGGGCAAGACGACCGCCATGCGCATGCTCTGCGGCCTCTCCAGACCGTCCTCCGGCGAAGCCAGGGTCGCAGGCTTCGACATCTATCGCGACACTGAACGCATCAAGCGCAACATCGGCTACATGAGTCAGAAGTTCACCCTGTACGAGGATCTTACCGTCGCCGAGAACATCAGGTTCTTCGGAGGCATCTACGGATTGTCGGACAAGGATCTCAAGACGAAGAGCGAACAATTGATCGACAGGCTGGAGCTCGGACACGAGGTCAAGAAACTCGTCGGTTCACTGCCTCTGGGATGGAAGCAGAAGCTCGCCTTCTCCGTCGCCCTCCTGCACGAACCGAGCATCGTCTTCCTCGACGAACCCACGGGCGGAGTGGACCCGGTCACACGCAGGCAGTTCTGGGATCTCATCTATGCCGCGGCGGACAGAGGAGTGACCATCTTCGTCACGACGCACTATATGGACGAAGCCGAATACTGCAATCGCATCTCCATCATGGTCGACGGTGCCATCGAGGCTATGGACAGTCCTTCCAATCTGAAACGGCAGTTCGACGCGACGTCGATGGACGACGTCTTCTACACGCTCGCCCGTGGAGCGAAACGGTCGGGAGATTGAGATCATGAACCAGCTTCTGACGTTCATCAGGAAGGAGTTCCTGCATGTCCTGCGAGACAGGAAGACCCTCCTCATCCTGTTCGGTCTTCCCGTCGTCCAGATCATGATCTTCGGCTTCGCCCTCACGAACGAAGTCAAGAATGCGACCATCGTCGTCATGGACGAAGCGCACGACGTCGCATCGAGACAGATCATAGACAGGATCGCCGCCAGCAGCTACTTCAGGATCGAACGCACGATTCCGAAGCACGGCGACATCGATGCGGCATTCCGTCAAGGGCGCATCAAACTCGCCGTCGTGTTCCCCGCAGGATTCAACGACGATCTCGTCCACCTCAACAAGGCCGGCATCCAGATCATCGCCGATGCTTCCGAGCCCAACACGGCGACGACGCTGACGAACTATCTGACGTCCATCGTCATGGACTATCAGACGCAGATGATACAATCCACGGCTCTTCCCTATCGCATCACGACGGAGGTGCGGATGCTCTACAATCCGCAGTTGAAGGGAGCACCGAACTTCGTCCCCGGTGTCATGGCCCTTGTCCTCATGCTCGTCTGCGTGATGATGACGTCCATTTCCATCGTCCGGGAGAAAGAACTCGGCACCATGGAAATCCTTCTCGTCTCTCCGTTCAGACCGTTCCTTGTCATCGTGGCCAAGGTCGTTCCCTATCTCATTCTCTCACTGGTCAACGTCACGACGATCATCCTGCTCAGCATCTTCGTCCTGGGCCTCCCTGTCAACGGCAGCATCGTCCTGCTCTTCCTCGAAAGCACGCTCTTCATCGTGACGTCGCTGTCGCTCGGTCTCCTCATCTCGACGCTGACCGATACGCAGCAGACGGCCATGCTCTTCTCGATGATGGGCATGCTCCTGCCGACCGTACTGTTCAGCGGCTTCATGTTCCCGATCGAGAACATGCCGCTGCCGCTTCAGATCATCTCCAATGCCGTGCCGGCGAAGTGGTACTACATCATCGTCAAGTCGGTGATGATCAAGGGTACGGGTCTGGCTTCGATCTGGAGGGAGACGTTGGTCCTGACCGGTATGACGCTCGTGCTGACGATCATCAGCCTCCGGAAATTCAAGGTACGCCTCGCATGAGAACGCTGAAATTCCTGCTGCAGAAGGAGTTCCGTCAGATATTCCGGAACAGGACGATCCTGGCCATGATCATGGTCATGCCGGTGATGCAACTGCTCATCCTGCCACAGGCAGCCAACTTCGAAGTGAAGAACGTCACGCTCTGCATCGTCGATCACGACCACTCCGTCGGATCGCGCGAGCTGACGCGTCGTATCGTGGCATCCGGATACTTCAGGCTCGCCGCCTGGCCGGCATCGTTCGACGAAGGCTATGCGCTCATCGAACAGGACAAGGCCGACCTCATCCTCGAAATACCGGCAGGCTTCGACCGCAACCTCATCCGTGAGAACGGACAGAAACTCTTCATCGCCGTCAATGCGATCAACGGTGTGAAGGCGAATCTCGGCGGCGCCTATCTCGGCAGGATCATCGCGGACTACAACACCGCGATCCGGCTGCGGCTGCTCGAACCATCGCGATACCCTCCGGCACCGATGATCGACGTGACGGCATCGAACAGGTTCAATCCCCACCTCGACTACCGGATGTTCATGGTACCGGGTATCCTCGCCCTGCTCGTGACGATGGTGGCGACATACCTGTCGGCCCTGAACATCGTCAAGGAAAAGGAAATCGGTACGATCGAACAGATCAACGTCACGCCGATCAGGAAGTATCATTTCGTCCTCGGTAAGCTGATTCCATTCTGGATCCTCGGGCTGGTCGTGCTGGGCATCGGCCTCACGGTCGCACGCGTGGTCTACGGCATCGTTCCGGCAGGAAGCGTCCTGCTGATCGTGGCCTTCGTCGCCGTCTATCTGCTTGCCGTGCTCGGCCTGGGCCTGCTCGTATCCACCTACTCCGACACGCAGCAGCAGGCCATGTTCGTGGCCTTCTTCTTCCTGATGATCTTCATCATGCTCGGCGGACTGTTCACGTCCATCGAAAGTATGCCCGACTGGGCGGGGATTCTCACACGAATCAATCCGATCCGTTACTTCATCGACGTCATGCGGATGGTCGTGCTGAAGGGTAGCAGCTTCGGCGATATTCGCGGGCATTTCTTCGTCGTTCTCGGTATCGGAGTCGTGTTGAACGCATGGGCTATCCTGAACTACCGGAAGACGATGTGATCCCGCCTGCGGGATATCGCGTGTCTCCGGAGGTTCACGATGGCAACTTCCGGATTGTCCGTCCCCGGCCTTGTCCATAGTTTCGACGTCGACGACAGGAGCCTGCCATGACAAGGACATCTTCCGACGATCGGGACTATCGACTCGTCGCCGCCATCATCGACGACGTACGGGCACATGCCGCAGAACCGATCGTACTGGATGAAACGACACGACGTCTTGGAATCACCACCCGGCGACTTCACGATCTCTTCGAACGCTGGGCGGGTGTCGAACCGGAGACGTTCTTCCACTACATCACGTCCGGACATGCGAAAACCATGTTCGATGAAACGACGGTACCACTCCGTCGGACCTCCACGATGCATACCAGTCATTCCATCACGCTCGACGTGATGACCTCCGACGATTACCGCGATCATGGAAGGAACCTCCGTATCCGTTATTGCTTCGGCAGGTCCCGATTCGGCGACTACCTCGTGGCATCGACGGAACGGGGTATCTGCCATCTGCACTTCAGCGACGACGTGGATACGGCCCTTCACGATCTGCGGATGCGTTGGCCCAGCGCCCGTCTCGAATCCGCGACCGACGATCATCATCGTGCGGCTGATGCCTTCCTGCACGACGGCACGGAGAGCAGATCACCCCTACGACTGCATGTGAAGGGAACACCATTCCAGTTGAAGGTATGGAATGCCCTGCTCCGTATTCCGGAGGGCTCCTTGCGGAGCTATTCCGGTCTCGCCCGCAGCCTGGGCCTCGGCAACACGTCTTCACGCGCCGTCGGTACGGCCAACGGAAGCAATTCCATCGGCTACATCATCCCATGTCATCGCGTCGTGACGAGCGATGGCGGTATCACGGGATTCCGATGGGGTCAGACGCGAAAGCTCGCCCTCATCGGATGGGAAGCGAGTCGTGCACTCGGCATGCGCATCGGGAAGTAATTCGCCTGCCCAACAAATACGAACGTCCGACCTTCCATAGGAAGATCGGACGTCCGTTGTTCGCAGAGTCCTGTCCTGCGTGCGCTTCTATCGTCTGACGACGAGGGGTACGGAAGCCATACCATCGGAGGTCCTGACGATGACGGTGTAGGTACCGCTCGCGAGGGTCTC